>NZ_AKJX01000011.1 GCF_000276605.1 Acidovorax sp. CF316 | reverse complement strand
TTGCGGGTGCCGGCGGGCAGGGTCTCGCAGCGCACGGACACGTTGGTGATGTTGGCTTCGTTCACGACTTGCGTTGGCTGCGCCACGTTGCAGCGCTGGCCTTCGGGGTGCGAGGCCACGGTGACGACAGCAATGCCGGACCTCTCGAAGCGGCGCCCCATCACGAAGCTGCCGTTGGCGGCGACGGTCAAATCGTCTGCCCCCTGAACCTGCAGTACCAGGTTGCGCCCCTCGCCCAGGCCCGCGACGGTACCTCCCACGGTGTAGCCGGTGACGGGCACCACCACCGGCGGCGGGGTCACCGACTCGGCATCGTCACCACCGCCACCGCATGCCACCAACAGCAACAGCGGCAGTGCCGCCAGCGCCAGGCGGGGTGCGCGGCCACTGCGGGGGTGCTGTTGACGCTGGCGCGGGGCGCGCGAAGGGCTGGACATTGGGGGGGCGGCGGTGGTCGTCACTGGCATGGTCGAAACCCTCTCGGTTCAAATGATAAAAAAGACAGCCCGCCTTGTGCAGCGCGCGCAGCGGTGCGGTGCTGTGCGCACGTAAGGGGGTAAACCAATCTTTGTCGAACAGCGGTGATCCGTCTGTGTCGGGTGTCACAAAGGTAGCGCGCGCACCCATTTGGGTGCGATTGGGCGATGGGTGGGGCAGGCCCGCGCGGCGGCCGTGGTGTGTACGATCTTCGGGCGACTTTTTATTCGGGGCAGCACCCTGCGGTGCCCAGCGGCGGTGGATAGCACAGGTGAACGTCCGCTGCTGGCCGAAAGCGGAAGTCTAGCCCACAGCCCAAATTGCTCCTCCGCGATGGGTTGGCCTGCCCTCTGCTCAGCTGTGGCCACGGTGTCGAGCTCGGTGTTCACGGTGCCGAACCGGATGTCCAGGAGGGCCGTAATACGCAGCTGCCTTCGGGCCTGTTCATCGCAGGCCGAGGAACTGAGTACTTCCATGACTGAAGAAGCGCTGTGGCACTTAGGCCTGATACCTTTGTCGAATTGCGGCTGCTTTCACCCAATGCGAGCGGACAAGCGTACTGTTGTGGCGTGGAGTACGGATAAATCAGCCCAATAAAAAAGCCCGCCGAAGCGGGCTTTCCTGTCTGTGCCAAGAAGACCGAAGCCTTCAAAGCGCAGCGCCAAGTGCTCAATCAACGCTTGTTCAGCGGCGGCACGTCGCGGCGCACGGAGCCCGTGAACAGCTGGCGTGGGCGGCCGATCTTGTACTCGGGGTCGCCGATCATTTCGTTCAGCTGTGCGATCCAGCCGACGGTGCGGGCCAGGCTGAAGATGCCGGTGAACAGGTTCACAGGGATGCCGATGGCGCGTTGCACGATGCCGGAGTAGAAGTCCACGTTCGGGTAGAGCTTGCGCTGCACGAAGTAGTCGTCCTCCAGGGCAATCTTTTCCAGTTCCTTGGCCAGCTTGAACAGGGGGTCGTTTTCCAGGCCCAGTTCGGCCAGCACTTCGTTGCAGGTTTCCTGCATGAGCTTGGCGCGGGGGTCGTAGTTCTTGTACACGCGGTGGCCAAAGCCCATGAGCTTGACGCCGGAGTTCTTGTCCTTGACCTGCTTGATGAACTCGCCGATCTTTTCCACGCCGCCTTGGGCCTGGATGTCATACAGCATGTTCAGCGCTGCTTCGTTGGCGCCGCCGTGGGCAGGGCCCCACAGGCAGGCCACGCCGGCGGCGATGGCTGCGAACGGGTTGGTGCCCGACGAGCCGCACAGGCGCACGGTGGAGGTCGATGCGTTCTGCTCGTGGTCTGCGTGCAGGATGAAGATGCGGTCCAGCGCGCGTTCCAGCACGGGGTTGACCTTGTACTCTTCGCAGGGCGTGCCGAACATCATGCGCAGGAAGTTGCCTGCGTAGCTCAGGTTGTTCTGCGGGTACATGTAGGGCTGGCCCACGCCGTACTTGTACGCCATGGCCACCAGGGTGGGCATCTTGGCGATCAGGCGGATGGCGGCGATCTCACGGTGCTGCGGGTTGTTGATGTCCGTGCTGTCGTGGTAGAAGGCCGACAGGGCGCCCACCAGGCCGGTCAGCACGGCCATGGGGTGCGCGTCACGGCGGAAGCCACGCAGGAAGAACTGCATCTGCTCGTTGACCATGGTGTGGTTGGTCACGCGGCTGGTGAAGTCGGTCTTCTGGGCTTCGTTGGGCAGGTCACCGTACAGCAGCAGGTGGCAGGTTTCCAGGAAGTCGCAGTTCTGGGCCAACTGCTCAATGGGGTAGCCGCGGTACAGCAGTTCGCCCTTGTCGCCATCGATATAGGTGATGGCCGACTGGGTCGCTGCCGTCGACAGGAAGCCCGGGTCATAGGTGAACATGCCCGTTTGCGCGTACAGCTTGCGGATGTCGATGACATCCGGGCCAATGCTGCCCTGGTAGACCGGCAGGTCCACGCTGGGGCTGCCGTTACTGAACGACAGGGTGGCTTTGTTGTCAGCTAGCTTCATTGTTACTTTCCTTGGGTAGGTTTGCCGGAATTCCGGTGGTAAGGGGCCCTGTCTCCAGGTCAGGCCCGGGGCCGCGCTGCGCCACCACTGAGCCGCAGCATGCCGAGTACTTCACGCACTTCTTCTGTATCGAGCGGACCTTCGGGCTCACGGCGGGCGAGCACCAAGTCCAAAAGGTCGTTGTCTGCCAGGTCCATCAACTGGGTCATGCCGTAGGCCTGGCGCCAGTTGATGGTGGCCCCGTGCAGCGCAAAGAAGTTCTCGATGTAGAGATCGTTCTCCAGCAGGCCGCGGCGCGAGCGCCAGTGCAGTTTGGCGCGCTCGCGGTCGTCCAGCAGGTCGGTAGGGGCCGGCGTCTGGGCGACGGGGGTCAGGGTCTCGGACATGGCAGTACGGGTCTCAAGAGGGTCAGACAGTGCGGCGCACCATCAGTTCCTTGATCTTGCCGATGGCCATCGTGGGGTTCAGGCCCTTGGGGCACACGTCCACGCAGTTCATGATGGTGTGGCAGCGGAACAGGCGGTACGGGTCTTCCAGGTTATCCAGGCGCGCACCCGTGGCTTCGTCGCGGCTGTCGGCGATGAAGCGGTAGGCCTGCAGCAGGCCGGCGGGGCCCACGAACTTGTCGGGGTTCCACCAGAAGCTGGGGCAGCTCGTGGAGCAGCTCGCGCACAGGATGCACTCGTACAGGCCGTTGAGCTCTTCGCGCTCTTCGGGGCTCTGCAGGCGTTCCTTCTCGGGGGCCAGGTCCTCGGTGATGAGGTAGGGCTTGATCGAGTTGTACTGCTTGAAGAACTGCGTCATGTCCACGATCAGGTCGCGGATCACCGGCAGGCCGGGCAGGGGCTTCAGAACAATGGTGCCCTTGAGGGTGTTCATGTTCGTCAGGCAGGCCAAGCCGTTCTTGCCGTTGATGTTCATCGCGTCCGAGCCGCACACGCCTTCGCGGCACGAACGGCGGAACGACAGGCTCGGGTCCTGCTCCTTGAGCTTGACCAGGGCGTCCAGCAGCATGCGCTCGTGGCCGTCGAGTTCGATCTCGATGGTCTGCATGTAGGGCTTGGCGTCCTTGTCCGGGTCGTAGCGGTAGATTTGAAAGGTGCGCTTCATGTTGTTCTTTCGTGAGGCTGCTGGTTCATCAGAACGTACGGACCTTGGGAGGCACGCTGTCCACCGTCAGGGGCTTGAGGTTCACAGGCTTGTAGGTCAGGCTGTTGTTCGCGCTGTGCCACAGGGTGTGCTTCATCCACTCCTTGTCGTTGCGGCCCAGCGGGAACTCAGCGTGGTCGGCAGGGTGCTCGTAGTCGTACACCGTGTGCGCGCCACGGCATTCGCGGCGGGCCGCGGCCGAGGTCATCGTGGCCTGGGCCACTTCGATCAGGTTGTCGACTTCCAGGGCTTCCATGCGGGCCGTGTTCCAGACCTTGGACTTGTCCTTCAGGGTCACGCCGCCCACGCGTTCGCGGATGGCGTTGATCTTGACCGTGCCTTCGTCCATGCTGGCCTGCGTGCGGAACACGCCGGCGTGCTGCTGCATGCTCGAGCGGATGTCGTTGGCCACGTCCTGGGCGTAGATGCCTTCGGTCGAGTCCTGTAGCTGGTTCAGGCGCGCCAGGGTGCGCTCTGCACCGTCGGCAGGCACTGCCAGGTTGTCGCCAAAGCCCTTCACGTAGCTCACGATGTGCTTGCCGGCCGACTTGCCGAAGACCAGCAGGTCCAGCAGCGAGTTGGTACCCAGGCGGTTGGCGCCGTGCACCGACACGCACGAGCATTCGCCCACGGCGTAGAGGCCGTTGACCACGTGGTTCTGCTGACCATCGTGCACCACGACCTGGCCATTGATGTTGGTGGGGATGCCACCCATCTGGTAGTGGATGGTGGGCACCACAGGGATCGGTTCCTTGGTGATGTCCACGTTGGCGAAGTTGTGGCCGATCTCTTCCACCGATGGCAGGCGCTTGCGGATGGTGTCCGCGCCCAGGTGATCGAGCTTCATCAGGATGTAGTCCTTGTTCGGACCACAGCCACGGCCTTCCTTGATTTCCTGGTCCATCGAGCGCGACACGAAGTCACGCGGTGCCAGGTCCTTCAGGGTGGGCGCATAGCGCTCCATGAAGCGCTCGCCATTGCTGTTGAGCAAAATGGCGCCTTCGCCGCGGCAGCCTTCGGTCAGCAGCACGCCCGCGCCGGCAACGCCGGTGGGGTGGAACTGCCAGAACTCCATGTCCTGCAGCGGGATGCCGGCACGTGCCGCCATGCCCAGGCCGTCGCCGGTGTTGATGAAGGCGTTGGTCGATGCCGCGAAGATGCGGCCCGCGCCGCCGGTGGCCAGCAGCACGGCCTTGGCGTGCAGCTCGTACAGGTCGCCGGTTTCCAGCTCGAGCGCGGTCACGCCGACCACGTCGCCCTGGGTGTTGCGGATCAGGTCCAGCGCCATCCACTCCACGAAGAAGTTGGTCTTGGACTTCACGTTCTGCTGGTACAGCGTGTGCAGCATGGCGTGGCCGGTGCGGTCGGCTGCGGCGCAGGCGCGCTGCACGGGCTTTTCACCGTAGTTGGCGGTGTGGCCGCCGAAGGGGCGCTGGTAGATGGTGCCGTCGGGGTTGCGGTCGAACGGCATGCCGAAGTGTTCGAGCTCGATCACCACGTTCGGTGCTTCGCGGCACATGAACTCGATGGCGTCCTGGTCGCCCAGCCAGTCCGAGCCCTTGATGGTGTCGTAGAAGTGGTAGTGCCAGTTGTCCTCGCTCATGTTGCCCAGCGATGCGGACACGCCGCCCTGCGCTGCCACCGTGTGCGAGCGGGTGGGGAAGACCTTGGACAGGCAGGCCACGTTCAGGCCTGCGCGGGACAGTTCCAGCGAGGCGCGCATGCCGGAGCCGCCGGCGCCGACGATGACAACGTCGAACTTGCGCTTGGTGATGTTAGCTTTGGAGTAGCTCATTGTTGTTTGCCTTCAGTCGCGGGGGGGATCAATCAGAGACGCCACAGAACCTGGATGCCCCAGCCGGCGCAGCCGACGAGCCAGACGATGGTGAAAACCTGCAGCACCAGGCGCAGGCCCACGGGCTTGATGTAGTCCATCAGGACTTCGCGCACGCCCACCCAGGCGTGCCAGGCCAGCGAAATGATCACGGTGAAGGTCAGCACCTTCATCCACTGGGCCGAGAAGATGCCGGCCCACTTGTCGTAGCCCATGGGGCCCTTGTTGAAGATCACCTGGACCAGCAGGGCCAGCGTGAACAGCGCCATCAGGATGGCGGTGACGCGCTGGCTGAGCCAGTCGCGCAGGCCATAGTGGGCGCCGACGACGACGCGCTTGGAACCGTAATTGACGGACATGGATGTTTTCCTTTTGTCTTGTTCTGCGTGGAGCACTTGGGGCAGCGGCCGCTGCCATTTTTTTATGGGGTTTGTCGAGCGGTCAGTACAGGCCGAACAGCTTGGCACCCAGCACCAGGGTCAGGGGGATGCTGATGGCGAGCACGGCCAGGGCCGAAGTCTTGCCGAACTGCTTGTTCACGGCGCTGTGGCTCACATCCATCCACAGGTGGCGCAGGCCGGCCGTGAAGTGGTGCAGGTACGACCAGATCAGGGCCAGGGCCGCGAGCTTGACGAACCAGCCGGGCACGAAGCCGATGCCGATGTTGAACGCAGCGGTGAAGCGGGCGAACGAGATTTCGGACGACACCGAGGTGTCGAACATCCAGATGATGAAAGGCAGCAACAGGAACATGATCAGCCCGCTGCCGCGGTGCAGGATCGAAACCCACGCTGCAGGAGTCATGCGGTAGGTGGTCAGGTCCTTGAAGGCATTGATGTTGCGGAATTCAGGCCGTTTTTTGGCGAGTTCGGTCATGTTTTGTGCTTTCGTGGATGTAACTGCTTTGTAATTTGGACATGCAAAGAACGCAAAATTCTATTGCAACGCAACACACGCGGTTTCAAGTCGCCCCTAATGCCGACATTTCCGCTCAGTTGCCAGGGTAGTGTCAGCTCAGTTCATTACGGTAGTGGTGGGTGTCCGTGAGGTACAGCCCGCGCCGTAACTCCATCGGAACGTCGTTGTAGGTATACGCAATGCGCTCCACGCTGAGCAGCGGCGTGCCCGGTGCCACCTTCAGCACCGCAGCCTGTTCGGTATCAGGCAACACGGCTCGTATTTTCTCCTCGGCGCGCACCATGCGCACGCCGAAATCGATTTCGAACATCGCGTAGGTCGGGCCCTGGTAGCTGGCCAGCTGGTCTGCCGTCAGCCCTTTGAAAGCCTGGCCCGGCAGCCAGATGTCCTCGAGGATGGTGGGCACGCCCGCAAACGACAGCACGCGCCGCGCCTGCACCACCGGGTCGGCGCTGCGCAGCGCCAGCGCGCGCGCCACGTCGGCGCTGGCGCGCACGCGCTTGCAGTCGATCACCTGGCGCTGGGCGCGGCCCTCCACGCGGGCGTCGCCGGTGTCGGGCATGAGCTTCAGGAAGCGGTACTGCACATGCTGCTCGGCATGCGTGGCCACAAAGGTGCCCTTGCCCTGGCGGCGCATCACCAGGTTCTCGGCCGCCAGCTCGTCGATGGCCTTGCGCACCGTGCCCTGGCTCACCCGAAAGCGCGCGGCCAGCTCCATCTCGCTGGGAATGGCCTCGCCCGGCTTCCACTCGCCCTGCTGCAGGCTTTGCAGGATCAGGCCCTTGATCTGCTGGTACAGCGGGCTGAAAGCCGGCGTGGCAGACCCCGCGCTGGCCGCGGGCTGTGCAGGGGTGTCGGCGTTGAGCGGTAGCGAGGACATGGCAGTCGAGAATGGGGCTGTTTCTGGGGGAGTGTGGTGCGCTGCGAACGGGCAGGCGCACACCTTCCCCAGTTTGCTTTTTCAGGGTCCCGATCATATCTTATATAAGACATAAGACAAATTGACCGGGGTATTGAATCGGCGGTACACTCCAAGGCTGTTTTGCGGGGCACGGGCTGCTGGTAACAGGCGCTGGTGCTTGCGTTGCACACACCCCCTGATTTCCTCACTTCCCTGGAGTTCTCACCATGAGCAAGAAGCCCGTTCGCGTTGCCGTCACCGGCGCCGCTGGTCAAATCGGTTACGCACTGCTGTTCCGCATCGCCTCCGGCGAAATGCTGGGCAAGGACCAGCCGGTCATTCTGCAACTGCTCGAAGTTCCTGTCGAAGGCCCCCAGAAGGCGCTCAAGGGCGTGATGATGGAGCTGGACGATTGCGCATTCCCCCTGCTGGTCGGCATGGAAGCCCACAGCGACCCGATGACCGCCTTCAAGGACGCCGACTACGCGCTGCTGGTCGGTTCGCGCCCACGTGGCCCAGGCATGGAACGCGCCGAGCTGCTGGCCGTCAACGGCGCCATCTTCACGGCACAGGGCAAGGCCCTGAACGCCGTGGCTTCGCGCAACGTGAAGGTGCTGGTCGTCGGCAACCCTGCCAACACCAACGCCTACATCGCCATGAAGTCGGCACCTGACCTGCCACGCAAGAACTTCACCGCCATGCTGCGCCTGGACCACAACCGCGCTGCCAGCCAGATCGCTGCCAAGACCGGCAAGGCCGTGGCCGACATCGAGAAGCTGACCGTCTGGGGCAACCACTCGCCCACGATGTACGCCGACTACCGTTTCGCCACCATCAACGGCGAAAGCGTCGCCAAGATGATCAACGACCAGGAATGGAACGCCAACACCTTCCTGCCCACCGTGGGCAAGCGTGGCGCCGCCATCATCGAAGCACGCGGCCTGTCGTCTGCTGCTTCGGCTGCCAACGCCGCCATCGACCACATGCGCGACTGGGCCCTGGGCACCAACGGCAAGTGGGTCACCATGGGCATCCCATCGGACGGCCAGTACGGCATCCCCAAGGACACCATGTTTGGCTTCCCCGTCACCTGCGAAAACGGCGAGTACAAGCTGGTCGAAGGCCTGGAGATCGACGCCTTCTCGCAAGAGCGCATCGACAAGACCCTGGCCGAGCTGCAAGGCGAGCAAGACGGCGTCAAGCACCTGCTGTAATCGGTAGCCAAAAGTCCTTCATGGCCGACTGGAACCCCGCGCTCTACCGCCGCTTCGAGGATGAGCGCACGCGCCCGGCCGATGAGTTGTTGGCGCGTGTACCCCTGACCAGTGCCACCCATGTGGTGGACCTGGGCTGCGGGCCGGGCAATTCCACCGAGCTGCTGGTGCGGCGCTTTCCACAGGCGCAGGTCACCGGCATCGACACCTCGGCGGCCATGCTGGCCAGCGCGCGCGAGCGCCTGCCCGGCACGGCCTTCGAACAAGGCGACATCGCCACCTGGGTGCCCACCGTGGCCCCCGACCTGATTTACGCCAACGCTGCCCTGCAATGGGTGGCGTGGCACGAAACCCTGGTTCCCCGGTTGTTCAGCCTGCTCGCCCCCGGCGGTGTGCTGGCCATCCAGATGCCCGACAACCGGCAGGAACCCTCGCACCGCCTGATGCGCGCCGTGGCCGGCGAAGCACCGTGGCGCGAGCCCATCGGCGACGCCGATGCCGTGCGCACCGAGCTGGCCACCATCGGCGGCTATTACGACATGCTGGCCAGGGAGGCTGCCCAGGTGGACGTGTGGCACACCGTCTACCAGCACGTCATGCCCACGGCCGGCTCCATCGTCGACTGGCTGCGCAGCACCGGCCTGCGCCCCTTCCTCGATCCGCTGAACGAAGAGCTGCGCGCCAGCTTCCTGGCCGAGTACGAGCGCCGCATCGCCGAGGTCTATCCCGAGCGCAGCGATGGCAACCGCCTGCTGGCCTTTCCGCGCATGTTCATCGTTGCGCAGCGCCGTCCATCATGAGCACCGTGTCCGCACCCGCACACCCTGCCAGCGTATTGTTGGGCGCCCAGGCAGCCGCTGTGCGCCTGCCCGTCTGCGACCACTACAGCGGCGTGGAAGCGCGCATGAAAAAGAGCCTGCAGCTGCAGGCCGAGATGAGCGCCGAGTTCGGCCACTGCATGTTCGACGTCACGCTCGACTGCGAGGACGGCGCCCCCGTGGGCCAGGAGCGCGAGCACGCCGCCCTGGTCGCATCGCTGGCGCTTAACGCTGCCGATGGCGCGCGCGTGGCTGCCCGCGTGCACACCGTGGACCACGCCGCCTTTGCCAACGACATCGCCACCATTGCGGGCGAGGCCGGCCACCGCCTGTCGCACATCATGGTGCCCAAGGTCGAGTCGGTCGACGACGTGCTGCACGCCGAGAAGGCGCTGCTGGCCGCATCGGCCGGCCACCTGCCGCTGCACGTGCTGATCGAGTCGCCCGCCGCCGTGCACCGCGCCTTCGAGATCGCCGCGCACCCGCGTGTGCAGAGCATCAGCTTCGGGCTCATGGATTTTGTCTCCGCGCATGGCGGGGCCATCCCCGCGTCGGCCATGGGCTCGCGCGGCCAGTTCGAGCACCCGCTGGTGGTGCGCGCCAAGCTCGAGATCGCTGCCGCCTGTCACGCGCACGGCAAGGTGCCATCGCACTGCGTGGTCACCGAGTTTTCCGACACCGCTGCCATGCAGGCCGCCGCCACCCGCGCCTCGCAGGAGCTTGGCTACACCCGCATGTGGAGCATCCACCCCGGCCAGATCCGCCCCATCCTGCAGGCCTTCGCGCCGCAGCAGGACGAGATCGACGTGGCCGCCCGCATCACTGTTTCCGCGGCGCAGGCCGACTGGGCGCCCATCAGCCACGATGGCACCCTGCACGACCGCGCCAGCTACCGCTACTACTGGCAGGTGCTCGAACGCGCCCACCAGACCGGGCGTGCACTGCCGCCCGAAGTGGCCCACTGGTTTGCTTCCCCCGCTCCCCACCACGCTTGAAACCTTAAGCAGGACTCTCCCCATGAAATCACTGATTCTCACGTCCGCCCTGATGCTGGTGGCCCCTGGCCTTGCCCTGGCGCAGTCCGCTGCAGAGCCCGCCAAGAAGAGCGCGCCCGCTGCCAAGAAAGAAGCCGCTCCCAAGAAGGACACTGCTGCAGCCAAGCCGGCCGCCAAGCCCGCGGCCAAGACCGCCGAGGCCAAGGAAAAGACTCCGCCCAAGAAGACCGCCAAGGCAGAGCCCACCAGCAGCCGCCAGCAGTTGAACACGGCGGCCAACCAGGTGGCGTCCGGCCTCATTGCGGCCGATGCCGCGCTGAGCCCCGAAGAACAGGCCATCGCCCAGAAGGTGCACACCGGCCGCATTGCCTGCGAGCTGGGCGCCTTCGTCAACGTGACGGCCGATCCCGCCATCCCCGGGCGCTTTCACATCGAGGGCAAGGGCTTCAAGTACCACATGACCCCCGTGGTCACCAGCACCGGCGCCGTGCGCCTGGAAGACCAGAAGGGCGGCGCCGTGTGGCTGCAGATCGCCAACAAGTCCATGCTCATGAACCAGAAGCTCGGCCAGCGCCTGGCCGACGAGTGCATGAGCGCCGAGCAGACCCTGGTGGCCGAGGCCGCCAAGAAGGCGCCGCCCCAGAGCGTGTTCGACCCCGCGCCTGCCGCCACGGCCACTGCCACCACCACCAAATAACCAGAACCCGACGAGACACGGTACCCCCGCGCCGCACGGCCTGTGCAGCCCCGGCGCAACCACCCCACTTTAGAACGCAACCGGAGAAAAATGATGTTGAAAGCCTACCGTGACCATGTGGCCGAGCGCGCCGCGCTGGGCATCCCACCGCTGCCCCTGACGGCCAAGCAGACCGGCGAGCTGATCGAACTGCTCAAGAACCCGCCCGCTGGTGAAGAGGCCACGCTGGTGGACCTGATCACGCACCGCGTGCCTGCCGGTGTGGACGACGCCGCCAAGGTCAAGGCCAGCTACCTGGCCGCCGTGGCCCACGGTACCGAAGTCTGCACGCTGATCGGCCGCGAGCGCGCCACGCAGCTCCTGGGCACCATGCTGGGCGGCTACAACCTCACCCCCCTGATCGACCTGCTGGACGACGCGGCCGTGGCCTCCGTCGCCGCCGAAGCGCTCAAGAAGACGCTCTTGATGTTCGACCAGTTCCATGACGTCAAGGAAAAGGCCGACAAGGGCAACACCTTCGCCAAGTCCGTGCTGCAAAGCTGGGCCGACGCCGAGTGGTTCACCAGCCGCCCCGAAGTGCCCCAGAGCATCAAGCTCACCGTGCTCAAGGTCACCGGCGAAACCAACACCGACGACCTGTCGCCCGCGCCCGACGCCTGGAGCCGCCCCGACATCCCGCTGCATGCCCTGGCCATGCTCAAGAACAAGCGCGACGGCATCACGCCCGAAGAAGACGGCAAGCGCGGCCCCATCAAGTTCATCGAAGACCTGCGCGCCCGTGGCAACCTGGTGGCCTATGTGGGCGACGTGGTCGGCACCGGCTCCAGCCGCAAGTCGGCCACCAACAGCGTGCTGTGGTTCACGGGCGAAGACATCCCGTTCGTGCCCAACAAGCGCTTCGGCGGCGTGTGCCTGGGCAGCAAGATCGCTCCCATCTTCTACAACACCATGGAAGATGCCGGCGCTCTGCCCATCGAGCTCGATGTGAGCCAGATGAACATGGGCGACGAGATCGAGCTGCTGCCCTACGCCGGCAAGGCACTGAAGGACGGCCAGGTCATCGCCGAGTTCACCGTCAAGAGCGAAGTGCTGTTCGACGAAGTGCGCGCCGGTGGCCGCATTCCGCTGATCATCGGCCGTGGCCTCACGGCCAAGGCCCGCGAGGCCCTGGGCCTGGCGCCTTCCACCCTGTTCCGCCTGCCCCAGGTGCCTGCCGCTACCGGCAAGGGCTTCACCCTGGCGCAGAAGATGGTCGGCCGCGCCTGCGGCCTGCCCGAAGGCATGGGCGTGGTGCCCGGCACGTACTGCGAGCCACGCATGACCTCGGTCGGCTCGCAGGACACCACCGGCCCCATGACCCGCGACGAACTGAAGGACCTGGCTTGCCTGGGCTTCAGCTCCGACCTGGTGATGCAGTCCTTCTGCCACACGGCCGCTTACCCCAAGCCCGTGGACGTGAAGATGCACCACGAGCTGCCCGACTTCATCAGCACGCGCGGCGGCATCTCGCTCAAGCCCGGCGACGGCATCATCCACAGCTGGCTCAACCGCATGCTGCTGCCCGACACCGTGGGCACCGGCGGCGACTCGCACACCCGTTTCCCCATCGGCATCAGCTTCCCCGCCGGCTCCGGCCTGGTGGCGTTCGCTGCCGCCACGGGCGTGATGCCCCTCGATATGCCTGAATCGGTGCTGGTGCGCTTCAAGGGCAAGATGCAGCCCGGCGTCACGCTGCGCGACCTGGTGCACGCGATCCCGCTGTACGCCATCAAGGCCGGCCACCTCACCGTGGCCAAGCAGGGCAAGAAGAACATCTTCTCGGGCCGCATCCTGGAAATCGAAGGCCTGCCGGACATGAAGGTCGAGCAGGCGTTCGAGCTGTCCGACGCATCGGCCGAGCGCTCTGCCGCCGGCTGCACGGTGCGCCTGAACAAGGAACCCGTGATCGAGTACATCAACTCGAACATCGTGCTGCTCAAGAACATGATCGCCCAGGGCTACGCCGATCCACGCACCATCGGCCGCCGCATCAAGGCCATGGAAGCCTGGCTGGCCAATCCCCAGCTGCTGGCCCCCGATGAGAACGCCGACTACGCCGAAATCATCGAGATCGACCTGGCCGAGATCACCGAACCCATCGTCTGCTGCCCCAACGACCCCGATGACGCCAAGACGCTGTCGGACGTGGCCGGCGCCGCGATCGACGAAGTGTTCATCGGCTCGTGCATGACCAACATCGGCCACTTCCGCGCAGCCTCCAAGCTGCTCGAAGGCAAGAAGGACATTCCCGTCAAGCTGTGGATGGCCCCGCCCACGAAGATGGACGCGCACCAGCTCACCGAAGAAGGCCACTACGGCGTGTTCGGCGCGGCCGGTGCCCGCATGGAAATGCCCGGCTGCTCGCTGTGCATGGGCAACCAGGCCCAGGTGAAGGAGGGCGCCACCGTGATGTCCACCAGCACCCGCAACTTCCCCAACCGCCTGGGCAAGAACACCAACGTCTACCTGGGCTCGGCCGAACTCTCGGCCATCTGTTCCAAGCTGGGCCGCATTCCTTCCAAGGAAGAGTACCTGGCCGACATCGGTGTCATCAACCAGAACGGCGACAAGATCTACCAATACCTGAACTTCGACAAGATCGCCGAGTTCAAGGACGTGGCAGACGGCGTGGCCGCCTGATAGGCACCCCCAGGGACCGTTGACCGGTCCTTCCCAAGAAAAAGCGGCCCCGCGGGGCCGCTTTTTCTTTGCATGCCCGCTCAGCCCAGTCGCATCGACAGCTCCACATCGCCGGCAAAGGGCACGCTCAGGTAGCCGCTGCCCGGCGCACGCACGCGCGCCAGGTAGTCGGGGCTGAAATCTGCGTTGTCGGCCAAGATCAGCGCGCCCGGGCGCAGGCGGGGCTCCACCAGCGCCAGCACGTCGGCGTACAGGGCCTTGGCGCCATCGAGCAGCAGCAGGTCGATGGCCTCGGGCAGGCCGCTGGACAGGGTCTGCAGGGCATCGCCCTCGCGCACCTCCACCAGGTCGTCCAGGCCGCCCTGGGCCAGGTGCTCGCGCGCCCGGGCCACCTTGTTCGGTTCGAACTCGCTGGTGATCAGGCGCCCGCCGCCGTTGTCGCGCAGCGCCGCGGCCAGGTGCAGGGTGGAGATGCCGAACGAGGTGCCGAACTCGACGATGTGGTGCGCGCCCGTGCTGCGCGCCAGCAAGTAGAGCAGGGTGCCGGTGCTGCGCGATACCGGCAGCCACAGGTCCTTGATGCGGCTGTAGAAATCGAGGTACTCGGTCTTGCTGTGCATCAGGCGCTCGCGCTCTTCGCGCGAGATGCCGGCCAGGGCCGGGCTGGTGGCCGCATCGGCCTGCTCGAACAGGCGCTCCAGCAGGGGCGCCAGGGGAAGGGTGTTCAGTGTGTTCATGGACTTGTCCTGGATCGAAGCGCCCGGTGGGCACTCCCGTAGAATGCGATCAATTCGTCGCGTTTTGAGTATGCGATGAATTCGTCGCATTCACCAGTCGCATTCGCTGCCGCCCTTTTGGACCCCCATGACCGAACCCCGCCGTCCCCAGATCTCCTCGAGAAAGCAGCCCCAGCAGGCCCGTTCGGCCGGGCTCGTGGCCGCCATCCTGGAGGCCGCTGTTCAGGTTCTGGCCAAGGAAGGGGCGGCGCGCTTCACCACCGCCCGCGTGGCCGAGAAGGCCGGCGTCAGCGTCGGCTCGGTCTACCAGTACTTCCCCAACAAGGCGGCCATCCTGTTCCGCCTGCAGGCCGACGAATGGCAGCAGACACAGGACATGCTGCGCAGCATCCTCACCGACGCCCGCCAGCCCCCGCTGGCGCGCGTGCGCACGCTGGTGCATGCCTTCATCCGCTCGGAGTGCGAGGAGGCCGGCATGCGCAGCGCCCTGCACGACGCCGCCCCGCTGTACCGCGATGCCCCCGAAGCGCAGGCCGTGCGTGCCAATGCCGACGGCATCATCGAGGCCTTCATGCAGGAGCTGTTGCCCGAGGTTCCCGCCGCGCAGCGCGCGCTGGCGGGCGACATGGTCACCGAAACCATGGCCGCCCTGGGCAGCCGCTTCTCCGCCAGCCCGCGCACCGAGGCCGAGATGACCGCCTATGCCGACGCCATGGCCGACATGTTCTGCGCCTACCTGCAGGCGCTGCAGCAGTGCTGAGCTGCAACGTATTTGCAACACAGCCGCCACCGGTTTGTCATGCAATTGTCATGATCGGCCTGCATTCTTCGCCCATAACAACAACAAAAAGAAATGGAGGGACATCCATGGCAAGAGAGAACAACCCCGAAGAGATAGACACCCTGGGCAAGCGCCTGGGGATGCTGCTGTTCAGCGGGCTCTTCGCAGCGGCCTTTGGCCTGGGCGGCTACTTCGCGGGGATCCAGCCCCTGGCGCAGACGCTCCGGGCGGCGCTGGAGGTGCGCAGCTGGCAGCCGGTGGCGGCCCAGGTGCTGGGCACCGAGCTCAAGCGCCACACTTCCAGCGACGGCACCACCTACCGGGTGCACGCCCGCTACCGCTACGAATTCGCGGGCCGGCAGTACGAGGGCACCCGGGTGGGGCTCGACCCCGAGGCCGGTGCCGACAACATCGGCGACTGGCACCAGCACTGGCACGGGCTGCTGCAAAGCGCCCAGTCCCGTGGGCATCCCATCACCATCATGGTCAACCCGCAGGCGCCCGCGCAGGCCCTCATCGACCCTTCCATCCGCTGGGCGCTGCAGATGTTCCGCGTGCCCTTTGCCCTGGTCTTCACCGGCGTGGGGCTGGTGGCGGGCTGGTTCTTCGTGCATATCCTGCTGGGCGGGGGCGGCAGGAAGGAGGAGGCAGCGCAGGGCGTTTCGCCCAAGCCACTGCAAAAGGGCGCGGCCAGCAAGTCGGCGGGCGCCATCTGGTTCTTCACCGTCTTCTGGTGCGGCATTGCCTTCCCCATGGCCGCCATGCTGTGGACCAGCGGCAGCGCCCCCTGGTACGCCAAGGCCTTCATCTCCATCTTCGTCATGGTGGGCGTGGGCCTGATCGGCCTGGCGCTGCACCAGACGCGCCTGGCCTGGCGCTATGCGGGCGCGGCGCTCTCGGCGCTGCCGTCCCAGCCGCGCGCCGGCCACCCGGTGGAGCTGACGCTGCTGCTGCCCGAGCGCGCCGCCGCCCACCAGCACGAGCACCACCCGCAGCTGCGCCTGGCCCAGTACCGGGTGGACGAATCGAGCTCCGGCTCGCCCGAGCGCTGCGTCGAGTCCTTCACCGAAGCGGCGCGCATGCAGCGCACCGCAGATGGCGGGTTGCGGCTGGTCGCGCGCTTCGAGCTGCCGGCCGATGCGCCCCCGCATGGCGCCCAGCGCTCGGGCGAGCGCGTGGACTGGCGGCTGGAGCTGCTGCACAGCCCCGGCGGCTCGGTGGAGCTGACCTACGACCTGCCCGTGCAGGCCGCACCGCGCGGCTTCGGCGGGGGCGACGAACTGCCCGACCGCTTCGACCGGCGCGCGGCCTGGAAGCAGGTGGTGCCCATTGCGCCCCTGGGCGAAGCCGAGGACGCGGACGAAGGCCCCCTGCCTTTGCCCCCGGCGGTCACGCTGCAGGAAACCCGAGAGGCATGGACCTACGAATTCAGCCAGACCGGCTGGCGCTGGGCCGCCGGCCTGGTGCTGGCCGGGCTGGCGCTGGAGGCGGCCATCAACGGGCGCCTGGGCGCACAGGGCCTGGTGCTGCCCCACGGGTTCTTCGCGGCGGGCGCCTGGATCGGCCTGGCCGCGTTGGCCCTGCATGCCGCCACCCGCCGCTGGACCTTGACCGTACAGGACGGCGGCATCACCGCACGCCGCCACTCCTGGCTCTGGTCGCGCGCCGACACCGTGCCCGGCGATGCCAGCCGCACCCTGGTGCACAAGCTGCTGTACGCCACGGGCAGCGGCGCCAGCGAGCACCGCTACCACGCCGTGTATGCGCGCGGAGCCGGCGACACGCTGGTGCGGTTGACCCCTGGCCTGGGCGGCGAGGCCGCGGCCACGGCGCTGGGCCAGTCACTGGCCCAGGCCTGGGCGCACCGGCGCGGCCGCTTTGCGGCCGGCATGCAGCGGCCTGCGCGGGCCCAACATGCCCGCCCGGCCTGGGGCGCGCTGCTGGTGCTGGCCCTGGTGGCCTGGTGGGTCGTGGGGCCCAAGGTGGCTGGCACTGCGCGCCGCGCTCCGGTGGCAGAGACGGCAGCGCCCGCCGTGTCGTACTCCGCCGTGGATGGTCGCCTGCTCGACGCCCAGAACGCGGGCGACGCCGCAGCCCTGCGCGCCGCGCTGGCGGCCGGTGCCAACCCCGATCTGCTGGCGCCCAACGGCTCCAGCGTGCTCATGCTGGCCGCGCACCGCGGGCAGATGGAACACATCGAAGCCCTGCTCGCAGCCGGTGCCCAACCCGACCTGCGCCAGACGCAAAAGGACAGCGAGCGCGGCGACACCGCGCTGCTGCGCGCCTTCTACGGCGGCCACTTGGCAGCGGCCCAGCGCCTGGTGCTGGCCGGGGCCGGCCTCTCGGCGCGCAACCGCTGGGACTGGGGCCCCGTGCACATGGCGGCGCAAAGCGGCTGCATCGCCTGCCTGGAATGGCTGGCTGCGCAGGGCCAGCCGCTGGATGAACCCGCATTGGCCAGCCGGGGGGAGACGCCGGCCATGCTGGCCGCAGGCCGGGGCCGGGTGCAGGCGCTGCAGTGGTTTGCCCAGCGCGACATCGACCTGGCGCGCAAGGACGCCCATGGCAAGACCGCGCTCGACTGGGCGCGCTTCAAGCAGCAGGGCGAGGCCGAACAGTGGCTGCTGGAGCGGGCGCGCTGAAGGCCTAGGCTTTTCGCTTCACCTGAGCACGCAGGTAAGCCAGCAACCGCTCCACCCGTGCCAGCACCACGTCTTTCTTGGCCGCAGGTGCCAGGCGTTCTTCGGTCTCCCGCTTCTTCTGGGCCATGGCCTGGAACTGGTCGCCGCCGTACAGCCAGGCACTGACCAGCGCGGCGTAGCCGAAGTTCTGCTGGGCGTGCTCGGCCAGCGACTTGTGGCCCTGGCGATTGCCGGGGGGCAGGGGGAACAAGGTGGTGCCCGCCATGATGGCGTGCATGCCTTGTGGCGTGCGGGTCATCTCGAGGATGGGGCCCACAGGGTCTTGCACCTCCTGCACCATGCGCTGCAGGTCTGCCGTGGACCGGATGGGGACATAGCCAGGCACGCCATGGAAAATCCCGACATGGAAATTCAGCTGGCGCCTGAAGAACATCTCGTCGTGCTCGGGAAACACGGCCCGCAGGATGTTGGCGATCTCTTCGCTGAACACGTTCACGTCGATGGTGAGGCAAGGCAATTGGTTGGTCGTCGACGTCAGCAGCACCACGCCCTGGCCTCCCGCCGGCGTGGTTCGGAAATAGGTCGCCTCCGCCTGGGCGCGGTAGTACGGCAGATCGAGCGCCACCCGCGGTGAGATGAAACCGTGTTGCGGCAACAGCGAGGCGAGCACGGCGCGCATCTCGTCGCGCGCCGACACCAGTGCCATGGTCATGGGCGCAGGCGCCGGCACGGGCGCTGCAGCGGGCGGGGGTGGCGGCGTGGGGGCGGGGGCGCCATTGGTACCCCGGGGCGCCCCTTCCAGAACCTGCATCGCCTCTTTCCAGAAGTCGGTGCGCTCCGGCGGCAGCACCTGGTTGGGCGCGGCCAGCGCCAGCCCCAATTGGTCGTCCAGCACCGTCAGGCCCAGCGCATTGGCCCGCCTCACCACGGCCACCAGCAACTGCATGCGGTTGTCCGCAGGCAGCTGGAAGGTCCACACCGCCTTGCGGCAGGCCTTGGCATCCGCCACCGGATCGCCGACCCAGGGCGCGTCACCGTAGTCCTTGTACGCTGCCATCTGCGCGGCCAGGGCCGCGAATTTCGGGTTGGGCCCGGGCTCTACAAGCTCCAGCTCGAACCAGCTGCGCAGCGCTGCCTCGAACGAGGCCGGGGTGGCCTGGCCGGCGGGTGGTTCCCAAACACGAAGGTCGTAGCTCATGGTGCGGGTGTGAAACAGGGTGGAGCGGTTTTACCACTGGATGTGGGGTGTCGCACTGCTGGCCAAGAATCAAAGCTGCGATTCGATCGCCGCCTTGTCGATCACCGACCACACCTCGGCGATCTTGCCATCGCGGAAGGTATAGAACACGTTCTCGGTGAACTGCACGCGCTGCCCGTTCACCCGCAGGCCCAGAAACTCGCCCGCCGGCGTGCAGTCGAACTGCAGCCGCGCCGCCACATTCCCCTGCAGCGGTCCGGCATCGGCCACCAGCTGGGCGATGTGGAACTGCAGATCGGGGATGTCGCGGTAGTCCTGCTCCAGCATGGCGCGGTAGCCCGCCACGCCCAGGTGGCGTGCGTTGTGCGACGCCTCGGCATGCACGTAGTGCTGCAGCTCGTCCCAGCGCTGTGCGTTCAGGCAGGCGATGTAGGCGCGGTACACGCCTTCCAGGTCGGTGGCATTCGTCGTCATGGTGCGGCAGGTGGTGTTTCTTGCAAGGTCAGGTGTTGTACCAGTTGCTGGGCATGCTGGGGCAGGGCATTCAGGTCGCGCAGGCACAGCACCAGTTGCCGATTCGCCCAGGCATCGGTCAGGCGCACGGCCTTCACATGCTGCGCGCGGGCATGGCGCACCGCCGCCGCGCGGGGCAGTATGCCCACGCCCACCCCCAGGCCGACCAGCTGGCACACGGCCTCGAACTGGCGCAGCCGCACCCGGTAGCGCAGCCGTTGCCCCTGGCGCTGGGCGTGGCGCACCACCAGGGCCTGCAGCGCGCTGCCTTCGGCCAGGCCGATGAAGTCCAGGTGCGCCACCTCGGCCAGCGCCACGCTGCGGCGCGCGGCCAGCTCGTGGCCCTGCGGTACCACCAGCACCAGCGGGTCGGGCCGCAGCACCTGGGTGGCCAGGCCTTCGAGGTCCACCGCGTCGGACACCAGGCCCATGTCGCACAGGCCTGCGCGCACCGCATCGGCCACCTCCTGGCTGGAGCGCTCCTCCACGTCCACCGAAATGCGCGGGTGCCGCGCCAGAAAACCCGCTATCGCCTGCGGCAGGTATTCGCTCAGCGCCGAGCTGTTGCACAGCACGCGCACATGGCCCGCCAGGCCCGCGCCGTACTCGCCCAGGTCGCCGCGCAACTGCTCCATCTGCTGCAGCACCAGCCGCGCATGGTGCAGCAGGGTGTGGCCCGCGGGCGTTGGCTCCACACCGCGCTGCGCGCGCAGCAGCAGGGGCACGCCCAGCGCATCCTCCATGCCACGGATGCGCTCGCTGGCCGAGGCCAGCGCCATGTGGCTGCGCTCGGCACCGCCGGTGATGGTGCCGGCCTCGTGCACGTTCAAAAACAGCCGCAGATCGGTCAGGTCAAAGCGCATGGGCCACAACGTACCACAACAGCCTTCGGCCCAGCCTGAGGCTGGGTGCACCGCATTCCGCATTTCCAGCAGGGCCCGCCTTGCCAAGAATGGCATCCGTCCACCTGCCATGCCTGGCAGGTACCGCACGGAGCACCCACGATGAGTTCAGCACAATTTCAAAATCGTCCCATGTGCCAGGCCTGCAAGCTGGGTCGGCAGCCATGGTGACCGGCCTGTTCGGCGCCCACTCCTGGGCCTGGCTCGCGGGGGCCGGTGCTGTCTTTCTGATGGCCGGGGGGGTGAAGGGCATCGTCGGCCTGGGGCTGCCCACCGTCTCCATGGCGCTGCTGGCCATGCTCATGGCGCCGGCCGAGGCCGCGGCCCTGCTGGTCGTGCCCTCGCTCATCACCAATGTCTGGCAACTGCGCCCCTGGGCCAGCGTGTTGCCGCTGCTGCGCCGCCTGGGCGGCATGCAGCTGGGCATCTGCGCGGGCACCTGGCTCGGGGCCTGGGTGCTGGGTGCGCCAGCCGGTGCCTGGTCGCGCGCGCTGCTGGGCGGGGCGCTCATCGCCTATGGCTGCTGGGGCCTGGTGGGTGCGCGCCTGTCGGTGCCGCCCCGGGCCGAGCGCTGGTTGTCCCCCGTGGTCGGCTTTGCCACCGGCTGGGTCACGGCCGCCACCGGTGTCTTCGTGGTGCCCGCGGTGCCTTACCTTCAAGCCCTGGCGCTGCAGCGCGATGCGCTGGTGCAGGCCATGGGCATCTGCTTCACCGTGTCCACCATCGCGCTGGCCGGCGGCCTGGCGCTCAATGCCAGCTACCCCGCCGCTGCCCTCGTGCTCTCGGCCTGGATGCTGCTGCCCGCGCTGCTGGGCATGGCCCTGGGCACCCGCATCCGCCAGCGCCTGTCGGCCGTGTGGTTCCGGCGCTGCCTGATGGTGGGGCTGCTCGCGCTGGGGATCTACATGGTGGCGGATGCCCTGGCTTGGCACGGCTTCACGTCGCAGTGATGGCTGTGTGGCGCGCCGGCCTCGCAACGGCAGCGCGCCATTCATTGCTTCTCGAAAGTAAGTATGCATTCCATACTGTTTCTTTTCTTGGGAGCACACCATCAACGCCTTTCTCGTGAAACTCAGCCGGCAGACCGTTCTGGCCCTGGCCCTTGGCGCTTGCGCATCGCTGGCGTCTGCCTCTGCCGTCTACTCGATCAGTGAGGGGTTGCTGTCGGCGCCAATCATCAACATTCCTGGTGCCGGCGCGTATGCGGTGGCGTTCAAGACGGCGCTGCCCGGCGAGCGCCTGCGCGTGGGCACGCGGCTGACCATCACCACCGCCCGGCCCTTGACCGGCGAGGACAGGCCCAGCATTCCCGGCAGCTTCAAGGGATCTGACTCCAGCCTCATGCTCCCGGCCCTGGCCCTGCTCGAGACCGATGGCACCGTGCACTACTACGACGCAACCCTGGTGGCGGTGCCCGGAAGTGCCAGCGTATTCACGGTAACCACGCTGGTCGATACGGCCTTCGGGCGGCCGGTGCCTGGGCCCAAGGGCGACACCGGTGCAGCAGGCGCGGACGGATCGGGAGGCGGAGGCGGCGCAGGGCCTGCGGGCCCCGCGGGACCACAGGGTGTTGCAGGCCCCGCCGGCCCCGCTGGGGCAGCGGGTGGTGTGGGGCCCGCCGGACCGGCAGGAGCTGTCGGGCCCGCGGGTGCCGCCGGCGCCGTTGGGGGTGCAGGGCCAGCAGGTGCTGCGGGTGCTGCGGGCGGCGTGGGTCCGGCCGGGCCTGCGGGCGCTGCAGGAGGCACGGGGCCGGCGGGTCCTGCCGGTGTCGCAGGCGCCACGGGGCCCGCCGGGCCTGGGGTCGCGCCTGCCTATGGCTCCTATGCCAACGGGACGGCCATTTCCATCACCACCATCAACAACCTTCTGTCGATGTCGCAGACCTCCGCAAGCAGCGGAATCGTCAGCGGTGGCGGTGGCACCACGTTCACGGTGTCTTCGGCCGGAAAGTACCGCATCAAATACGACGTGAAAGTCAATTCCAGCTTTGCCGGTGTCCAGACCTATATCACCGTCAACGGGACGAGGGAACAGTCCAGCAGGGACGGCTCCGACCAATCCGGGGCACGGATGTTCGGGGAGGTCATTGCACCGCTGCAGGCTGGCGACGCCATTTCGGTGGAGTACTACAACCCCAACAATGATCCCGCCACCATCTATGCCAACGGTGGCATAGGCCTGATCATCCAGCGGGTGGAATAACCGCAGGCGAGCTTCACGGCGCAAGGGCCGGCGGGTAGCCGCCCTACACCGGCCCCGGCCACACCGGCTTGGCCGCACTCTCCAGCACCCACAGCGCGGCCCGCGCGCGCGTGGTGGCCACGTAGAGCATGTTGCGCTCGCGGTAGGCCTCCTGGTGCGATGCGGGGCCCGGGAAGCGCCCGCGCTCCACGAAGGGCACGGCCACAAAGGTGAACTCGCGGCCCTTGCAGGCGTCCACGCTCAACAGGCGCAGGCTGATGGGCTCAGGCCCGTTGTGCATGGCAATGCTCGTCGTCACCAGCAAGGTGAGGCGGCCCAGCAGCTCCGCCACGGGCAGGCCGTGCGCCAGGCGGGCCAAGCTGTCCAGGCTGGCCATGCAGGCGCTGCGCTCCGTGCCGTTGATGGGCGCATCGGCAAAGATGCGCCGCACCAGCGGGTGCTGGCAGAACGCGCCGGCATCGGCCAGCACGGCAGCCCGCGCCGCAGCGGGCAGGGCCATGATCTCGGCGCAGGCGTCCTTGAGCTCGGGCGCATTCGGGTTCAGCGTGCCGTGCGCGATGTAGCGGCGCATGCGCGTGGCACCGCTGTGCAGCGTGGCAGCCAGCTTGCTGCCCTCGTCGGCGCCGGGCAGGTCGGTCCAGCCCGCGTTGTCGAACTGGCCCTGGGCCAGCAGGTCCACGTCCGCCGCGCCGCTGCGCGCCGTGCGCCGGCCATAGTGCAGCAGGCCCTCCACGGCGGCGCCCACGATGCCCGGGGTCAGGTAGCGCTCGTTGCCGTCATCACCCTGCAGCGCCCACATCAGCGCCAGCGCCAGCGCCACCTCGCGGCGCAGGTAGAAGGGGCTCATGCCCTGGCAGCCGTAGTGCACGCCCTCGTGGCCGAACACCCATTCGAGCAATATGCTGTCCTGCGGGTTGCGCAGCACCACGTTCAGCGCACTGTGGTGCTGTGCGCCCTGGTCGCCCTTGGCTTGCTGCAGCGCGCCCCAGCCGTTGACGATCTGCCCATGCAGCTCCACCAGCTGCGCGGCGCAGTGCTCGTCGCTGTCGTAGGTCAGGTGGGCAAACGCGTCCGAGCTGCCGGCCACCGGCGCAAACTCCACGCCGAACAGCGGGTTCAGCGCCGCGCAGATATCGGCACCGAAGCGGCGCGTGGTGTTGATGCTCAGCACCTGCGTGTCGGCCGGCAGGCACTCGCGCACGCGCTGCATGCTGCCGCCGAACACCGAGAACGAGCCCTCGTGGATGTGCTGGTTGAAATCCCCCGCGCCCACGAAGAAGCCATTGCCGCCCTGCACCAGCTTGCGCAGCACCGTCAGCGCACCCTCGTCCAGGTCGTGCAGCTCATCGAACAGCACGGCGCTGTAGCGCCCCTGCAGCCACTCGAAGGGCTGGTCCCAGTCCAGCCCACCCAGCTGGCGGCACAGCTCGAAGGTGCAGTCGCCCTCGGCGTAAAAGCGCGGCTCGTGGTTCATGCCCACGCGCATGCGCTCGTACTGCCCGTACAGGCGGCACAGGCCGTAGTCCAGGTCGCGGTCTTCGCAAAACGCGCGCAGGTCCAGGCCCGAATCCTCCACCTCGCGCTCCAGCAGCCGCTTCTTGGCCAGCGCCTCGAAGGCCAGGAAGGCATCGATGTCCACGTTCTGCCCCAGCAGGGCGTCGTCGATGCCCTCGCCGCCACTGCCACCACTGCCATCATTGCGTTCCAGCTCCAGCCGCAGGGCCTGCTGCGCCTGCAGGATCAGAAAGCGCCGGCGCACCGGGTCGTCGAGCCGCTCCACCGGGTCGCCCTGTTCCTTGAGCACGGCCTCGCACAGCTGCTCCATGGTCAGCACCTCCATGCTGCGCGGCACGGCGCCATGCAGCTGCAGCATGCGGTCGCGTATCGCCGTGACCCCGGCGCGCGAATACGCCAGCACCAGGATGCGCGGTGGCGCTGCCGCTTCGCGCTGGCCCTGCAGGCTGGCCAGCAGGTTGCAGGCCTTCATGCACAGCGTGGTCGTCTTGCCCGTGCCCGCCAGCGCGCTGATGATGATGGCCGGCGCCGTGGAGTCCAGCACGCGCCGCTGCTCGGCGGTGGCCGTGATCCGGGTGTGGGCCCAGCTGCGTGCGGCAGACGAGGCGGAGGCGGGAGAGCGTGGAGCGGGCATGGAGTCGGTGAGCGGGGCGGGGTGCCATTGTCCCTGACTGGCGGCAAGCCCTTGCGCCACAAGCCCCTGCAGCGCTGCGGGCCCGCCGCACCGGTCACCGGCAGCCCGCAGCCCGCATGTCCTCCGACCCCACCCGCACCGTGCTGCCCGGCTTGGTGATCGCGCAGCGCGACGTGAAGTAGAACGACAGCCGGTCACGCACCGGCGTGCCGCCCACCAGGTAGGGCCGGTTGCCCTTCAGGACCGAATCGCCCGCGGCGGCCTTGTCGTACAGCCCCTGGCTGATGTTGTGCCGGTCGGCCGAATCGTCAAACGTTTGCGCCGTGAGGCGCCGGAACGCATCGGCCGCCAGCGCCGGGTCGTGCGCGCCCTTCAGGTAGCGGTCGAACCAGGCCAGGGTGTAGTAGTTGATGACACTCTCGCCATAGCGGCTGGCCGGCCCGCCGAAGAGCGAGAAGTCCAGGTGCGTGCCTGCGCGCAGCATGACCAGCATGGTGTCCACCCCCGCGCCCTTGAGCTCCTGGTAGCCCGGGTCCTTGGGGTGGGGCTCGGCACCGCGCCCCCGGCCGCCCTGGGTGTTGGCCTTGGCGGGCTCGGGCGCTTCGGTGGTCGGCACCACCTTGAAGTAATAGTCCGCCCCAATGCCCAGCGCCGGCGTGCGCAAGGCCAGGTCGGCCGGCGGGTCCATGCCGATCTTGTCCACCCAGCCGGTCTTCAGCGCCGTGAGGTTGTCCCAGGCCACGATGGCGCGCATGCGCTTGTCCGCCTGGCCGATCAGGCTGGCCGTGCTGCCGCCCTGTGAGTGGCCGGCAATGCCCACCATGCGCGTGTCGAGCTGCTCCCAGTGCGGGAAGAATGCTTTGGCATCTCCCGCCAGCGACGCCTTGGGCGTGGCAAACACCCAGTCCACCACGCTCTGCGCATCGGGCCCGTGCGTGCCCATGGGGGCCGTGGTCTCCAATGCGATGGTCATGTAGCCCGCCTCGGCCAGCACCTGCGCGGCCGAGCGGTGCAGCCGCTTGGAGCTGTAGCCCCCGTGCACGATCACCACTGCAGGGTAGGGCGCCTCGAAGGTCTTGAGGCCTTCCGGCATGCCGGTGCAGGTGCCTGCGGCGCAGGGCCGGTAGATCTCCACCGCAATCGGCTTGCCCGATGCGGAAGATGGCGTGCTCGCCTCGGTGTACCGAAAGCGCGTGTTGGCATGGCTGGCCGGGTTGCGGTAGGCGTCGAGCGCGGGTGTCTTGCCGGGTGTGAACAGCGCGGCGGGCTGGCTAGCAAAATCGTCGATGCGCTGGCGTGCGCAGGCCATGTTGTCGGCATCGCGCTGCTTCCACTCGGCCGAGCCGGGTGCAGGCGATTCGTGCTGCACGGGGCCCAGGCAGTTCAGCGGGGCAGGGTCTGCGGCATGGGCCATAGTGGCGCCACCCAGCGCCAGTGACAGGAGCAGGCACCGCATCACTTGCCGGCCCCCGCGCTCGCGTTGCGCTGCAGGAATGCCGCCAGCGGCCGGATCACGTTGTTCGTCGCATCGTCGTCGGCCGTGACGATGTCCACGTGCGAGTAGCCCTCGCTCATGTGCACCTCGAAGCCGCCCTCCACCCCGCCGTACTGGCGGTTGGCCACCAGCGTGGGCTGGCCGGCGGGTGTGCGCGCCATGCCGGCCTTGCAGCTGGGTGCGGCGCAGGGCGCAATGGCCTCGGCAAAGCCGCGCCAGATCCCGGCCACCGGCGTGAGCCCGTTGGTGCCGCCAAACGCGATGACGGGGATGTCGATCTTTCGCGCCTGTGTCTGGTTCACGATGTCGGCGCGGCCGCGCCCGCCCTGGCTGGCGGGCAGCGACAGGGCGCTGGTATCCAGCCCCAGGTTGGCGCCGCCGCTGCCCTCGGCATTGGCGAGCAGCAGGCCCGAGCTGGGGTAGTACCAGTCGCTGTAGGTGGTGTTGCCCAGGTACAGCGCACGCGACAGGCGCTTGAGGTTGGTGGGCTCCACCTCCTTGCCCCAGGCGGGCGGGTTGGCCACCAGCGTGGCCGGCTGCGGCCCGAAGTCGCGGTACGCCGTTGCAGGCAGCGGGTCGGTGTTGTCCAGCCAAGTGCGCAGGCCGTCGGCCCGCGCCGGGCCCAGGGCGCCCATGGACACCGAATAGAACACCGTGCGCTGCAGGTTGTCATCGTCCATGAAGGTGCCGATGGCCGCGCCCGCCGTGACCGGGAAATCGCGCTTGGTGAAGTCCGCCACGCGGTTGTAGACGTTGTTGCCCGCCACGCCCCCCTGGTCCGCCTGCAGCAGCGCCTGCGTGCCGTTGATCGTGCCCTCGAAGGCCATCTGCATGCCCGCGATCTCGGTCGATGCGCTCACGCGCGGCGTAAGGCCCGGGCGTGACACAAAGCCCGGCTCTGCCCCCGAGGCCACGGCCGCATACAGCCCGCCATCGGCCGCGCGCACCACCGCATCGAGCTGCGCCGCCGTGGGCGCGCTCGTTGCCAGTGCGCCGCCCGGCCCCTCGAACAGCACCAGCCCCTTGAGCTTGGTGTAGCCCGGCTGCGCCGGCCCGCTGCCCGTGAGGTTGAAGTCCGTGGCCGCATAGCGCGCCACAAAGCCCGTGCCTGCCGAATGCCCACCCAAGAAGACATTGCCATCGCGCGCCACCGTGTGCGCCGCGGTCACCACCGCATCCAGGTCCAGCGAATGCACCTGCGGCGTCCAGTCCGCGAGGAAGGGGATCTCGCGGCTTTCATGGAACACCGCGCGCCGTGTGAGCTTTGCCGGCAGCGGCAGGCCCAGCTCGCCGCCGTACAAAAAATTCAGGCCCAGCGCCGCATCGCGCTCGCGCTCTGCGATCTGCAGGCCCTCCATGTCCTGCAGCGCCACGGAGCGGCGGTCCACCCCCCACACCTCCACCACCGCCTGGTGGTCGGCCCACATGCGGCGCACCAGGTTCTCGGCCAGGATGAGGTAGCTGTGCGACGCGGCCAGCGTGCCAGGCATCGCCACCAGCACCGCATCCACCGGCTTGCCCGCGTTGGCCGCCAGCCCGTAGCGCGTGTAGCGCACCCGGTTCAGGTCGGGCCCCGCCGCGCCGAACTGCGTGGCCAGCTTGCTGCCCGCCGCCACCGCCACGCCTGCCGTGCCCGGTGTGCGCGCCGCCTTGGCGCGGCTGGCCAGCTCGTGCGTGCTGATGGTGAAATCGCCCGTGGTGGTGGTGCCGCCATCCACCAGCGCCTGCCCGCCACCGCCGCAGGCCGTGAGCGCAGCGGCCAGGGTCAGGCTGAGCAGCGTACGGCGCAGGGGCGCGCCGGTATGGTGGTTGCCGATATCTCTTTTGTTCTTTTGCATGCTTGTCTCCTTGATGGTGTGGGAAGTGGTGGATAAAAAATGGGCGCAAGCTGGCGCTGCAGGTGCGTTGCCCAGGCAACGCACACGCGCGGTTCATCACAGGTGGTTCAAAGCGGTTAAGAAAGCCTCTCTGGCTAGGCGCTTCTGTCGCAGACAGTACTGCAGGTACGGCAAGACAGAACAACGACGCCAGGGAGGCTTTATTAACTGCTCAACCCAGCCACCAGATAAGCCAAAAACTCTTCTTGTTCGCGCGCTTCGTTGCCAGGCATGGACAGCTCCATGGCCCCGAACGGCGAGCGCCGCATGTAGCTGCGGTACGAGATGCCGTAGTACACGGCGTTCATGGTCAGCAGCAGCCGAAACTGGATCGTCTCGCGCCCCACGCCGGGCATCAGCGCCTGCAGCCGTGCCAGCGTCAGCTCCAGCGTGCGGCGGTGCAGGGCGGCAGAGATCACCTGGCCCTTCTCGCCATAGTCCCACCCCAGCCGCCCGATGAAGTTGACGGCATCGCGCCCCAGCGCGGGCTCGCCCAGCATGGCGATCACGGGGCCAAAGGCGGCTTCCACCACATCGCGCACGGTGTAGCCCGGCTGGCTGGCCAGCGCCTCCAGCCGCGCACAGGCCCGCGGCTCCAGCCACTGCTGCAGGAAGTTGGTGATCGCTTCGATCAACTCATCGCGCCCACCAAAGTGGTAGTGCAGCGCCGAAGGGTTCTGCGCCCCCGCCGCGATCACGATGCGCCGCAGCGACACGGCATTCATCCCCTCCCGCGCCATGAGGTGCATGGCCTCTTCGATCAGGCGGGTGCGGGTGGCTTGCGGGTCGGCGGGGGAGGGGGTCGGCGACGATAGGTCGTCGGCGGGCGAGGCAATAGCAGGCGTCATTGGGTGAATAATGTACTTGAATTAATTCATGTGCATTAGGGCTTGCCCTCAATGGGTAGCGCTGATGTTTTGCAGGCCCATTCCCGGGCGTTACCCAGGTGTGCTACTACCTGCGCGTTCCCATCAGGTCGTTCGCCAGCGTCTGCGCTTGCTCCAGGCTGGCGCCCGGCAGGCACATCTGCAGCTTCGTTCCCAGCACCCCGCCCACCCGGGCGATCACGGCGACCTGCCCGCTGACGACCATGGCCAGGATGGCGCCGTGGTGCGCCCGGGTCCATTCGGTCAGGGTGTTCGACCCATCGGCCGACAGGGTGAGCCAGATGGCCGGGTCCTCGGGGCCCGCGAACGAAGCTTCGCAGTCCCACGCAGCCCGGGCGCCCACCAGGTCCTTTTCGGTAAGCAGCGCTGCCGCCGTGTCCACCCATGCGGAAGAAGAAGCACCGGCTGCGCCACGGCGTGCCAGTTCCTTCATCCCCGGCCTTTCGGTGTAGCTGGCCGGCGCCAGCTGCCAGTCGGCCCGCGCCGGGCCTGCGCGGGCGATGTCCACCTGCGGCCGCGATGCCTTCAAGGTCTGGGCGATCTCGTCCAGCCGCGCCCGCGACTCGATCGGCATCTGAACCAGCCAGCACTTGCCCGATGGGTACGCGGTGAACGTGCGCTTCTGCGTGCTGCTGCCAAGGCTGGCGCTGTCCACCTGGTAAGACACCGTGACCTCCCGGGCATCGAGCAGCCCCCGCTGGCTGTCGATGGCCCGCACGTTGGAGATCTTCCAATCCCTGCGCAGGGCCTGGCCGCCCGCCAGGAACTGGCCCACCAGCTCCTTGTCGGTTGCGGCAGCCATGCGCTGCGCCGTCCAGCCCGGCCCCAGCAGCCGCTCCCGGAACGCCTCGGAATCGGGTGAGTACCGGGCATCCATCAACTGCGCCAACCGCTGCTTGAACGGCGCAAGGCTGCGCGGCTGGATCAGCTCGGCAGTGCGCCGTGCGTCTGTGCCACCACTCCACTGGACGAAGCGCACCGCGGCCTCTTCAGGGCTGGGGGCACACACGTCCTCTTCGGCCCACGCGGCGCCTGCCGGCAGCTGGGCAAGAAGCAAGGCAAGGCCGCTGGCGAGCATGTGGCGCAGATGGGGCATGGAGCCGGATTGTGCCGTTGGATTGACTGGCGAGCCCATGGTTGCGCTGGCGGGTTACCCTCGGGGCCATGCCCATGGATGACGACTGGTTCGAGAAAGAGCGCCTGCACCGCGCGGCGGCCGATGGCGACCAGGAAGAACTGCGTCGATTGCTGGCCGCAGGCAACCTCGCGCTCGATGCATTCAATGACCTGGGCCGCACCCCGCTGCACTACGCCGTGGAGGGCGAGCACTACCGGGTAGCGCAATGGTTGATCCAGCAGGGCGCCAACGTCAACGCGCACGACGAGGCCACGATTGGCGAGACACCGCTCTCGTTGGCGGTTCAGCGCGACTACCCCGAGATGGTGGAACTGCTGCTCCAGCACGGCGCAGATCCCGACATCACGGGGTGGATGGGCAACACCGCGCGCATGCGTGCCGAGCGCCGAAAGGACGACGACGGTAAATCGATTGCCGCCCTCGTCCAGCGCTACTGGCCGCGCTGATCCACCGCTGAATTCGGGGCGCACAATGGCGCATTTCTTGCGGTGCCGTTGGCATGTGCCGCCCACAAGGCACAGCCACTTTCCTTTCCCTTGCCAAGGTGTCTTCCATGCTTTTCAACAACGCCTCTTTCCGTCCCGCGCGCTGGCTTTTGCTGGCCCTGGCTGCGCTGTCCATTGCCGGCTGTTCCACGGCACCTTCCGCTACCAGCACCACGCCCATCCGCGTCAAGGTTTTTGTCGCCGCCATGTTCGAGATCGGCAAGAACACCGGCGACCGCGCGGGCGAGTTCCAGCACTGGTACGAGCGGTATTGGAAAGACGCCACCCCCATCATCGTGCCCGGCGCCCTGGGCCCCGTGTACTGCAACGCCGACGGCGTGTGCGGCGCCGTGCTGGGCATGGGCAAGGTCAATTCGTCGTCGTCTATGCAGGCCATTCTGCTCAACCCCAAGTTTGATTTTGCGCAGGCGTACTACGTGATCTCCGGTGTGGCCGGCACGCCGCCGCAGCGCGGCACCATTGCCGATGTGAGCTGGGGCACCTGGCTGGTGGACTACGACCTGGGCCACCGCTGGGCGCCTGAAGAGAACACCCCCGGCGCCCCCACCTTCATGCCGCGCAAGGGCTATGAGGAATACCGCCGCTTTCAGCTCAACCCGCTGCTGGTGGACTGGGTCATGAACCTCACGGTGGACGTGCCCCTCAAGGATTCCGACAGCGCCCGCACTTATCGCCTGCGCTACCCTGACACAGCGGCCCGCCGCAGCCCCGCCGTCACCAGCGGCACCCACATGACCGGCGACACCTTCTTCCACGGCCCCGGCATGTCCCGCCAGGCCCAGTACATAGCCAAGCTCTACGGGGCGGATGACTATGTGATCACCGAAATGGAAGCCGCCGCCATTGCCCTGGTGGTCAAGCGCACCCACGGTACCGACCGCCTGATGAGCCTGCGCGGCGCGGTCAATTTTGACCAGGGCAATCCGAATGAAACCACGCTGCAGCATCTGGACCCGGCACCGGGCGAAACGGCCGGGGGCTTTGCGGAGACGGTAGAGAACGTGGCGCTGGTGGGCACGCGGGTAGTGGACCATATCGTGCGGAATTGGGGGCAGTGGCAGGGTGGGGTGCCGGCACGATAGGCCAAATTGGCTTTGCCAAACCTTCCGATATTGGACTGCGCTTAAATTGGAAAGACCTCTCCAGCCCCACCTCACTCAGTGAAGGCACAGCATTGGGATGGACTTCTCCGCGAAGTGCGCAACGGCAACCAAACGCATATGAACGGAAGGCTTTTTCAAGCTTTCTCCTCTTGCTGGATTGATTTTAAGGAGCCTTCTAGGTGGCTGTTGATTTCTCGGGCAGGTATTAGCCATGCCACTGAGTGAGAAAGCAGTCCATCAGTTACTCTGCGCAATTTAATTGGACTTGTACGGCGATAGGATGTATAAGCGCTAGTCTGCAAGGAGTGGCTGTGGTAGTCGGCTATGGGGTAAATTATCGGTTCGATTGAGGGGCGATATTTTGTTGAAAAAAATACTGCAAAGTTCTAACTGGCAAGGTATTGCCGGTATTTCTGGAATTATTGCTTTGTTGTTAACATACCTTTTTGCTCAGCCAGGGGAGCTTGGTGTGGTGAGCGTTGGACTATCTTCTCCTCGGCAGCACGTGCCCGGAGCAATAATTCAGATTACTCCGGCAGGTGCAAAAGATCCATCTGAGATTGGCACGATAGAGTATGTTCTTATAAAGAATAAAGGGTTTAAATCTGTACGCTCTGCTGACTTTGTGGAGCCGTTGACGGTTAAGGAGAGGGATCGAAAGATAGTGGCAATCCTATCATGTCCAAGTTGGTTAACTATCAACGGAGCGGCGATTCAGAATCGTTTGACATGGGAGAGAAGTGGGAGTCATTGGGTTGCTGAAAATTCTCTTTTCAATGTCTCTGACACAGCATGCATGGCAATCGTATATAAAGATGATTTTTTGGATAAAAAATCACTGAATAGTTTTCAAATTGATGGAAAAATTTCAGATGCTAAAATCGTTAACTACGCTTCTCTTGCTGCGTTTTCCCGGTCTGATCTTGGATTGCTTTCTTATTTTTCGGTGGAGTTGAGTGGGGGTGTGCTCTATGCGTTCTTGGCATTATTTGCTGTCGCTACATTGTTGGTTCTCTCTTTGCTGGACGGGACGCTAAAAAACCCAGTTTCGTCATTCAAGCTTCAGCTTGTTAGAACTCTGTTGGTTTTGCTTTCTGCTGCCTTTTCGGAGTCGCTGGTGTTTGTTGTGGTTTCTCATGATCCGTATTTTGGCAATCCCATAGTTTGGCCTATTATGTTTGTTTTCGTGTTGATTGTTATTTATTTTCTGTATAAAATATTTAAGGGAAAATTCGGTAATTTAGAAAAATTACCTATTTCAAAATAGTTGACGGATGGGTCATGAGCTTGGGGTGAATAAGAAGATGTATTCGGGGTTTTTGAAAAATTCTGCATTGAATAATTTGCGGGTGACGTGTGAAGGGCAAGCCTCGTGGTCCTACTTGCTTGCCGCCGGAAGTCGCTTAGTTGAGTTGATGGGCGGTGCTTCTTAAGTTTTTAAGTCTTTGAAATTCATGGATATCATGGGCTCGTTGAATTTCTCTTTGCACTCAATCTTTATATTCTCTTCAATGTGGTCTGTAGAGATGTCTTTTAGTAAGTGTCTGATTCTGTCAATGCTGGTGTTGGTGCAGTGAAATATTGCGAGTTGATACTTATAATTTCTGTAAAGCTCTGTTAATTTTTCCAAATCTTCAATAAACTTATCTTGTGATAGGTACGCTGTTTTTACTTCAATTGCCGCTATTTGATTGTTGAAGTTGTCTGGTGTGTGGAAAAGAAAATCAGGCATTCTTCTTGCGCCAAGCGGCCATACATCATATCTTTGGGCATCATTTTCTGACAGCACAGTTTTTACTAACTCGCTATGTAAAAATATATCTTCTACTTTTCCTTGAGTCCTTTCGTGATGATGCATTGCTACTCTTATGTAGTGATAAAGCTCGTAGCAGTAGACTCTTTCTACGTGCCCCCAGTATCCTGGGCCGACGCGATCTACTGCATATCTAAACCATTCAAGAAATATTGCTGATTTCATTTTTGTGCTTTGGAGTTTGGTGATGGTGGTTGGTTGTATTTTATGTGGTGGAAAATGTCAATTTTTGAATGACTAGATAATTGGGCTGGTGATGATCTGTCACCTGTAAACATCCTCTGAGGTAGTTGGCCGCGTCAATGTATGGGCGACCGTCTCGGTTGGCGCTTCGCTTATGCAACGCTACCCAAGCATCGCTTTGTTGTAACGTGGGCGGATCCTTGCTTGATATTTGGATACAGTAGTTTCAAATAGCACGTCGTCAAGTGGCGCGCCCACAGAACACGATCCGATGAAACTCCCATGCATTGCATCGCCACGGTCCATCACAGCACAGCACCAGATGAAGAATCTCCTCAAGCTATTGATCGCCCTCGTGTTCTTTGCAGGCCTGGGTCTGGCCGGGCTGGGGCTGGTGCAAGAGGACTACCAGCCCACCCTGCAGCTGGGCCCGCGGTTTCTCGATGTGGTCCTGGCCGCAGCATTCATCCTGGGCCTCGGTCTCGCATTCGTAGGCGGATCGCTGGGGCGGGCCGAGATGGAGCGCGATCTGGCGCAGGCGCGGTCCCTGGGTGAGGCCTGGGGCATGCATGCGCTGATCGCAGGGTGGATGTCGAAGTACCCTGCGGTGTATTACCTGGTGCTGTCGCTGGTCTGCGTGGGCGCGCTCGGCGGTGGTGCCTGGGGTGCACTGACCTACCTGGAACGCCACCTCGGCGCGCAGGCCCTGGGCAGCGTGCAGTGCACGGTGCTGTCCAACCGCCTGGTAAACAAGACCAGCCTGATGGTGGACGCCCGCCTTCAATGCCCGGTGGCCGGCCAGGCCCAGGGCACGGTTGTACAGCTTCGGATCCAGCACCCGCCCGCCAAGTGGCCGCAGACCATGGCGGTGCCTGTGCACCGGGGGCGGCTCGGCACGGTGTTTCTGGACGGGCGCGCGCTGTGACCGGGGGTGGCCGAGGCTGCCGTTGCCTCAGCTGACCTGCTGCTTCTCCAACTTGCGCGCCAGGGTGCGGCGGTGCATCCCCAACCGCCGCGCCGTCTCCGAGATATTGAACCCCGTCTCCGCCAGCACTTCGTGAATCCGCTCCCACTCCAGCGTCTTGAGCGAGCTGGAGCGGTTGGTCACGTCCACCTCGGTGTCGCCGGCTTTCAAGCCAAACGCTGCCTCGATGTCGTCGGTGTTCGACGGCTTGGCCAGGTAGTGGCAGGCGCCCAGCTTCACGGCCTCCACCGCGGTGGCGATGCTGGCGAAGCCGGTGAGCACGACGATGAGCATGGCTTCGCTGGCGGCGTGCAGCTTTTGTACGCAGGCCAGGCCCGATGCGTCGCCCTTGAGCTTCAAATCGACCACGGCGTAGCCGGGGGTGTGCTGGGTGAGCAATGCCTCGACCTCGGGCAGGCTGGCGGCCTGGAGCACGCGGTAGCCGCGGCGCTCGAACGAGCGGGCCAGGGTGCGGGCAAAGGCCTCGTCGTCTTCCACGATGAGCAGCTGGCGCTTTTCCTTCGCATCCTTGGGGGATGCGTCTGCTGCGAGGCTGCTGCTGGCGGTGGTGATTTCGTCCATGGCGGTCGGGCTCGTGTTTTGTACTAGTACGAATTCAACTTTGACTGGCTACAAAAGCTGCTTGTTGGTCTGCTTGTCCAGCCAATCCATCCAGCGCACGCAAATCCGTGGCCATCACACCTGCCGGTGGCCGCGCGGCATCGCCACGGCTGCCAGGGGCAGGCGGATGCTCACTTCGGCCCCGCCCTCGGGGGCGCGGTTGCGGGCCGTAACGCTGCCGCCCAGGGTGCGCGCCACGTTCATCACCAGGTACAGGCCCAGGCCGCTGCCGGGGCGCTGCTTGGTGGACTGGTAGGGCTCGCCCAGGTGGTCCAGCATGCCGGGCGCAAAGCCGGGGCCTGCGTCGTTGACGGTCATGCACAGGGCAGGCACCTCGGCCTTGTCGTCGCGGGTGATGAGCAGTTCCACCCACTGGGGCGAGGCGTCGCGTGCATTGTCCAGCACATTGAAAACCATCTGCTTCAACGTGGTGTCCGACACCATGGGCGTGTCGTCGCCGAAGTCGTTGCGGTACGAAAACGCGGGTATCGACCGCGTGGTGCGCCACTCGTCGGCCAGGGCGTCGACGAAGGTGCGCACGGTGGTCTGGGCCGACTCTTCGCCGCGCGCCTCGCCGGCCGACAGCAGAATGCCGCTCACGATGCTCTTGCAGCGCTGCACCTGGGTGCGCATTTCTTCGATGTCTTCGCGCAGCAGCTCGTCGCCCATCAGCTCCTGGTCGTGCTGCCAGTCGCCCAGAATCACGGCCAGGGTCGAAAGGGGCGTGCCCAGCTCGTGCGCGGCGCCCGATGCGAGCAGGCCCATGCGCACGATGTGCTCTTCTTCCACCCGGCGCCTGCGCGCGGCGGCCAGGCGGGCGTCGCGCTCGCGCAGGTTCAGGTTGATGCGGGTGATGAACACCACCACCAAAATGGCGTTGAGCACAAAGCACACCAGCAGGCCAATGACGTACAGGCTCGACAGGCCCTGGTGCAAATCCTGCGGCAGCTCCAGCGGCAGGTGGTAGTTGGCCAGCAGGGCAAAGCACGCGGTGTTGATGGCCACCATGCTCCAGATATAGGCCCCGCGCAGCAAGATGGCGCCCAGCGCAATCTGCAGCAGGTACAAAAAGACAAAGGGGTTGCTGGTGCCGCCGCTCAAGTACAGCTGGGTGGTAAGCACGGCCACGTCCACCAGCAGCGCCAAAAACAGCTCCACATTGCGCACCTGCACCCCCGTGCGCAGGCGCAGCAGGCTGACCACGTTGAACACGGCCAGGCAGCCCACCACCATCAGCATCTGGTGCAGGGGGATGGTCAGGCGCAGGCTGTGGTGCGCCACCTCGATGGTGAAGACCTGGCCGATGACGGCCATCCAGCGCAGCTGGATGAGCTGCTGCAGGTTCTTGATGCCCGCGGCGGCATCGGCAGCGCGCGGGTTGCGCAAGAACTCGGCGCGCTTGGCGAGGCGTTGCAGGGGCATGGCTTGAGTTTAGTGCCCTGCTTGGGAGGCCTGGCGCCGCTCGTAACGCACCACGAACCAGCCCGCGCCCAGCACCATCAGCGCCAGGCCGTACCAGGTGAGGGCATACACCGCATGGCTGTTGGCAAAGCGGATGGTGGTGAGCCCGGCGCGCGGCCAGGTGGTGCCCGCCGTGGTGGCGGCGGGGCCGGCCACTTCC
>NZ_AKJX01000010.1 GCF_000276605.1 Acidovorax sp. CF316 | reverse complement strand
GCGCGGCCGCACTCCACTCATGCGGCGGTGCCAGCCCGTGCAGTGGCTCGCCCCCGCGCACCCGCCGGCTCGGCCCGCCGCTGCAAGGCAGCGCGCAACGCCAGCGCCGCCACACCCAGGGCCCGGTCCGTGCGCCAGGCCAGGTAGGTCTGCATTTGCGCCACGCCCTGCGGGCCCAGGGCCGTGGCGGGCAGGGGCAGCAGTTGCCCTTCGGCCAGTTCGCGCTCCACGGCCCACTGCGGCAGGCGGCCCCAGCCCACGCCGGCGAGGATCAGGGCACGCTTGGCGTCCTGCGTGCCCACGCGCAGGGTCTGGGGCGACAGCACGCCAAAGTCGCGCCCTTCGGACAGCGCGCTCGGGTCCTCCAGCACGATCTGCAGGTAGTCTGCCAGGTCCGCGCCCGCCAGGGCCTGCCTGCTGCGCCCACGCCTTGCCAGAGGGTGGCCCTGCGCGGCCACCGCGACGATGGGCACGGCCTGCAGCGCCTCGGTCTCGATGCGCGGGTCGCGGAAATCCTCGCCCGCCATGATGGCCAGGTCGCAGGCCTCGTCGCGCAGCGCCTGCAGCGTGCCGCCCAGCGGCGCAGTGGCCAGGCGCAGCCGCACCGAGGGCAGGGCCGCGCGCAGCTCGCCCAGCGCGGCGGCCGCCAGGGGCAGCGGGTAGAGCGTGTCCACCATCAGCGCCAGCTCGGTCTCCACGCCTTCGCCCAGGCCGCGGGCACGCGCGCGCAGAAAGTCCACCTTGAGCAGCACGGCGCGCGCATCCTCCAGCAGGGCGGCGCCCGCTGCCGTGAGCGTGGGCCGGTGGCCGCTGCGATCGAACACAGCCACGCCCAGTTGGTTCTCCAGGTTGGCGATGGCATGGCTCACGGCCGACTGGGCGCGCAGCAGCCGTGCGGCGCCCGCGCGAAAGCTGCCGGCCTCGGCCACGGTGACGAACATGCGGATCTGGTCGAGGGTGAGGGCGTCGAGCATGGAGGGCCTTTTTGATCTGTTTCATCGATCAGGATGGCCTGAATTTTATGGCTTCCGTAGATCACTCCATGTACCGATACTTGGCTCCATCCCGATCCCAGAAGAAAGACGTTGGCGCCACCATGACCCAGGTTCTCGTTCTCTACTATTCGTCCTACGGCCACATCGCATCCATGGCCGCCGCCGTGGCCGAGGGCGTGCGCAGCCTGGGCAGCGGCACCGAGGCCGTGGTCAAGCGCGTGCCCGAACTGGTGCCCGAGCAGGTGGCGGCCAAGGCCGGTTACCAGACCGCCTCGGATGTGCCCGTGGCCTCGGTGGCGGAGTTGGCCGAGTACGACGCCATCGTGATCGGCACCCCTACCCGCTTCGGAAATATGGCCGCGCAGATGAAAAACTTCCTCGACCAGGCCGGAGGCCTGTGGGCGCGCGATGCACTGGTCGGCAAGGTCGGCAGCGTGTTCACCTCCACCGGCAGCCAGCATGGCGGGCAGGAGTCGACCATCCTCTCCACCCACACGGTACTGCTGCACCTGGGCATGGTGATCGTGGGCCTGCCCTACAGCTTCAAGGGCCAGCTGCGCATGGACGAGATCACCGGCGGCTCGCCCTATGGCGCCAGCACCCTGGCCGACGATGGCCACGGCGGCGACCGCCAGCCCAGCGCCAACGAGCTCGAAGCCGCCCGCTACCAGGGCATGCACGTGGCGCGCATCGCCAGGGCGCTCGGATTTGCGCAAGGGGTGGCGTGATGCAGGGCAGTGCACCACCGCCCGCCCAGCCCTGCACCGACTGGCGCGCCGTCGCCGTGGTGGTGGCCGCCGGCGTGGCCGCGTCCTTCCACTTGGGCAAGGTGGCCATTGCGGCACCGCAGCTGCAGTCCGGCCTGGGGCTCAGCCTGTCCATGCTGGGCGCCCTGGGCGGCACCTTTGCCATGCTGGGTGCCGTCGGCGGCGTGCTCGCAGGGTCGGTGGTGGCACGCGCAGGCGCGCGCCGCATGCTCGTGCTGGGCCTGGCGGCCACGGTGCTGGGCACCCTGCTCGCCGTGTTGTCCGCCAGCTATGCGGTGCTGCTCGCCTCGCGCGTGGTCGAGGGGCTGGGCTTTGTGCTCATCACCGTGGCCGGGCCCACCGTGCTCGCGCGCCAGGTGCAGGCCGCCGACCGCAGCCGTGCCATGGCGCTGTGGAGCTGCTTCATGCCCACCGGCATCGCGCTGGCCATGCTCACCGGGCCGTGGTTCGGCGGCTGGCACAGCCTGTGGACCGCAGCGGCTCTGGGCTCGGGCGCCATCGCGGTGCTGGTGCTGTGGACCGTGCCCCGCGCCATGGACACGCATGGCGCGGCCGCCGGGCCGCGCGCACGCATTGCCGAGGTGGGGCGCGGCCCCGCGCTGGCCTTGGCCACCACCTTCCTGCTCTACAGCCTGATGTTCTTCGCGCTGTTCAGCTTTCTGCCCGTGCTGCTGCAGCAGCGCCTGCAGGTGGACGCCAGCACGGTGGGCCTGCTCGCGGCGCTGGCCAGCGCGGCCAACATCGTGGGCAACCTCGCCGCCGGCGCGCTGCTGCCGCGGCTGGGCCGCACGGTGCTGGGCACGGCCGCTGCGGCCGCCATGGGGCTGTGCGCCCTGGGCATCTTCGTGCCGGTGCTGCCCCCGTGGGCCGCCTTTGTGCTGTGCCTGGTGTTCTCGGCCATGGGCGGGCTGGTGCCGTCCAGCCTGCTGTCGTCGGTGCCGCAAGTGACGTCGACACCCGCCCAGGGCGCGCTGGCTGTGGGCCTGCTCATGCAGGGCAGCAACCTGGGCCAGGCCCTGGGCCCGCTGCTGGTGGGCAGCGCGGTGGACCACCATGGCTGGTCGGCTGCGGCGGTGTGCGTGGTGGCAGCGGCGCTGGCGATGGCCTGCACCGTGCGCTGGCGGGCTGGTGCCGGGGCCTATTGACCGGCCAGCCCGTACCATAGCGTTTCCTGCTCTACCTAAGCACATGGTGAATGGCAGGCATCTTCAGCTCATCCAGATTACAGACCAAATAGACATGGGTTCCGTTCATCGCTCTGTTGCTACGCTCCGATTCATTGGGGACGATCTTGATCCTGATGAGGTAACCGCGTTGTTGCATTCCCCACCGACACAGGCCTATCGCAAAGACGAGCAAATCATCGGCAGCAACGGCAGGATGCGCATCGCCAGCACTGGCAGTTGGCGGCTGCATGCCACCGACAGCAAGCCGGAAGACCTGAATGCCCAAATCGCGGAAATCCTTGGTCGGCTCACCCCGGACCTGCATATCTGGACCCATCTCAGCAGCAGATATCGACTCGATCTGTTCTGCGGACTTTTTTTGAACAGCCCGAACGAAGGGCTGTGCCTATCGCCTCAATCGCTGCGTGCGTTGGGGGAGCGGGGCATAGAACTCGGTCTGGACATCTACAGCGGCGCAAACGACTGAGTTTTCGACCAAGGCGCTGGTGCGCGACAACAACCCTCTCAGCCAGCACCAGTCAGCGTTGCGAGCACCCGCTGCGCCACCCGGTCAAACTCCACCGGTCGCTCCTTGAGCCAAGAGTGCAGGTGGTGGCCGGCACCTTCAAACCGCAGCACCTCCACGCTGCGCGCCCTGCGGGCACGGCTGCAGTATTCCTCCTCCACCTGCCGCGGTATCACTGCATCCTCGGCCCCCAGCACCAGCAGCAGCCGGCCCTCGAAGCGTTCGAGTGCGTCGAACGCGGGTGAGGCCGCAAAGTCGCTCGTCGCGCGGATCACCTGCTGGAACGCGGGGCCGAAGGGCACCGACAGCGCCGCGGCTTCGTAGGCGGCTGGGCAGTACAGCACCAGGGCCGGCGGGGCCAGTGCGTCGATCAACGAACATGCGACATGCCCACCCATGCTGGAGGCGATCAGCGATACCGGCCTGGGCATGCCAAGGTGCTCCACCACCGCCAGGGCCTGCTGCGCCCGGTCGCGCAGGCCCGAGTCGGCCATGCGGCCCGTGCTCTCGCCCTGGCCCATGAAGTCGAACGCCACACTGGAATGCCCCTGCCCGGCCAGGAAGCCGAGCAAAGGCTGGTACCCCATGCGCGACGATGTGCCACCGCCATGCAGGGCCAGGGTGCGCGGCGTGCTGTGGGAGGGGCTGTGGGTGGTGGTTCCATGCAGTTGCACGTTGCGGAACGGGAGCTGGAAATGGGAGTGCGCCATGGCTTGATTTCTGGGGACGCGGGGATGATGGCACGCCCAGCCGCTACAGTCGGGCAGCCAGCCCCACAGGAGCCCCACGATGACCGTCCGCCGCGCTGTCGCATCCGACATGGACGCCGTGCTCGCCCTGTACCGCGAGCTGCGGCCGCACGATCCGCCGCTGGCCCCTGACCGGGCCCTGGTGCTGTGGAACAGTGTCCACGACAGCGCCCATTCGCTCATCGCCGTGTGCGAGCACGAAGGCGTGGTGGCCGCCACCTGCATGCTGGCCCTGGTCGCCAACCTGGCGAGCGGGGGCCGCCCCATCGGCTTCATCGAGCATGTGGTCACCGCATCGACCGCCCGGCGCCTGGGCCTGGCCGAGGCATGCCTGGCGTTTGCCGTGGACGAGGCCTGGCGGCTGGGCTGCTGCAAGGTGGTGATGCTCTCGGGTGCGCAGCGCCCGCAAGCCCATCGCCTGTACGAAAAACTGGGCTTCAATGGGGATACGGAGCGCGGCTTTGTCATCAAGCGGCCGGCGGAGTGATGCATCCACGCCCTGAAAGCCGCATTCCCGGCCCCACACCACCGGGTTAACCCGCGATCGTGCACACAAAAGTTTCGCCCACCAAAACTTCGACAGAAGGCTTTGACGGGAAGAACGGCAATCCCTAGATTGCAGGCAGCCCTGTCGTTTCACTCCAAGAAACACCAAGAAGAACTGCCATGCCCCCTGCCGCCCTGCGCCCCAAGTCCGTCGTCACCCGTGACCAGCAAGGTGCCAGCACCTCCTCCGTGGAGCGCGCCATGCGCGTGCTGCGCGTCATGTCCGAAGGCGGCAGCACGCGGCTCACCGACATTGCCGCCGCGGCCGGGCTGGACAAGGCCACCGCGCTGCGTCTGCTCGACGTGATGGTGCGCGACGGCTTCGTTGCCCGCGATGCGCAGAGCAAGCAGTTCTCGCTGGGCCCCGAACTCATGGTGCTGGGCGCGGCCGCGCTGCGTAGGTTCGACCCGCGCCAGCTGGCCCAGCCCAGCCTGCTGCGGCTGACCGGCACGTTCGAGGACAGCGCGGTGCTTTCCATCCCGAGCGGCGTGGAGTCGCTGTGCATTGCGGTGGAAGAAGGCACCTACCCCATCCGCGCCAACTACCTGCGCGTGGGCAGCCGCCGCCCGCTGGGGGCGGGTGCAGGCAGCCTGGCGCTGCTGGCCTTCATGCCCGACGCGGAGCGCGAGGCTGCGCTGGAGATACTGGCCGCGCAGCTGCCCGCGCGCTACCCGCGCATCACCATGGCCCTGCTGCACGAGCGCATCGCCCAGGCGCGCGAGCGCGGCTACGTGGTGCTGCTCGACGTGGTGGTGGAGCGCATGGGCGGCATCGCCGCGCCCATCTTCGACCCCGATGGCCGGCCCGTGGCCGCCCTGAGCATCGCTGCGCTCAGCGACCGCATCCTCGGTCGCGAAGCCGCTTTGGCCCAGGCCCTGCGCCGCGAATCCACGGTGTGCCAGGTGCGCTGGGCCGAGGCCCTGCGGCCCGACCGCGCGCCGCAGGCACCCGCCGCGGCAACCACCACCCGCCGCACCAAGGCCGCAGCAGCATGACCACCACCCACCCCGCCACCGCCTACATCCGCGCCGTGGGCAACACGCCCTTTGGCCGGCACGAGGGGCACAGCGCCCTGGACCTGATGGCCCGCGCCGCCACCCAGGCGCTGGATGGCGCGCAACTGCGCCGCAGCGAGATCGACGGCGTGCTGTGCGGCTATGCCACCACCCTGCCGCACCTGATGCTCTCCACCCTGTTCTGCGAGCGCTTTGCCCTGCAGCCCCGGTACGCGCACAGCCTGCAGCTGGGCGGTGCATCGGGCGCGGCCATGCTGGTGCTGGCGCGCGAGCTGGTGCGCGCGGGCCGCTGCCGCCATTTGCTGGTGGTGGCGGGCGAGAACCGGCTCAGCGGCCAGTCGCGCGACAGCGCCATCCAGACCCTGGCCCAGGTGGGCGATGCGGACTACGAGGTGCCCAACGGCGCATCGGTGCCCGCCTACTACGGCCTGCTGGCGTCGGAATACATGCACCGCACCGGCACCACGCAGGCCGACCTGGCCGAGCTGGCCGTGCTCATGCGCACCAATGCCGCGCGCCACCCCGATGCGCACCTGCGCACCCCCATCACCGTGGCCGAGGTGCTGGCCGCCAAGCCCATTGCCGCGCCGCTCGGCCTGCTGGACTGCTGCCCCATATCGGACGGCGCCATGGCCGTGTTGGTGTCGGCCGAGCCCGGCGCGCATGCCTGCATTGCCCTCACCGGTAGCGGCCAGGCGCACCGCCACCAGCACCTGACGGCGATGGCCGACGTGATGCAGTGCGGCGCGGGCCAGGCCGCGCAGCAAGCGTGCGCGGAGGCCGGCCTGGCGCTGGCCGATGTGGACTACCTGGGCATCTACGACTCGTTCACCATCACCCTGGCCATGCTGCTCGAAGAGATCGGCTTTGCCCCGCGCGGCGGCGCGGCGGCGCGGGCGCGTGCGGGCGACTTCGCGCCCACCGGCGTGCTGCCGCTCAACACCCATGGCGGGCTGCTCTCGTTCGGCCACTGCGGCGTGGCCGGCGGCATGGCCCATGTGGCCGAGGCCTGGCGCCAGATGGCAGGCCAGGCCGGCGCGCGGCAACTGGCCCCGCCGCGCCACGCCTTTGTGCATGCCGATGGGGGCGTGATGTCGTCCCACGTCAGCCTCATCCTGTCGCGGGAGGCCGCATGACCGACACCACCCACCCAGCACTCGTAGCCCCCTTCACCGAGGGCCTGGCCCAGGGCCTCATCCGCTACCAGCGCTGCAGCGCTTGCGGCGCGGCGCAGACCCTCGCGCGCTATGCCTGCCAGCACTGCGGCCACGGCGCGCTGCAATGGCACGACGCGGCGGGCACGGGCACGGTGCGCGCCGCCACGGTGGTAGCCCGCGCCCCGTCGGACGAATTCCGCCCGCTGGCGCCCTACACCCTGGTGCTGGTGCAACTCGACGAAGGCCCGCGCCTCATGGCGCATGCCGCGCCCGGCGTGCGCATCGGCGATGCCGTGCGCGCGGGCTTCTTCGAGCACGCCGGCCGCACCCTGGTGCGCTTTGCCCCGCCCTGAATCCTCGCCTCCTCCGCTTCCTGTTCTCGCATTGCCAACCAAGACCATAAGGAGACAAGCAATGAAAGCACCGAGCACCGCCCGCCGCCACCAGCTCACCGGCCTGCTGGCCCTCGCCCTGCTGTGCAGCACCAGCGCACCGGCCGCGTGGGGGCAGACCTACCCCGACAAGCCCGTCAAGCTCGTCGTGCCCTACCCGCCCGGCGGCCCCACCGACATCGTGGCCCGCGTGGTGGCGCAAAAGCTGCAGGACGCGCTCGGCCAGCCCTTCGTGGTCGAGAACCGCCCCGGCGCGGGCGGCAACCCGGGCGCCGAGGCCGTGGCCCGCAGCGCGCCCGACGGCTACACCCTGGTGGTGGCCACCACCGCGCACGCCATCAACCCCTCGCTGTTCAGCAAGCTCAACTACCAGCTGATGAAGGACTTCGCGCCCATCTCGCAGCTCACCGCCGGCCCGCTGGTCATCGTCGCCAACCCAGCCTTGCCGGCCAGCAACGTCAAGGAGCTGATTGCGTTGGCCAAGTCCAAGAGCGGTGGGCTCAACTACGGCTCGTCGGGCAACGGCCAGTCCACCCACCTGTCGGCCGAGCTGTTCGGCGCCATGGCGGGTGTGAAGATGTCGCACGTGCCCTACAAGGGCAGCGCCCCCGCGCTCACCGACGTGATGGCCGGGCAAACCGACCTGATGTTCGACACCATGCTCTCGGCCATGCCGCACGTGAAGGCCGGAAAGCTCAAGGCCCTGGCCGTCACCAGCGCCCAGCGCTCGCCCGTGGCACCCGATGTGCCCACCGTCGCCGAAAGCGGCCTGCCCGGCTACGAAGCCATCGCCTGGAACGGCCTGCTCGCCCCCGCCGGCACGCCCGCGCCCGTGGTCGCCAGGCTCAATGCCGAGCTGAAAAAGGTGCTGGAAAACGCCGACGTGAAGCAGCGCTTCGAGGCCCAGGGCTTCACCCCCATGTGGAACACCCCCACCGACTACCGCGCCTTCATGCAGGCCGAGGTCGATAAATGGGCCAAGGTCGTCAAAACCTCAGGTGCCACCGTCGACTAGTTAGCGACTCAAAAAGCTCTTCTGGCGTCGTTGCTGCGTCTTGTCGTACCGCTGGTACTGCCTGCGACGCAGCGCCTAGCCAGAACCGCTGCGCTGAGCTTTGTGAGCCGCTCTGAACCAGCGTTGTAAAGCCGGATTCATCCCATTTCGTTCATTCGTCACTCACCACGCCATGTCCCCCTCCCTGCTTTCCTGCGCCCTCAACCCCCATTCGGTGGCCATCATCGGCGCGTCCGACAACATCCACAAGATCGGCGGGCGGCCCATCCACTACATGCAGCGCCACGGCTTTGCGGGGCGCATCTACCCCATCAACCCGCAGCGCGAGACCATCCAGGGCATTGCCAGCTACGGCAGCCTCGCAGCTTTGCCCGAGGTGCCCGAACTGGCCCTGGTGGTGGTGGCCGGCGACACGGCCGTGGCGGCGGTGGCGGAATGCGCGGCGCGCGGCGTGAAGGCCGCCGTGGTCATCGCCTCGGGCTTTGGCGAAACGGGGCCCGAGGGCGCGGCCGTGCAGCAGCAAATGGTGGCCACGGCGCGCGCGGCCGGCATGCGCCTGTTCGGGCCCAACACGCAGGGCCTCGCCAACTTCGGCACCGGGGCCATCGCGGGCTTTTCCACCATGTTCATCGAGGTGCCGCCGCAGGACGGCCCGGTGGGCATCGTCAGCCAGAGCGGCGGCATGAGCGCCATGGCCTACGGCCTGCTGCGCGGGCGTGGCCTGGGCGTGCGCCACGTGCATGCCACCGGCAACGAGGCCGACGTCACCGTGGGCGAACTGGCCTGGGCCGTGGCCCACGACCCCGACGTGCGCCTGCTGCTCTTGTACCTGGAGAACATCGCCCAGCCCGAGCTGCTGGCCGCCACCGCCGCCTATGCGCGCGAGCGCGACCTGCCCATCATCGCCGTCAAGGCCGGCCGCACGGCGGGCGGGCAAAAGGCCGCCTCATCCCACACCGGCTCGCTCGCCAACGAGGACCGCACGGTGGACGCCTTCCTGCGCCACCACGGCATCTGGCGCGTGCGCGACCCGCATGCCCAGGCCCTGGCGGCCGAGGCGTACCTCAAGGGCTGGCGGCCCACCGGGCGGCGCCTGGTGGTCATCAGCAACTCCGGCGCCAGCTGCGTCATGGGGGCCGACACCGCCGACGACGTGGGCCTGCCGCTGGCACAGCTTGCGCCTGCCACCCAGGCCGCCGTGGCCGCCAAACTGCCCGGCTTTGCCACCACCACCAACCCCATCGACATCACGGCCGCGCTGCTCAGCAACAGCGGCCTGTTCGGCGACGTGCTGCCCGCCGTGGCGAAGGACCCTGCGGCCGACCTGTTCTTCATCAACATCCCCGTGGCCGGCGCGGGCTACGACGTGGATGCCTTCGCGCGCGACACCGCCGCCTTCGAGGCCACCACCGGCAAGCCCGTGGCCGTGGCCGCCTGGCAAGAAAGTGTGGCCGCACCGTTTCGCGCCCAGGGCATCGCCACCTACGCCAACGAGGCCCAGGCCCTGGGCGTGCTGGCCCAATTGGCCGACCACACCGCGTTGATGCGCAAGCCATCTGCGCCCACACTCCCGCCCATGCAGGTAGAAGTGCCCGCAGGCCCCGCCGGCTTTCTGAACGAGGTGGACAGCCTGACCCTGCTGGCGCGCCACGGCGTGCCCACCGTGCCGCTGCGGCTGGTGGCCACGGCGCAGCAGGCGCGCGAGGCATTCCACGCCATCGGTGCCCCCGTGGTCGCCAAGGCCTGCTCGCCCGATGTGCCGCACAAATCCGAGCATGGCCTGGTGGCGCTGAACCTGGCCAGCGCCGACGAGGCCGCGGCATGCTTCGACCGCTTCTGGCAGAAGATGGCCACCATGGGCGTGGCACGCGACGGCATCATCATCGCCGCCATGCGCCGCGGCCGGCACGAGTTCATGGTCGGCGCCCGGCACGACCCCGTCTTCGGTCCCGTGGTCGTCGTCGGCGACGGCGGCAAGAACGTCGAGGCCCTGCAGGACTGCGCCGTGCTGCTGCCCCCCTTCAGCACGCAGGACGTGCACGACGCCCTCTCCACCCTGCGCATCGCCCCCCTGCTGGCCGGCGTGCGCGGCGACCCGCCACTGGACGTGGCTGCCCTGGCCGAGGTGGCGGTGGCCGTGGGCACGGTGATGGCGAATGCGAACGGGCGCATCGCCTCCATGGACCTCAACCCCGTGCTGGTGGGTGCTGTGGGTGAAGGGGCGGTGGTGGTGGATGCGCTGGTGGAGCGGGCCGGCTCATCTGGCCTTGAAGCACAGAATCGGTAGACCGGTGCGCCGCATCCCGTCCTCCTCGCAAGCCGGTCCGCGGCTTACCCCAGCATCCAAAGATGCACGCCCGCACCGGCAGACACAACGGCCATGACCACGAACACCCAGTGCAACCCCGGAAACCCCTGTGCACCGCTGTATTTCCGGGGACGGGAAAGCGGCTGCTCATGCGCCAACAAAAGATCCACCTCTGCCGTCCTGCCATCTGCAGGCGGAACGGCCCAGACCTGGTGGCTGGATGAATGGCGAAACTGGGACGCGTCATACGCCAGGTAGCCAAAGAAGATGGATAGAGCGAAAAGCCAGAGTGCGGACATTGGAGACCTGAGGTGATACCTGTGCAAAATGGATCAATGCATGGTCGCAAGGCTATGCAGCCACAGCCTCCAGGTCCTGCTCGCCTACCGCCCGCACACCCAGCGGAAGCACGCACAGCCGCACACCATCGAGCGTGAGTACAAGACCCAGTTGCCCACCCACCTGCACGATGCCACAGGTGGTGGCGGTAGCGGCCGCACGTGGCGCAGCCGGGAAGCCTGGCACAGATACGGCCCTCACAACCGAACGCACCGGCGGCTGACCCAACATGGCCCACAGGGCCTGCGGGTCGCGCAGCTGCAGCGACCGCAGGTATACACGGAAGATGGAGTCCTCGCGTTCCCCCGCTTCTTCAACCTCTTGTCGTGCGCCATCCGGTCCGGCCTGCCTCAAGCGCAGCAGCGCCCGGCGCAATTGCTGGCGGCTGCCAGCCTCGGTCTTGCCGCTGGCCTGGACCAGCTCGGCATGGCTGGCTTCGAACACCTCGTACAGCAGCACGGCAGCCCCATCCGCGGGCGCCAGGCGTGCTGCAAGGACCCGCAGGGCGCGCTCGGCCTGCTGGGCCTGTGCGGCCTCGGCCTCGGCAGAGGGGCTGGATGACAGCCCCGCATCGCCAGCATCGCTCAATTGCGCCACCCATTGCTCCATCCACTGGCGCCGCCGCAACCGGTCGATGGCCAAGTTGCGCACCACGGTGTGCAGCCAGGCCTGCGCGGCGTTCAGTTCGGACGTATCGGCACCGGACTCCAGCGCGCGCACCAGAGCGTCCTGCACCGCATCCTCGGCCTCGGCCGGGCCCAGCAGGCGCGCGGCCGCGCGCACCAGGCTGCGGCGGGCGGCATGGTCGGTCAGGGGGAGAACGTGGGGGCGGTCATCGTGCATGGCAGCCATCTTGCCATGGTGGGGTGGATCCTGCAGGACCCGTGTCACGAAACCCGGGCCCCGTTCGTCAAGGCAGTTCATCCATCTCCACTGAAGGACTGTTTCTCCATGTACCACGCCGCAGACGACACCCCTCCCCCACCCTCCAGCGCCACCGAGCCGCGCACCTCCTACCTGGAGGAAAAGGCCTTCAAGGCGCGCACCCTTCTGATCTTCGGCACCGTGACCGACGTGACCGCTGCCGATGTCACGCGCCGCCTCATCGCGCTCGATGCCGAGGGGCCCGAGCCCATCGACATCATCGTCAGCTCGCCCGGCGGCCACCTCGAATCGGGCGATGCCATCCACGACATCGTGCGCTTCATCGCCGCGCCGGTGAACATGATCGGCACCGGCTGGGTCGGCAGCGCCGCCACCCACCTGTACCTGGCGGCCCCGCGCGAGCGGCGCTTTTGCCTGCCCAACACGCGCTTTCTGATCCACCAGCCCAGCGGCGGCGCCGGTGGCCAGGCCACCGACATCGCCGTGCAGGCGCGCGAGATCGTCAAGGCGCGCGAGCGCATCGCCCGCACCATCGCGCGCGAGACCGGCAAGCCGCTCGACGTGGTGCTGGCCGACATCGAACGCGACCACTGGCTCTCGGCCGAGGAAGCGGTGGAGTACGGGCTGGTGTCGCGGGTGATCGAGCGCAAGGCGCAGCTGCACCAGGGCGGATGACGCCGGGCGCCCGCAGGGCCGACGGCCCGCGCTGGCGCCAGGCGACCGCCCCACCGCTTCCCGCAGAAACCCGCGTGCCGATCCATCTTGCGCCCTGGGCCGGCACACGCCCGCCAGGGCCATGGAATGCCCGCATGGCGCCCGGCGGCGCAAGCGGTATGCTTGTCGGGGTTCACACCGGCGCTCCTGCTCCTTCCTTTTACCTGGCGGCTCATCATCCATGGCAACAGATCTATTCGTGGTCATTCTGATCATCGCCGCCCTTGCGGGCTACGGTGCGCTCGGCTGGAAGCTGTACGAGCTCAGGGAGGGATCGAACTTCGTGCGGATGCGCTACGAGCAGCATCTGGCCCAGGTGCGCACCGCCCTTCAGGCCTCCGAGGCCAAGCTGGCGCTGCTCAAGGAGGTGTTCGAGGCCCCCACCGGGGTAGCCGCCCGCGTCGGCGCGCAGCAGGAGCTGGGCGAGGCCATCCGCACCTACGCGCCGCACCTGCCCAGCCGGTACCGGCACACGCTGAGCTCCCTGCAGGCCAACGAAAAGTTCTTTCTCAGCGTGCACAAGGCGATTCCCGATTTCTTTTCGGACACCATCAAGGCGCGCCTGGACAAGCACAAGCCCATGGGCAATGACTTTTTCGCGTCGGAAAAGAACGATCTGCTGGCCGAGGCGGGGGTGCTGCTGCTGCGGGCCAAGGATGTCCTGGAGTCGGCCGACGTAAGCCCCAGCATGGACCCGGGGGCCAAGCACATCATCGCGGCCATCTCCCAGGGCCTGCAGATCGGCACCAAACGCAGCCCCAAGCTGGCCGAGATCATGGAAGCCTGGAACGTGCAGCTGGAGGCCGACGCGGCCTAGGGCCGGGGCGCGCACCCTGGCGCCAGGCCTGCGCCAGAATGCACCATGCCGCACCTGCCCGACGACCCCAGCGCCCGCGCCGACTGCCTGGCACGCGCGCAGGCCGGCGACACCGCCGCCTTCGACCGGCTGCTGGCCCCACACCGGCGCACCCTGCACACCCACTGCTACCGCCTGCTGGGCTCGCCCTTCGATGCCGACGACGCGCTGCAGGAGACCTTGTTGGCCGCCTGGCGCGGCCTGGCCGGCTTCGAGGCGCGCAGTGCCCTGGGCACCTGGCTGTACCGCATCGCCACGCACGTGTGCCTGCGCATGATCGCGCAGCGCCCGCGGCGCATCACCTCGCCCGGCCATGCTGCAGCGCTGCAGTCCACGGCCGAGCTGGGCGAGCTGGTGGCCGGGCCGGTATGGCTCGAACCCCTGCCCGATGGGGAATGGGCCAGCGCCACCAGCCACGAAGATCCGGCAAGCACGCTGCAACGCCGCGAGCATGTGGCGCTGGCCTTTGTGGCCGCGCTGCAGCACCTGCCCGGCACCCAGCGGGCCGTGCTGCTGCTGCGCGAGGTGCTGGAATATTCGGCCGCAGAAACAGCCGAGCTGCTCGGCACCTCGGTTGCCTCGGTCAACAGCGCGCTGCAGCGCGCGCAGGCCACGGTGAAGCTGCGCATGCCGGCTGCGCAGCTGCAGCTGCAGCCACCCCCGCCTGGGGCGCCGGGACTCGACGCGCTGCTGGCGCGTTTCGTCGCCGCCTGGGAGCGCCGCGACATCGCCGCCATGGCCAGCCTGCTGGCCGAGGACGCACGCTTCACCATGCCGCCACTGCCCTCCTGGTTCAGCGGCCGCCCCATGGTGCTGGCCTTCTTTGCCGAGCGCGTGTTCCAGACCCCCTGGCGCCTGCAGCCCCTGCACGGCAACGGCCAGCCGGGCTTTGCCTGCTACATGCAACAGGCCGGCGACGACCGCTTTCGCCCCGGCGGCGTGGTGCTGCTGCGCCTGGAGGGTGGACTGATCGGGTCCATCGACAGCTTCATCGACCCGCTGGTCTGCCGCCGTTTTGGCATGCCTGACGAACTGGCTTGAAAAAAGATGCTGGCGGACCGATGAGTTGGCACTCTGGTGTGTCTCCAAAGGAATGACACGCCCCGGATGGTCCGGGCACGTGGTTCACCACGCAAGGAGATCTTCCCCATGGCCCGACTCATCGTCAGCATCCTCAGCTCCCTCGACGGCTACTGCGCCGGCCCCGGCGGCGCGCTCACCGGCCTGCCCATGGGTGCCGCGTTCGACGTCCACAACCTCGAATGCCTGCGCCGCGGCGGCACCCTGCTCTTCGGCGCCACCACCTACCCCATGTTCGAAGGCTACTGGCCCCAGGTGGACCGCGGCCCCGGCAGCGACCCGGTGCAGCGCGAGATCGCTGAGCGCGTGGAGGCATCCGCCAAGCTGCTGGTCAGCGACCACCTGCGCCTGCGCCCCGATGCCCCCTGGGTCGGCACCACCACCGTGGTGCCCCGCGCACTGGCCCATGCGCACATCCGCCAGCTCAAGGCCACGCCCGGCCCCGACCTGCTGGTCTACGGCAGCCACCTGCTCTACTGCAACCTGCTGGCGCATGGCCTGGTCGACGAACTGCACCTGCTGGTGGCCAATGTGCTGCTGGGAGGGCTGGGTGGGGGTGTGCCCACCTTCGAGCCCGGCCTGGCGCAGCACTGGGCGCTGCGCGGCCAGCGCCGGCTGCCAGGGTCGGACATCGTGGCGCTGCACTACGACTGCCTGCCGCGCTGAACGCGCGGCGCAGGTTCTGCGTATGTCGGCCACTGCCGGGCAGTCGGGGCGAATTCAGCGGGACGGCAGGGACTGCGTGAATGGAACCCCTGGATCGGCGCTCGTGGACGACTCCCAGGTCGCTGGCGATGAACATCTGTTCAGCTTCGCTGGTTCGCCTTCTTGGGGGATACAGGGCACGGGCGCTACCAGCTAGAGTGCGCTATCGGCCAGAAGCGATCGTTGCCGCCAACGGACACATGCGCGCCTCAGCCGAACGGCGGTCGGGGGTTTTGTCGAAATTTGTTATCCCTGTACGTTCATGCGGTACATCGCTCGAAGGCATTGACCATGAAAGACATTCAGGCGTTCTGCCGCCAATGTGATCCCGCAGGCGGTCTACAAAGTCCCCAGAAATGCGGTACACATCAAAGTTGGAGCACAGGTAGCTGATGGTCGATTTTCCAGCGCTGGCGACATCCCGACTCACGCTGCGTGAGATCGTGGAATCGGATGCAGAGAATATCCTTCGAATTCATGGCGACGCCGAGCACATGAGATGGTTCGGATCGGATCCGATTGGCGATCTTGACGGCGCCGCGAAGTTGGTCGCTACGTTTGCCAGTTGGCGCAAGGAGCCGGTTTCCGGTGCACGCTGGGCCGTGGAGTTGAGAGACCAGCCAGGACTGATCGGTACATGCGGCTTGTTTCGCTGGAATCGAAACTGGAGATCCTGCACCATCGGCTACGAAATCGCGCCGGCGCATCAGGGCCGCGGGTACGTGAAAGAAGCTCTCAAAGCAATCATCACCTGGGGTTTCCGAGAGCTGCAGTTGAATCGAATCGAGGCGCAGGTACACCCGGACAACACGGCATCTCTGGCCTTGCTCGAGACGCTCGGGTTTCTGCAAGAGGGGCGGCAGCGGGAAGCTGGGTACTGGGCGGGCCGGCACCACGACCTCCTGCAGTACGCTCTGCTCAATGCGCAGTGGAGTACAGCGAATGCGGTCTCACCTTTTGCTGCAGCGGATGGCTTTGCCCACCGCTGAGCTTGCACCTTGAGCGTCTGCTTTCGGACCCGCCCGGTGGCTGCCACAAGCCGACATTGGGAGGTCTGGCAATGCACTTCAAATTTGAGCCCGCCCTGCTAGCGCAGCCGCCGCAGCCAATAGGCCGCAGCCAGCAAAAGTGCCAACCCAATTGCTACGTTGCGCTGCGTTGAACCGGGCGGGCCATCGTAGTGTGCAGTAATCGTGTGTTCGCCAGCAGCCAATCGAACCTGCATTCGGCCATCCGGCAACAACTGCTCTTCGATGGTCGTTGCGGCCAACGCCAAACCGTCCACCTGTACTGACCAGCCTGGCAGGTAGATTTGCTGGATCACCACCACACCCGGATTCGTGCCTGCGAAGCGGTAGTTGAGCGCGTGCGGCGAATGCCCGGGCTGGGGGCGCCCCCGCCAATGCGGTGAGTCACTGGTCATCCAATCCAATGTGGACCGGTTTGAAAACAGGTCAACTCCTAAATTTCCAGTCAAGGCCGCACGGTGTCTCGCCAGTTGTGCTTCACATGTTGGACTGACAGGCGTATGTCGTGCCCTTTCGAGCGGATTTTTGGCGAATCTTGCCGGCAACCACTCCCTGGCGTCCAGAGTAGCCAAATTTGTGTAGGGTCGGGCCAGGCTGGGATAGATCTTGATGCAGTCGAGTTGCGCACCGGCAACGGGCTCGCCTAACACGTCCAGTGCGCGAAAGTCATGGTATTTCCATGCCGACCAGGTCAGCGCCAGCAGTCCGAGCGTCAAGCCCAGCCACCGCAGGACCGGGTGGCGATTGCTGCCTTGCCAAAAGCCAAGCGTACAAACCACCTGTAGCGCGGGCGCAAACACCGCCAGCCGCCAGGGAAACTGCATCAATGAAAAGGGGTAAAGATGCCAGAACCAGCCGCCGGTCGGCAGCATGGCGAGAAAAAGTACAAGGTAGACCAGGCCTGCGGCGCGGATCAAAGGGTGTCCACGACCTTGCCAGGCACCTAACAAAGCCAACGCCACAAAGGGTGCGGCCAGAAATGCCTGGTCGTCAAACAGCAGGTCAGACAGAGAGGAGACGTTGCGCCAGGTCTCCCAGGCGCCGGTCGAAGCGATCTGGGCATTGACCAGAGGCTTGAGTTGCGCAACCGTGAACCAATAGGGCGAAGCCAGTGCCAGTGCCAGCAACAGGGCACCGCCCAGTTCAAAGACGCTGCGCAGTCTGACCGCCAGCGGTGCTTGGTGCTCGGTACCGGCCAGCGTCAGTAGACCCAGCAGAGCGACGACCAATGGTAAAAATAGTACTGCAATCGGGTGGCTATAAAAGCTTGCCGCAAGGACCAGTGTCAGTCCGCTCCAGCACAGCGCACGTCGCCTCATATCCATTGTTGCGCGCTGCACTGGCGCCAGCAGGCACCAACTCCAGTGCAGCACCCACGGCAACAGTTGAATAACCATCCATTCACTCAAATCACCGCGCACATACAGGTTGAAGTGAACATAGGGCGCCGCCTGAAACAACACCACAAGGGCCAGAGCGGGGAGGCGGTCCACAAAGGTGCGTGCAAGTCGGTACGCACCAAGCCCGCCAATGAGGCACAGCGTACCCAGTGTCAGCAATTGACGCCATAGCAAGTCGTCAGTCAGTACGGCCAGCAAGCTGTTGAGGAAGAAATAGCCGGGTTGGTAAAAGACGAACTCGGGATAGCCGTATCCGGCATTGAACTCGGGTAGCCAGCGCGGATACCAAATGCCGGCGGCCATTGCCTCCTGAAAGTGACTCGACAACACCGCGTAGCGGAAGTAGTCGTGAACGTCTGGCAGCACCGGGTTCAACAGGTTCGACCAAAGCGGCAGCAAGGACAGTACGGGCAGTGCCGCCCAAACGCCAAGCGTCAGCCAAGTCCAACGCCTTGCAGGGGTGACGCCAAACGCGCGGGCACCCGTTTGCATGGCGCCCGCGCCAAGTGTCTGGAACAAGGGCATGCCTGCTGTCAACCGCTGCGTTGCGTGGTGAGGTTTCCTCGACTCCGCGCCACGCGCGAGCCCTGCATTGTGTTCGGCTTCATTCATCGGACTTGATCAAGTGGCTGGGATTTGGGGGTGGCTGCAGTCTTCTGGCTTGCGAGAGCGGCGCAGCCGCGACGCCCGCCCCGCTGCGAACAGCAGCGGGATCGCGAGTGCGCTTGGTACGGGAGCCTGGGCGCGGGGTCAGCGGGGAATGTAGCAGGTGCCCGCGGCAACGGCCGCCGTGACGGCGTTGGCCGTGCTGGCCGCATTGGGGTAGGCCGAAGGGGTGGCCGTGTCCTCAAGCAGGCACAGGTGGTTGCCCCTGCGCACCAGCACCACCGGCATGGTGGGGAAGGTCATGCCATCGCGCACGCCCCAGTAGGCCGAAATGTCGGTGGCGATCTCCTGGCGTGACTGGGTCACCGTGAACCCGCCCACCAACGGGCCTGTCATGGTGGTGCCCACGCCGGTGCACTGCGCATTGCGGTAGCTCACCCCGCCCGCGCCCACATTCACAAAGACGGGCCTGCTCTGCGAGATGCGCCAGCCGTTCTTCAGGCCGATGCCACCCGGCCCCGGAAGGCACTGGTCCTGCTCCCAGAAGCCGGTCACGGAGCCCACAATTGCGCAGCTCACCTGCACCGTGTCCACCGCGGCGGCAGCGACCACGCCCGTGCCATTGCGCACCACGCAGCCTGTCCCCACGGGGGTGGACTTGACCGTGACGGCATAGGCCGCGCCAGCGGCCAGCGGCGTGGGAAAGGTAAAGCCGCCGTCCGCGCTGAGGGGCAAGTCCTGGCCCCCGCTGGTCAGCACCACGATCACCCCGGCCGGAATGCCGCCGATGGTGCCGCCCAGCGTGTTGCGGTCGCCTGGCAGTTGCACGCATTCGACCTGCACCAAGGGGGTGTTGGCGGCCAGTGTGCCCGCGCCCAGCGCCACGGTGCACCGCTGGCCGGTGGGCTGGGTCTTGACTGTGACGGCATAGCTGCTGCCCAGTGGCCAGCTGGCCGCCGTGCGCACGACGCCGTTGGCGCCCACGGTGAAGTCATCCGCCCCGTTGTTCTGCAACACCACGCTCTGGCCCGCTGCCAGCCCGGTGACCGACACGCCCAGCGTCTGGTAGGTCGGGGCAGGCGCAGGTGCCGGGTCGTCACCGCCCCCCCACCGCAGCCGCCCAGCAGGGCGGCTGTGAGGCCCAGGCTCAGGCCCAGGGGTGCGATGCGCCGCACAGCACGGGTTGACCACAGTGGCATGGGACGGGGCGCAGCGCGCGGCGCCAGGGATGGAACGGACATGCAAGGCATCCTCTCGATGCGGTAGAGGCTCACAGTGCATGGCATGCCCCGGCTCCACCTGGTTGGTGTTGCGAGCCAGTGTGCAGGCGAATGGCTTTCACAGCGCGTGACGCCGGTCACCACCTTGGCCAGAGCCCGGCGTTCCACCGCATGCCGCGGCAAGGCCCGTTCATCGACCGCGCGCGAAATGCAGCCGTCCCACTGCAGTGGCCCGCCGTGGGGACGGACGCCAGTGGGTGCACCACTGGTCGCCTTGCGCGTCGGCTCGCTACGAGCGGCGATGGACAGATCAGGCGGTTCAGGCCAAGTTGCCGGCGGGCACGCCAACGGTGACCGTACTCCGAAAGCGTTTGCCAAACTCGATCATGGGTTGCTCCACGGAGTAATACAGCCCGATGCTCAGCAGCAGGGTGGCAACAATGACGGCGAGGTGGGCATCCGCACCGGTCCATTGCAGATTGACATAGACCACAACCATCACCTTTGCGTGGACGAGGTACAGCGAGTAGGAGATCTTGCCGATGTAGCGCACCAGCGCGTCCTGAACAGGCGGCAGCCTGAGCAACAGGATGAACACGCCGGCCAAGCCCACCGCGGCGAGCGGCTGCGGCGCAAAGCCAACGAACCCCTGCCACGGTGACCACAGCACGACAAGCAGCAGCGTTACAGGCCACAGGATGCCGCTGGGAATTCGCTTGAACACCCGCTCGTACCGGTAGATCACCGTGCCCATGACGAAGAAGTACAGATAGCCCACGATGTTGGACTTGATCAGCGCGAGCTGTAGCGCCGGTGAGAACTCCACGCCGACGCTACGTGCTTGGCCAAGGTACAGGAAGTCCAGCACTCCGGCGTCGGCAGCCTTGATCCAGCCGACGGACAGCAGCGTGGTGAAGGCCAGCGCAGCAAGCCAGAAATGCCGCCAGCGCACACGGTGTGCCACCACAGCCAAAACGACCACGATGCCATACCAGAAGAGCTCCACCGTGAGTGTCCACCCGACGTGCACACGATCGAAAAATAGGCTACTCAGCACGGACAGTTGCTGCAGGTTCAGCAGGTTCAACAGGAAATGCGGGTACTCATTGAACATCAACTGGCGGAACTCCGGCACCGCCGTCATCTCGATGAGCACGATGCTCCCGAGGACAACCCAGTACACGGGGAAAATGCGAAAGAACCGTGCCTTGGCATAGTCGCCCAGGCGGTTGCGCTCGGCGCTCTGGATGATGAGGTAGCCAGAGATCACGAAGAACAGCTGCACGCCAATACCACCGCCGTGGCGACCGAACAGCGGCACCGGAATGCCGGAGTAAATCGAGAAGTGGTGCAGTGCGACCGAAAGGATGGCGCAGGCGCGCAGGACGTCGATGTTGTTGTCGTGTTTTACCAATTGGAGTGCTCTTCAATGCATGAAGAATTCATGCCCAAAGGGGGTGTCTTCTTCGAGCCAACGAGGTGTGCGAACGTCCGGCTCTGGCCGATTGCCGCCATGGCAGCAGTGGACCGGTGTGGGCCCGAAGCGCAAGCAGGTCTCTCTGGATAGCAGACGTTCAACTACGGCGTCCGCGGGCAGGCACCAGCCGGGCACGGTGCGCCGGGGGCCGGCCAGCGCACGCCGCGGCCGGCCTGTCCCCGGTGCCTCAGTTGGGCACCTTCTTGAAGCACCCTACCGCCTTGATGGCCTCGTCCGTGTCCTGCTCCACGCTGGCGATGGTTGGGTAGTCCTTGACGGGGGCGGGCTGGTTGAACGGCTTGCGCGGCAGCTGGCACAGGTAGGGGCCTTTGCGCGCCCACACCACGCGCCGGCTGCCGGTGCTGTTGGTCTGCGTGCCCCAGAAGGCGGTGAGCGAGCCGCTGGTCTCCTGGCGGTCGAAAACGAGGCTTTCCGCCGGCTGGCCGGCCAGCGCCTCGCCGCCGGAGTTGCAGAACGAGAAATACCTGGTCACCGAGCCCTGGGTAACGATGAAACGCAACTCTCCTTCACGCACAATGTTCAAATACTCTCGCGTGGTGAGGTCGAAGCCCTGGAAGCAAGACTCGGCAGCCCAGGCGCCCTCGGGCGCAGCCTGGGGCAGGCCGGTGCAGGTGACCTGCACCGAGCGCACGTCGCTGCTGCCCACCGTGCCGCTGGCGTTGGCCACGCTGCAGGTCTGGCCGGCCGGCTGCGTCTGCACCTGCACCGCGTAGGTGGCGCCGCTGGCGACCGCCGTGTTGAAGA
>NZ_AKJX01000009.1 GCF_000276605.1 Acidovorax sp. CF316 | reverse complement strand
CGAAACTTGCATCTCCCACCAATTCAAAACCCTTGCAGGCCTATGGCTTGCAAGGGTTTTTTCGTTGCGGCGCGGGCAACGCACGCTCCGTTGCGCGGGGGGCCTTTCAGTTGCTGGCCTTGCCGCAACCCGCGGAGCAGATGCCGGCCGCCGTGAACTCCAGGGTCTTGCCGGACAGCGGCACCACCACCGGCACCCGCGATGCCTTGATGAAGGCCTCGGTCTTGCTGCCCGGGCGCACCACGCCGTCCACCGTGCCGACCTCGTTGACGTGCGACGCGATCACGGTGGCCGGCTTGACCAGTTCGTTGATCACGAAGGCGGCTTCCGCCGGGCCGGTGCTGAAGCCATCGCCGATGTTCATCACCGCCAGTTTCGCCTTGTAGTAGTCGCGCACCACGCGCTCCTGGTCGGCGGTGATGCCCGTGTCGCCCGACAGGTAGGCCACCAGCCCGTTGCTGAAGGTCAGCACGTAGCCCGTCGCCAGGCCCACGTCACCGGCAATGCCGGCCTCCTTCATCGCATCGCCCAACTGGCCGCCGATGTAATCCGGGTCCACGCCATTGCTGTGCACGGCCGTCACGGTGGCAATGCGCACACCGCCGACCGTGACGCTGCCGCCGAAGCGCGCCAGCACGGAGTTGGCCGGGTCGCCGCCATTGGCCCTGAGCTTGGCCGCGAAAAACGGCGGCATCTCGCTGCCCGTGACGATCTTGGACTTCTTGACCAGGGCGATGTTCACCGCGCTGGAGTTGGGCAGGGCCGAGACCGACATGTCCGGGCTGGCGCAGGTCCCGGAGTTGGGCGCCTTGTTGTGCGCGTTGCCGACGTGGTCGCCGTGCATGTGGCTCACCAGGATGATGTCGATCTTGCCCAGGCGCGGGTCGCTGGCGCCGGCCACCGTGCGGCCGGGGTCGTACAACACGCGCGTGCCGTTGGGGTCTTCGAAGACCAGGGCCCGGTCCTGCGGGCACAGTTCACCGTCGATGCCGCCCAGCGGCGTCACCTTCACGTTCTGGGCCTGGGCCGACAAAGCGGCGACCAGGAAGAGGGCGGCGGCAGAGCACTTCAAGCGCATGGCATCTCCTTGTTCAACAGGCGGGGGCAGACAGGGGTTGGTCGTTGGTCAGCGCGGCGCTGTCGGGTTGGCGACGGCTGCGCCCTCGATGCCATGGCGCTTGAGCGCCGCGGCGACGAAGCCGCTGGCCTTCATGCGCTCGACGAAGGCATGCAGTGTGGAGTGCGCCAGCGGCGGGCGGCCCGCGGGCACGCCGATGGCCTGCTCGATCACCATGAAGCGTCCAGGCAGCAACCGCACGCCGGGCACGCGCTGCGCGTCGGCCTCGAGCTGCTGGCGCACGCCGGCCGCCACGTCGAGCTTGCGCGACAGGAATTCATCGACCACCTGGGGCGAGGTCGGGGCCCGCACCAGCGTGGCCTGCTTGATTTCGCGGGTGAGGAACAGGTCGTAGGCGCTGCCCTTGCCGACGACCACCGTGGTCCCGGGCCGATCGACCTGCGCATTGGCGGTGAGTGGCGAATCGGCGCGCACCAGGTAGGCGCCCTCGATCACCACATAGGCTGCGGTGAACGCCACGCCCTCGCCGCGCACCGGGTCGATGGCGAAGAAGCCGACGTCGGCCTGGCCGGCGCGCACCACCTCCACCGATTTGCCGGCCGCATCCACGGCCTTGAGTTCCACCGGCACGCCGAGCTGCCGGCCCAGCTCCTGCGCTAGGTCGACCGAGACGCCCTTGAGCGCGCCCGTCGCCGCATCGCGCGAGGCGAGCACCGGGTTGCCGAGGTTGATCGAGGCCCGCAGCACGCCCTCGGGGGCCAACGGGCGGACGGCCTCGGCCGGCAGTACCGATGATGGAGCGGTGGAAGGCGGGGTGAGCGCGCAGGCGCAGAGCAGGGTGGCACACACCAGCGGCGCCAGGCTGCGGCGCGTGGCGAGGCCAGCGGGAATGCGGAGAATGGGCAAGGCAACGCTCCTTCTGTGGGGGCGACGGCACCCTGGGAGATGGCCCCGACGCACGGGGATTGTGTCACCTACCCCGGGTTGGGGCCAAGGCGCGCCATGTGCACCTGGTGCAGGGTGATCTTGCGTACCTCGGCCTGGCTGGTCTGGATGTGGGCGCGCAGCAGCATGGCGGCCTGATCGCCGCGGTGCGCACGGATGGCCTTGAGGATGGTGGCGTGTTCGTCGTACGTAGCGTCGATGCGCGCCTGCTGCGTGAAGTCGAGCCGGCGGATGATGCGGATGCGCTCGGTCACGTCGCGGTGCACGCGCGCCATCTCGGCGTTGCCGGCGGCGCGCACCAGCGCGCAGTGGAAGGCTTCGTCCCAGGCGGCGACCTGCAGGGTGTCGGTGCTGCGCTGGTCGGGCGGCACCAGCCAGATGTTGTTCAGCTCGTCGAGCAGGCCATGGTCGACCTGGATCGACTTGAGCGCGCCGGCCCCCTCGTCGCACAGGCGGTGCACCGCGGTGGTCTCCAGCACCATGCGCAGGTCGTAGAGCTGCTCGAACTGGTCGAAATCGAAGGGCAGCACGCGCCAGCCACTGCGAAACAGCACCTCCACATAGCCTTCCTGCTGCAGGCGCACCAGGGCCTGGCGCACAGGCGTGCGCGAGACGCCCAGGCGCTCGCAGATCTCGTTCTCGGTGAAGCGGTCGCCGGGCACCAGCTTGAACTCGCCCACGTCGCGCTTGAGCTGGGCATACACATCGTCGGCGCGCGAGCTGCGCACCGGTTTCGTCTGGGAAGGGGGGAGGGCGGGGCGGGGTGTCTGCACAAGGCGACTTTAGCAACTAAGGGGCTGGGGCTGCGTCGGCCAAGGCCGACAGCAGCGCGGCCGATGGAGCGGTCCAGCCGACGATGGCGCCCTGGGCGCGCAGCATCTCGATGGCGGCTGCCTTGAAGTGGGGGAAGTAGCTCTCGGTGCAGTCTTCCAGCAGCAGGCCATCATACCCGCGGTCATTGGCCTCGCGCATGCTGGTCTGCACGCAGACCTCGGTGGTCACCCCCATGAAGACCAGATGGGTGATGCCGCGCGCCTGCAGGGTTGCGTGCAGCCCGGTGGCGTAGAACATGCCCTTGCCCGGCTTGTCGACCACGATCTCGCCGGCCACCGGGGCCAGCGCGGGAATGATCTGGTTGCCCGGCTCGCCCGCGACCAGGATGCGGCCCATGGGCCCCGCGTCGCCGATGCGCAGCTGCGGGTTGCCGCGCAGGCGCTTGGCGGGCGGGCAGTCGGACAGGTCGGGCCGGTGCGATTCGCGCGTATGAACCACCAGGCCGCCTGCGGCGCGCCAGGCCTGCAGCACGGCCTGGCAGGCCGGCACGATGGCCTCGAGCAGCGACACATCGTTGCCCAGGGTCTCGCCAAAACCGCCGGGCTCGATGAAGTCCCGCTGCATGTCGATGATGACCAGTGCGGTGTGCGCCAGCTCGAAGCGAAAGGCGAAGGGGTTGGCGTGGATGGTGCGCAGGCTCATGCGGAGGCTTCCTGGTGGGATGGGTGGTCGTGCCCGCCGCCCATGTAGGCGCCCAGCACATGGCGCTCGGCGATGGCGGCCGGGGTTTCGTGGACGATGCGGCCCTCGCTCATGACCACGATGCGGTCGGCCAGCTCCAGCAGTTCGTCCAGGTCTTCGCTGATCAGCAGCACGGCCCCGCCGCGTTCGCGCACGCCCAGGATGCGAGCATGGATCTCGGCAACGGCCGCGAAGTCCAGCCCGAACACGGGGTTGGCGGCGATCAGCACGTTGATCTCGCCCGCCAGTTCGCGTGCCAGCACCGCACGCTGCACGTTGCCGCCCGACAGGCTGCGGATGGGCGCGCCCTCGCCCTGGGTCTTGACGCCGTAGCCGGCGATCCATTCGCGCGCGCGGCTGCGCCAAGCGGCAAAGCGCAGCACGCCGCCACGGCGCAGCGGCGGCTGGTCGAAGTCGCGCAGGGCCATGTTCTCTGCCACCGACAGGTCGCCCACGCACGCGTTGCGCAGCGGCTCCTCAGGCAGGCTGCGCACCTTGAGCTCGCGGTTCTGCGCGCGCGTGGCGGTGTAGTCCCGGCCCAGCACCTGCACCCGGCCGGCCAGGCGCGGGCGCTGGCCCACCAGGGCCTCGACCAGTTCGCGCTGGCCGTTGCCCGACACGCCGGCCACGCCAAGCACCTCGCCCCGGCGCACCACGAGGTCCAGGCCCGGCAGGGCCAGCGTGCCGCGGTCGCCCGGGGCCTGCAGGCCCTGCACCTGCAGCGCGACCTCGCCCGGTGCGGCTTCGGTGTCGGCAGCCGGCGCCGGGCGGACGGCGATGGACGGGGCGTTGGCGGTCTCGCCCATCATGGCCTGGGCCAGGGCCTGTGGCCCGGTATCGGCCACGCGGCCATGGTGCACGGCCTGGCCCCGGCGCAGCACGGTCACCGCATCGGCATAGGCCATGACCTCGCGGAACTTGTGCGTGATGATGATGACGCTGCACTGCCCGCTCTGCGCAAAGGCGCGCACATGGCCCAGCACCTCGTCGGCCTCCTGCGGGGTCAGCACCGAGGTGGGCTCGTCCAGGATCAGGAGGCGCGGGCGCAGGTACAGCTGCTTGAGCAACTCGAGCTTCTGCTTCTCGCCGGCAGCCAGCTCCGAGGGGCGGGCGTCCAGGTCCAGCTGGAACGGCGTGGTGGCCAGAAAGGCCTGCAATTCGGCCCGCTTGGCGCGCCAGTCGATCACCGCCGGGGTCTGGCCGCCGGCCAGCAGCAGGTTCTCGGCCACCGTCATGCCCGGCGCCAGCGTGAAGTGCTGGTAGACCATGCCGATGCCCAGGCTGCGCGCGACGATGGGGTTGGCGACGGCCTGCTCGCGCCCGTCGATCAGGATGGCGCCTTCCTCGGCCCTTTGGTACCCCGCCACGCATTTGACCAGCGTGCTCTTGCCCGCGCCGTTCTCGCCGAGCAGGGCATGCACGCTGCCGGGCTCCACGCGCATGCTCACGCGGTCCATGGCGGTGAAGCTGCCGAAGCGCTTGGTCAGGTTCCAGGTCTCCAGCGCCAGGGCGCCGGTGCCGGCGGGCAGGGCGCCAATGGGGTGATCGGGCAAATGGTCGGACATCGCGTGATCCCTTGTGGGCTATTCCAGGGCCATCAACAGCTCGGCCGAAGTGGCGTGCGCCCCGAACACGCCGCCCTGCATGGTCACCATGTTCAGCGCGGCCTGGTGGTTGGCCGGGTCGGTGGCGGCCGTGCAGTCCGAGAGCAGCAGGCATTCGTAGCCCCGGTCGTTGGCTTCGCGCATGGTGGTGTGCACGCAGACGTCGGTGGTGATGCCGGCAAGGATCAGGTTCTGCACGCCTGCCATGTGGAGCACCATGTCCAGGTCGGTGGCGTAGAACGAGCCCTTGCCGGGCTTGTCGATCACCACCTCGCCGGGCAGCGGCGCAAGTTCGGGGATCAGCTCCCAACCCGGCTCGCCGCGCACCAGGATGCGCCCGCAGGGCCCGGCATCGCCGATGCCCAGGCCCTCCTTGCCGATCTGGCGCGAGCGCCAGCGCTTGTTGGCCGGCAGGTCGGCCAGGTCCGGCCGGTGGCCTTCGCGCGTGTGGATGATGCGAAAGCCCTGCGCGCGCATCGCCGGCAGCAGGCGCTGCAGCGGCGCGATGGGGGCGCGCGTGAGGGTGATGTCGTAGCCCATCACGTCCACATAGCCGCCGATGCCGCAGAAGTCGGTCTGCATGTCGATCACGAGCAGCGCGGTGTTGTCCGGGCGCAGGTCGCCGTTGTAGGGCCAGGCATAGGGGTTGGCCTGGACATGGCGGGTGGTCGGGGTGGTCATGAGGGCGGTTCCTTCGGAGGGTTATTTGCTGGAAGAGAGTTCACCGGGGCTGCCGGTAGCCACGCTGCCGGGCTTGCAAGTCACGACCAGGATGAGCAGGGTCAGCACATAGGGCACGGTGTTGAACAGGTGGTAGCCCCAGCCCACGCCGACCGACTGCAGGGCCGGGCCGATGGCGCCCGCGCCGCCGAAGAGCAGGGCGGCGACGAGGCAGCGCAGGGGGCTCCAGCGCGCAAAGATCACCAGCGCCACGGCGATCAGGCCCTGGCCGCTGGAGATGCCCTCGTTCCAGCTGCCGGGGTAGAAGAGGGTCAGCGAGGCGCCGCCCAGCCCGGCGATGAAACCGCCCGCTGCCGTGGCCGCGATGCGGATGCCCGGCACCGAATAGCCCAGGGCCCGCGTGGCGTTGGCCGAGTCGCCCGCCAGCCGCACCAGCAGGCCCCAGCGCGTGCGTGCAAAGGCCCACCACAGCAGCACCGCCAGCACCACGCCCAGCGGCAGCAGGGCATTGACCTGCAGGGCCGACTGCACCACGGGCAAGTCGCTCCAGCCGCCCAGCGCCAGCGCAGGGATCTGCGGGGCCTGCGGCTGGATCAGCGGCTTGCCCAGGTAGAAGGCCAGGCCCGTGCCCAGCAGCATCAGCGCGATGCCGGTGGCCACGTCGTTCACGCGCGGCAGCGAGCACAGCACGCCGTGCAGCGTGGCCAGCAGGGCGCCTGCCGTGCCACCTGCCAGCACGCCCAGCCAGGGCGAGCCCGTGAGGTAGGCACCGCCGAAGGCCGCCATGGCCGAGAGCACCAGTACGCCCTCCAGCCCCAGGTTGATGCGGCCCGACTTTTCGGTGAGGCATTCGCCCAGGCTCACGAACAGGAAGGGCACACCCACGCGCAGGGCCCCGCCCACGATGGCGGCGACGAGGGCAATCCATTGGTCTGCAGTCATATCGCCTCCACGTGAGCGGTCGGTGCCGGGGTGGTGCCGCTGTCCTCGGGCCGCTTGCGGCGCTGGGCCCACCAGGCCCGCCAATCCACGTCGCGCAGTGCCTCGCTGGCCAGGATCAGCACGAAGGCGATGCCCTGCAGCACCATCACCGAGGCGTCGGGCAGGCCCAGGCGCCGCTGCAGCAGGCTGCCCGCCGCGCCGAAGCCGCCGAACACGATGGCCACGGGGATGATGGCGATGGGGTTGTGCCGCGCGATGAAGGCCACGAGGATGCCCGCATAGCCATAGCCCGCGATCAGCGCCCCGTTGGCATTGGTGTGCACGGCCGCCACTTCCACCGCGCCGGCCAGGCCGGCCGCCGCGCCGCCCAGGGCGCAGGCCAGCAGCACCAGGCGCGTGGCCGGCAGGCCCACGAGCTGCGCCGCGCGCGGGTTGCCGCCCACCACGCGGACCGAGAAGCCCGATGCCGTGAAGTGCAGCCACAGGCCCAGTGCCACGCAGGCCAGCACGCCCAGCACCAGGCCCCAGTGCACGTCCGAGCCGCCAATGCCGCCGATCAGCAGCCCGGGGCTGAGGCTGGGCGTGGCCGGCTTGTTCAGGCTGGCCGGGTCGCGCAACGCACCCTCCACGAAGTGCTTGAACAGGCCGATGGCCACGTAGGACAGCAGCAGGCTGCTGATGGTCTCGTTGATGCCGCGGTACTGGCGCAGCCAGCCCGCGAGCATGATCCACAGCGCGCCGGCCACCGCCCCCGCCGCGCAGGCCAGCACCGTGCCTGCCGCGTTGGTGGGCAGGGTTACGGCCATGGGCAGGGCCGCGGCGGCCATGCCGCCGAGCACCAGCGCGCCTTCGCCGCCGATCACCGTGAGGCCAGCGCGCGCGGGCAGCGCCACGCACAGGGCCGTGAGCATCAGCGGCGCGGCGCGCTGCAGGGTGTTCTGCCACGAGAACCAGTCGCCGAAGGCGCCCTTGAACAGCGTCGCCCAGACGTCGAGCGGGTTCACGCCGGCAAAGCCGACGAAGCCGCCGAACAGCAGCAGCGCCAGCGCGATGGCGGCAACGGGCAGGAGAATGTCCTTGGCGGCCGGGTGCATGGCAGTCCCTTGCTTAGAAAGAGCCCTGGACGCCTTCGACCAGGTAGTCCATCTTTTCCAGCTCCAGGTCCGTCTGCTTGAACGACTTGCCGCTGGCGATGACCTCCTTGCCCTTGTTGGTCTTGAGCGGGCCCTTGAAGATGTCGAAGCCGCCCGCGACCATCTTGGCCTTGGTCTCGTCGGCCTGCTTCTTCGCCGCATCGCTCACGGCCGGGCCGTAGGCGGACATCTTCACGAAGCCTTCCTTCAAGCCCCCGCGCAGGAAGTTGGGGTGCGGCTTGCCCGTGCGCGCCGCCTCGATGATGGTGGTGTAGGCCGTGAGCCAGTTCCACTCGGCCCCCGTCAGGTAGGCCTGGGGCGCCAGCTTGGCCTGGCTGGCGTGGTAGCCGCAGACCATCTTGCCGCGCTTGGCGGCGGTCTCGACGATGACCTTGGGCCCGTCCACATGCATGGTGAACACGTCGCAGCCCTGGTCGGCCAGGCTGTTGGTGGCCTCGGCCTCCTTGACGGCCATGGACCATTCGCCCGTGAAGATCACGCTGCAGGTGATGCCCGGCTTGACCGAGCGCGCGCCCAGCGTGAAGGCGTTGATGTTGCGCAGCACCTGCGGAATGGGCTTGGCCGCGATGAAGGCGATCTTGCCGCTCTTGCTCATGTGGCCGGCAATGACGCCATTGAGGAACTGGCACTCGTCGATGTAGCCGAAGAAGCTGCCCGCGTTCTTGGGGTGCTTGCCCTCGGTCCACATGCCGCCGCAGTGCGAAAAGCGCACGTCGGGGTACTTGGCGGCCAAGGCCAGCAGGTGTGGGTCGAAGTAGCCGAACGAGGTCGGGAACAGCAGCTTGGCACCGTCCTGCGCGATCATGCCGGTCATGGTCTTCTGCACGGCGGCGGTCTCGGGCACGTTCTCCTCTTCGACCACCTTCACGCCAGGCATCTTCTTGAGCTCGGCCGCGGCCTGGGCATGGGCCTGGTTGTAGCCGTAGTCGTCGCGCGGGCCCACGTAGATCACGCCCACGGTGAGCGGAGCCTGCGCGTTGGCCTGCTGGGCCCAGCCGCCCAGAGTGCCTGCAACGCCCAGCGCCGCGAGGGATTGGAGGGCGCCGCGGCGGTTCGGGTGGGCAAGGCGGGACATGGGTTTCTCGGGTTTCATGGCGGTCCTTTCGGCGAGGTGGGTTGCAGGGGGAAAGAGGAGCGGGGTCAGTCCAGCAGGCTCACGTGGGCGGCCACCACGCGCCAGCCGGCTGGCGTGCGCAGCCAGGTCTGGCTCTGGCGGCCGGTGCGGGCGCTGCCCTCGCGCTGGAACTCCACGTTGGCCGTGGCGAAGTCACTGCCATACGTGGTGATCTCGGTGCGCAGCAGGCGCCGCTGCAGGCCCTGGGGCGGGCGTGCGGCGCGAAACGCCTGGATCTGCGCGTAGCCGTACAGGTTTTCGGTGGCGCCATAGCGCAGGGTGTGGGGGCTGTCCCAGAACAGCTCGTCGAGCACGTCGACCTGGTTGTTCACCAGCGCATCTTCGTAGCGGGCGAACACGGCCTGCACTTCGGCAAGCACCTCGGGCTGGTTGATGGTGTAGGGCATGGTGCGGGCTTTCAGAGGGATGCGACCGGTGCCTGGCAGATGCCTGCGGCCTCCAGCACGGCGGCGGCGCGCAGCGCCAGGTCTTCGCGCCAGGGCGCGGCGATGAGCTGCACGCCGAGGGGCAAGGTGGGGTGGGCGCCCCACACGGGTACGGAGCACACGGGCAGGCCGATGCACGAGATCGGCTGGGTCAGCAGGCCCATGTTGGGGCGCAGCGGCAGGTCGCGGCCGTTGAGGTCGAAACGCTCGGTGCCGATGGGCGTGGCTGCGCAGGGCGTGGCGGGGGCCAGCAGCAGGTCGTAGCGCGCCAGCACGCGGGCGGCGGCATGGGCGTAGCGGCTGCGCACGCGCTGGGCCCGTGCCACCCAGGCGGCCGGGATCAGTGCACCGGCCAGGAAGCGGTCGCGCGACAGCGGTTCGAAGTCGGCCGCCCGCGTGCGCAGGTTATCCAGGTGCAGGGCCCCGGCCTCGGCATTGGTGATGAGGAAGGCTGCCGCACGGCCGGCCTCCACCAGGGACAGCTCCACCGGCTCAACCTCGGCGCCCAGCGCCTGCGCCACCCGCGCCACGGCGGCGCGCGCCTCGGGCAGGGCATTGTCGGCAAAGTAACCCCCGAGCACGCCGATGCGCAGGCCGGCCGTGCCCTGGCCCAGGGTGGCGGCTACCGGCTCCCC
>NZ_AKJX01000008.1 GCF_000276605.1 Acidovorax sp. CF316 | reverse complement strand
CGGGGGCGGATGCCGGCGGCGCCCGGCCAGTCCGGCGGGCCGCCGGGGATCTTGCCGCCCGCCAGGTTGGCGCCGTGGCAGCCGATGCACATGTTCGCCACGTACTGGCCATTGGCCACTGTCACGCCGGCGGGTACCGGGCGCGAGGGGGCCAACTGGTGGTCGATGCGCGCGGCGGCGTCGGGAATCAGGCCCAGCCCGTACAGCACCCAGGCTGGGCGCGGCAGCTCGATGGCGGCAGGCGTGCCCTCCTTGGCAGGCAACTGGCGGATGTAGGAGACCAGGGCGTTCAGGTCGTCGTTGGTCAGGCGGTTGTAGTCCTCGCTGGGCATCACCAGCAGCGGGCGGCCGTTGGGCTTGACGCCGTGGCGGATGGCGCTGTTCCAGTCCTCGGGCTGGTAGCGGGCCACCACGCCGGCCGCCGTGATGTTGGGGCCGGCCAGGCGCGTGCCCTTGCCGTCGTTGACGAACTCGCGGCCCGTGCCCGCAGCGCCATGGCAGTCGGTGCAGCCGCGCGAGCTGAACAGGTAGCGCCCGCGCTCGATGGTCTGCGCCTCGGTCGTGTAGGCCACGGGGCGGGGCTTGACGTCGATGTAGCGGTTGCGCTTTTGCTCGGCCAGGTACAGGCCGGTGGCCGCCGTTGCGGCAACCAGCACGCCCAGTGCCAGGGCGCTGCAGGCGGTCCATTGGATCCAGCGTTTCATGGTGGGGAAGCCTTGTAGGAAGGGGGTCAGAAACTCGATGGAGCGGATTCTGAAGTCCTGCAGGCCGTTTGGCGCACTGCGCGCGCCAGGCGCGGGCGGCCCCGGTGACATATGTCACGGATAGCCTGCCCGCGCGGCCCACCAGGTCGCCGCGGGGCAGGCCATGCCCCTGCCGCCAAGGCCGATCAGCGCTCGACGGTCTTGTTCCAGCGCGCGTTCCAGGCGGGGCGGTTGGCGTTCACGGCATCCCAGTCCAGCGTCACGGCATTCTTCATCCACTGGCTGATCTGGGCCACCTGGGCTGCCCCTTCGCCCACGGCCGGGGCCTTGGGGTTGGTGGGGATCTGGGCGCCGAACTGCAGCACATTGGCCTGGGCCAGCGGGCTCAGCAGGAACTCGGCGAGCTTTTGCGCCAGCTCGGGTTCGCTGTTGTTGGCGATCACGCACTGGCCCACCATCAGCACCACCGAGCCCTCCTTGGGCTGCGCGTACTCCACCGGGATGCCCTTGGTCTTGAGCGCGGCCACGGCCGTTGGCGTGAGCGGGAACATCGCAGCCTCGCCGGTCTGCACCATCTCCGAGATCTTGGCCGAGCTCGGGATGTACTCGAGCACGTTCGGGCCGATGGTCTTGGCCCAGTTGTTGAAACCCGGCTCCACGTTCTTGTCGTTGCCGCCCTGGATGCGGTTGAACATCAGGAAGCCATGCAGCCCGAAGGACGACGAAGGCATGGACTGGAAAACCACCTTGCCCTTGTACTTGGGGTCGGCGAAGTCCATCCACGAGGTCGGCGGTGCCCAGCCCTTCTCGGTGAACATCTTGGTGTTGTAGGCAATGCCGGTCATGCCCAGGCTCACGCCGCTGGCCAGGTCGTCCTTGAAACGGGCGGCCGGGTAGATCTCGGCGAGGTGCGGGTTGGGCCGCTGCTTCTGGCACAGGCCCATGCCCATGGCGCGCACCATGATGCCGTCGTCGAGGAACATCACGTGCATCTGCGGCTTGTCCTTGTTGGCCTGCGCCTTGGCCAGGATGTCCGAGGAGGTGCCCGGCACCACCACCACCTTGGCGCCGTGCAGCTTCTCGAAGGCCGGGAAGACGTACTGCGTGTACGCCTTCTCCATCGTGCCGCCGTTCATGCCGATGTAGATCGTTTTCGTCTGCGCCCCGGCCATGCCGCTGGCGGCCAGCGTCACTGCTGCAGCGGCCGCGGGCAGCGCGCGGCGCAGAAAAGAGGTCTGGCGAGAAGAGGTCATGGGTCTTTCCTTTCAGGTTGTAGTCGGTAGCGGGCAGGGGATGGGGATCAATGGGCAGCTGCGGCCGCTGGCGCATCTGCGGTGGCGAATCGGTCAATGGCAAAGGCGTCGGTGGGCGTGCTGCTGCGCCCGTCGCGTGCGAGTTCGGCCAGCACCTCGCCCACCGCGGGGCCGATCTGGAAACCCGCCCCCGCAAAGCCGAAGCCGTGGATGAGTCCGGGCGTGGTGCGGCTGGTGTCCAGCACCGGCTGGCGGTCGGGCAGGTAGCCCTCGGTACCGCTCCAGGTACGGATGAAATGGGCATGCTTGAGTGCCGGCAGCAGCTCGATGGCCTGCACCGCCAGCGCCGCAATGGCGCTGCGCTCAGAGCGGGCGCGGTCGCCGTCCAGCGCCACGCCGGATCCACCGCCCAGCACCAGGTTGCCGCGCGCCACCTGGCGGCAGTAGATGCCGCCGCCTTCCACGCCCAGGCTCCATTGCATGAAATAGGGCAGGGGCTCGGTCACCGCCATTGCCGGGTGGCCCGAGCGCAACGGCACGGCCTCGCCGAACTGCGCCGCCAGCGGGCCGGCCCAGGCGCCGGCGCAGTTGATCAGCACGGGCGCGCGCACCTGCAACTGCTGCCCCGAGTGCAGCGTGAACTGCCGGCCATCGTGCTCCACCGCATCGAGCGGCGTGCGCTCGAAGATGTGCGCGCCCGCGCGCCGCGCCGCCAGGGCGAACGCGGGTGACACCAAGCGCGGGTTGGCCTGCCCGTCGTCGGGGCACAGTGACCCGCCCACGGCGCGGCCTCCGAGCCAGGGGCAGCGCTCGCGCAGGCGGGCGCCCGACAGCAGCTCGATCCCGAGCCCGAAGTCGCGGCTCATCGCCTGGTACTTCTCCAGCGAGGCCAGGTCGGCCTCGCTGCGCGCGATCTTGAAATGGCCGGTGCGCTGGTACTCGCCATCGGTGCCCAGCAGCGCGGGCAGGCGGCCCCAGATCTCGTGGGCGCGCTGCGCCAGCGGCAGCTGGCTCACCGGCCGGCCCTGGCGGCGCACACCGCCATAGTTCACGCCGCTGGAGCGCGAGCCGCACAGGTCGCGTTCGAGCAGCACCACGTCCACACCCCGGCGGCGCAGCGCCAACGCGGCCGATGCGCCCACGATGCCGCCACCGACGATGGCGACATCGGTGTCCAGCACCCGCGGGCTGCTGGTCAGGGTTGGCGTGGCGGTGCTCATGCTGCGGTTCCGTGGTGCGGGCTGGCGGCCTGCAGGTGGATGGGAATGGGCTTGATCGGGGCCTGGCCGCGCAGCCGGCCCACCAGCTCCACCGGCTTGCCGGTTGCATGGGCCAGGATCTCCGTCGCCGCCACCCCGCAGCTGCGGCCCTGGCAGCGGCCCATGCCGACGCGGGTCAAGGCCTTCAGGCGGTTCATCTCGTCGGCGCCGGCCTCGCGCACGGTCTCGCGCAACTGGCCCGCGGTGACATTCTCGCAGCGGCACACGACCAGATCGTCGGGTGCATGCGCGGCCCAGTCGGCCGGGAAGGGAAAGGCGCGCTCCAGCCCTTCGCGAAAGCGCTGCAGGTGGGCGAGCCTGTCTTCGAGCGCCTGCGCGCGGGCCGCATCCACCGCCATGCCCTGGTCGGCCAGCAAGGCCAGCGCAGCGCGCTCGCCGGCCCACTCGGCCGCATCGGCGCCCATGATGCCCGCGCCGTCGCCGGCCAGGTAGACGTTGGCCACGCTGGTGCGGCCCGCGGCATCGCGCTCGGGCAGGTGGACGCGGTGCAGGGGCGCCCAGGCAAAGCGGCAGCCCAGCAGGTCGGCCAGCTGGGTCTCGGAGCGCAGGGCGTAGCCCAGGCCCACGGCATCGCAGGCCAGCGTGTGCTCGCGGGTGCCGTCACTCCACACCACGCCCTCCACGCGCTCGCTGCCGAGCACGCGCACGGGGCGCACGCCGGTGTGGATGGGCACGCCATGCGCGCGCAGCCAGCCCACGTAGTACACGCCCTTGGCGAAGGTGGCGGGCTGGGTCAGCAGGGCCGGCACGGCGGCCACCTGGTCGGCCAGGCGCGCGGTGTCCAGCACGGCGGCCACGGTGGTACCGGCGCGTGCGTACTGGTAGGCCACCAGGTACAGCAGCGGGCCGGTGCCCATCAGCACCACGCGGCTGCCGATGGTGCAGCCCTGGAACTTGAGCGCCACCTGGGCGCCGCCCAGGCTGTAGACGCCGGGCAGGGTCCAGCCCGGCACGGGCAGCACGCGGTCGGCGGCGCCGCTGGCCACGATGAGCGGGCCGTAGGGCACGGTGCGCGTGGTCTGCGTGGGGCCGTGCAGCACATCGAGCAGGCCGCCCTGGGCGTTCCACACCAGGCTGTCGGGGTGGTAGTCGATCTCTCCTGCCATGCCGTCGAGCGCGGCATGCACGGCCGTGGCGCGCGCTGCTTCGGTGCCGTACAGGGCCGAGGCCGGGCGTGCGAAGTGCGCGGGCGGGCGCCGGTAGATCTGGCCGCCGCCGCGCGCCGATTCGTCGAGCAGCACGGGTCGCACGCCATGGGCGGCCAGGGTCTGCGCGGCGCGTATGCCGGCGGGGCCCGCACCCACGACCACGGCCTGCAGGGTCGTGCGCTCGCTCATGCCGCGCCTTCCTGGGTGCGCAGGGCCATGCCCGGCTGTATGAAGGTGGCGCAGGCGCGCAGGCGCTCGCCGCCCTCGGTCTGCACCCAGCAGTCCTGGCAGGCGCCCATCATGCAAAAGCCCGCGCGGGGCTCGTGGCTGAACTCGTTGTGGCGCAGCCGCGCCTGCAGGGTGAGGATGGCGGTGAGCACGGTGTCGCCTTCGAGCGCGCTGGCCGGCTGGCCGTCGAGCACGAAGGGCACGGCCTGGCGCGTGGTTTCGGCCACACGGCGCAGCAGCGGCGAAGCAGGGGAGGTCATCGTCATGGCCATGGCTTACTTGCGTCCCACGAGGACGCGGTCCAGGCCATAGACGCGGTCGAGCAGTACCATGGCAACCGCGGTCACGGCCACCATCAGGGCCGACACGGCGGCCATCAGCGGGTCGATGGACTCGGTGGCGTACATGTACATGCGCACGGGCAGCGTCACCGTGCTCGGCGAGGTGACGAAGATCGACATGGTCACCTCGTCGAAGCTGTTGATGAAGGCCAGCATCCACCCGCCGGTGACGCCCGGCAGGATCATGGGCAGCGTGATGCGCGTGAACACCGTGGCCTGGCTGGCACCGAGCGACAGCGCCGCGTGTTCGGCACTGCGGTCGAACCCGACCAGCGCCGCCACCACCAGGCGCAGCGTGTAGGGCGTGACGATCAGGGCATGGGCCAGCACCAGCCAGCCGAAGCTGCCCGTGCCGCCCACCAGCGCGAACAGGCGCAAGAGGGCCACGCCCAGCACCAGGTGCGGAATGATCAGCGGCGACAGGAACAGGCCGTTGAGAAAGCCACGGCCCGGGAATTCGTAGCGCGTGATGGCGATACCCGCAGGCACGGCCAGCACCGTGGCCAGCGTCGCCGACGCGAGCGCCAGCCACAGGCTGTTCCAGAACGACTGCACGAAGTCGGGGTGGTCGAACACCGCCTTGAACCAGCGCAGCGAGAACGCGGTGGTCGGCAGGGTCAGCGTGTTTTCGGGCGTGAAGGCCACCACGCACACGACCAGCAGGGGGGCGAGCATGAAGGCGATGACGAGGGCGTTGAACGCCAGGGCGATGGGGCCGTTTTTTTGCATGGTCAGATTTCCTGCGGGCTCTGCGTCGTCATCCCAGTGCCTTCTTGTAGCGGCCCTCGACCAGGCGGTTGTAGCTGAGCATCACCACCAGGTTGGCCACCAGCAGGGTCAGGGCCACGGCGGCGCCCAGGGGCCAGTTCAGCTCGTGCAGGTATTCGTCGTAGACCACGGTGGCCACCATCTTCAGGCGCCGCCCACCGAGCAGGCCGGGGATGGCGAAGGAGCTGGCCGCCAGGCCGAAGACGATCAGGCTGCCCGAGAGGATGCCCGGCAGCACCTGCGGCAGCACGATGCGGCGCAGCGTGGTGAACGGCGATGCCCGGAGCGACAGCGCGGCGTTCTGCACGCCGGGGTCGAGCTTTTGCAGCGAGGTCCACACGGGGATCACCATGAAGGGCAGCATCACATGCACCAGGGCGATGATGACGGCGATCTCGGTGTAGAGCATCTTCACCGGGCCGATGCCGACGAGCCTGAGCGTGCCGTTGACCAGGCCCTCGGGCCCGAGCAGCATGCTCCAGCCGAAGGCCCGCACCACCACCGACACCAGCAGCGGTGCCAGCACCACCAGCAGCAGCACCGAGCGCCAGGGGTTGCGCATGCGGCTCAGGATATAGGCCTCGGGCGCGCCGACGAGCACGCAGATCAGCGTGACCAGGGCCGAGATCCAGAAGGTGCGCCAGAAGATGGCGTGGTAGTACGAATCGGCGAAGACGTGGGCGTAGTGCTCCAGCGTGTACTCGCCGGCCTTCACGCCCGTGGCCGGGTCGAAGGCGTTGAACGACAGCACGGCCGTGAGCGCCAGCGGCACCAGCAGCAGCGCGGTGAACAGCAGCAGTGCCGGGCCCGAGAGCCACCAGGGCACGGCCTTGCGTGCAGCGCTGGTCATGCGGCCACCTTGGCGTCGTGCAATGCGCTGTCTTCGTCGGCCAGCAGCAGGCGCATGCAGTGGTCGGGCCAGTCCACGCCGGTGCGGTCACCTTCGTTCAGCGCGTTGCGGCCATCGTTGGGGGCCAGCACCATCAGGTCGCCCACGGGTGTGGCCACGCGGTACAGCCACTGGCTGCCCAGGAAGAAGCGCTCGCCCACCTCGCCGTCGAGCCGGCCCTGGACGGCAGGCACCAGCTGCAGCTTTTCGGGCCGCACGCTGAGCAGCACGGCGGCGCCGGGCCGGAACGCCGGGCCCTCCACCTGCACGGCCAGCGAACCCACGGCCACGTGGGTGCGCTCAGTGCCGCTGGCCGTGACCTTGCCGGGCAGCAGGTTGGCCTTGCCCACGAAGGTGGAGATGAAGCGCGTGCGCGGGTGCTCGTAGACGCGGTGCGGGTGGTCGATCTGCGTGGCGCGGCCGGCCTCCATCACCACCACGCGGTCGCTGATGGACATGGCCTCGCTCTGGTCGTGCGTGACCATCACCGTGGTCGTGCCCACCTTGCGCTGGATCTGGCGCAGCTCGAACTGCATCTCCTCGCGCAGCTTGGCATCGAGGTTGGACAGGGGCTCGTCGAGCAGCAGCACGGGTGGCTCGATCACCAGCGCGCGCGCCAGCGCCACGCGCTGGCGCTGGCCGCCGGATAGCTCGCGCGGGTAGCGCGTGGCGTGGGCCTCCAGGTGCACCAGCCCCAGGGCCTGGGCCACGCGCTCCTTGCGCTCGGCCTTCCCCACCTTGCGCATCTCCAGGCCGAAGCTCACGTTGTCGGCCACCGTCATGTGCGGGAACAGGGCGTAGCTCTGGAACACGATCCCCAGGCCGCGCGTGTTGGCCTTGGCGTGCGTGATGTCGCGCCCGTCGAGTTCGATGCGGCCGCTGCTCACCGCCTCGAAGCCCGCCACCATCTGCAAGGTGGTGGTCTTGCCGCAGCCCGAAGGGCCCAGCAGTGACACGAATTCGCCTTTTTCCACCGCCAGGTTCATGGCCTGCACCGCGCAGGTGCTGCCGTAGAACTTGGTCACGTCAGTGAGTTGAAGGAAGGACATGCACGGGCCTTTCTGGTCGCTGTTTCATCGCCGCGCTGCGGCAGTCGCTGTGGTGCCTGTTCCCTGTCTGCACCGGGGCGGTGCAGGGGGTTGGCATCCCGTGGACTGTCTTGCGCTTTCGATTCAATGTATTGCAGTAATCAGGCCAGTTCGCATCGGGTATTCCATTAATCAGAATATTTATTGAATTTATTCCGTTTAATGGAATATGATGGACCTTCAAAATGCCATCTATTCCACAGGAGCAGTGCATGGAACCAGCTTCCACCTCCACGGGCGGCGTGCCCCGCATGTTTGCCGTCATCCGGGCTCTGGCCGAGGTGCAGGCCGAGGGGGGGCGCGTCACCCAATTGGCGCGCGCCGTGGGCCTGACCCAGGGCACGACGCACCGTTTGCTGCAGTCACTGGTCGCAGAGGGCATGGCCGAGCAGGACGAGCGCAGCAAGCTCTACCGCCTGTCCACCGAGTTCTTCGCCCTGGCGGCCAAGGCCGGCAACCCGGGCGACCTGCGCAGCCTGTGCCGGCCCGCGCTGCTGCGCCTGAGCGCGAGCCTGGGCGACAGCATCTTCCTTTTGGTGCGCAGCGGTTTCGATGCGATCTGCCTGGACCGCAGCGAGGGGCCGTTCCCGATCCGCTCCTTCACCGGGGACATCGGCGGCCGGGTGGCGCTGGGGGTGGGGCAGGGGGCGCTGTCCATCCTGGCCTTTTTGCCCGAGGCCGAGCGCGAAGAGGTGATCCGCTTCAACCTGTCGCGCGTGCGCGAGTACGGCGTGTACGACGAGGTCTACCTGCGCACCGAGATCGAGCGCGTGCGCCAGACCGGCTATGCCGCCCGCAATACCGGCCTGCTGGAAGGCATGGCCGGCGTGGGCGTGCCCGTGCTCGACCGCGAGGGCCGCGCCGTGGCCGCGCTCAGCGTGGGCACCATCTCGGCGCGCCTCAACGAAGACCGCCTGCCCACGGTGGTGGAGCTGCTCAAGCGCGAGGCCGCTGCCATCGGTCCGCGCATCCACCCGTTCGACGCCACCCTGCGCCGCCCCGCGCAAAGCCTGGCAGGGCAGCAGCCCGAGCAGCGCCTGGTGCCAGGCGGTGTCCCGGCGGCACCGAACTGACACGGAGTCCCGCGGCGTATGCTGCGGGTTCCTGCCCTGTCCAGGTGCCATGGATGCGGCGTTTTCCAACCCCCTTGCCCCAGGGCTGCCATGAACCCCATCCTCACTCTCGTCGTGTACTTCGCCATCATCACCTGGCTGCTGGTGGTCGTGGCCAGCCTGATCCGCGCCCGCGCCTGGACGCCCTCGGGCCTGCTGCTGGCTTTCGGCAACCGCGACCACCTGGCCGACCTGGGGGCCTTTGCCGGCCGCGCCGAGCGTACGGCGCGCAACAGCTTTGACAACCTCGTGTTCTTTGCCATCCTGGGCCTGGCGGCCACGGCCAGCAACCGCACCGGCAGCCAGGTGGAGCTGGGCGCCCAGGTGTTCTTCTGGGCGCGCATGGTCTACATCCCGGTGTACTACATCGGCATCCCGTATGTGCGCACGGCCACCTGGGCCGTGAGCATCGCCGGGCTGGCGATCATGGTGGCGGCCTTGCTGTAGTTCGCCCGCAATGCGAAGGGTGTGCAACCGGTGATGCCGGACACAAGGCACCGCAAGGACTGGGGCCGGAACTGCGGGGCGGCGCCTACAGTCCGTGTTCCTCTCCATACGGCCGAATGCCGCACCCATGACTACATTGCAGAACGCAAGCCCCGATTACCTCCAGCAATGACGCGATGCGCAGGGCGCAGAGCAGGCCGCCTCGCTGGCGGCCACCCACCAGTGGGCCCATGTCGACAAGGCCCGGGCGCACCAGGACTTCCAGCGTTTCTATGAGGAACTGGCGCCGCTGATCGACAGCGCCGTGCCCTCTTCGCCGGCCATCCAGTCCCTCATGGCACGGCACCATGCCATTGCGTCGCGCTTCTATGCGCCGTCACGCGAGGCCTATATCGGCACGGCACTGTTCTATGCCGACAACCCCGACATGAAGGCTTTTCACAATGCCTACCACCCGCGCATGGTGGCGTTTCTCGGTGAGGCCATCCACACCTACGCGCACAGCCATCTATAGGCTGGGGCGGGCGGCCGTGGCGATGCCCGCGCACTGCGCGAGCAGCCAATCCCTGAAGGCCTTGACCAGTGGCGTCTGGGCGCGCGCCTCGGGGTAGACCAGGTAGTAGGCCTCGCTGCTGGTGAGCACCTCGGTGGACAGGGCCACCAGGGCCCCCGAAGCGAGTTCGCCTTCGATCAGAAAGCGCGGCAGCAGCGCAGCGCCCAGGCCTGACACCGCCGCCTGCGCGATCATCGAGAACTGCTCATAGCGCGGGCCGCGCAGCGCCTGGGGGGTGGGGGCGCCTATGCGCTCGAACCATTCGGTCCATTGCGTGGGTCGGGTGTTCTGCTGCAGCAGCACGGCACCGGCCAGATCGGCGGGCGTGCGCAGGCCCTGCTGGGCACGGTAGTGCGGGCTGCACACGGGCAACACCTGCTCGTGCATCAGGTACTCGCAGACGGCGCCGGCCCAGTGCGGCGCGCCGAAGTGGATGGCCGCGTCCATGGGCTCCTGCGCAAAGTCGAAGGGCTCGGAGCGCGCCGAGAAATTCACCGTGGCATCGGGGTACAGCGCCATGAAGCCCGGCAGCCGCGGTATCAGCCAGCGTGTGCCCAGCGTGGGCAGCACGGCCAGGTTGAGCAGCCCGCCCGCGCTCGAAAAGGCCATGGCCTTTTGCGTGGCGGCCGACAGCTGCTGCAGCAGGGCGCGCACGTCGGCCGCGTAGACGCGCCCGGCATCGGTCAGCACCACGCGCTGGCGCACGCGGTGGAACAGGGCCATGCCCAGTTGCTCCTCCAGCTGGCGTATCTGGCGCGAGACGGCGCTTTGCGTCAGGTGCAGCTCTTCGGCTGCGCGCGAGACGCTGGTGTGGCGCGCGGCCGCCTCGAAGGCGAGCAGGTCGGCCACCGGTGGCAGGAAGGTCTTGCGGAACATGGCTGTTCATGCGTGAGGAGAATGATTCTCAGGGTTTACACCGCTGGCGCACTGCGATGGTGCCTATCCATTCCCCAAAATGGCCCGGGTATTGAAGGGAGTTGATTCTATTTGCGAATCAAGTTGTTCCAATTTTTTGCTATCCGGCAGATGGCGATTGGGCGATATTGGGGGCATTGCTGAACCCCTTCTATCCAACGCCGCCATGTCCGATACCTCCGCCTCTGCTTCCCTCGTGACCGACGCCGATGCGCTGCTGCAGCGCCTGGGCGTGCCGCGTGCCGCCTACACAGGTGGCGGCCTGTCGGTGCGTTCGCCCATCACCGGCGAGGCCATCGGCGCCGTGCACGAGGTCTCGCCGGCCGACGCCACCGCCGCCATCGCGCGCGCGCAGGCCGCGTTCCAGGCCTGGCGCAATGTGCCGGCCCCGCGCCGCGGCGAACTGGTGCGCCTGCTCGGCGAAGAGCTGCGCGCCGCCAAGGACGACCTGGGCCTGCTCGTGACCATCGAGGCCGGCAAGATCCCGTCCGAAGGCCTGGGCGAGGTGCAGGAGATGATCGACATCTGCGACTTTGCCGTCGGCCTGTCGCGCCAGCTCTATGGCCTGACCATCGCCACCGAGCGCCCCGGCCACCGCATGATGGAAACCTGGCACCCGCTGGGCGTGTGCGGCGTGATCTCGGCCTTCAATTTCCCCGTGGCCGTGTGGTCGTGGAATGCGGCCCTGGCCCTGGTCTGCGGCGACTCCGTGGTCTGGAAGCCGTCCGAGAAGACGCCGCTCACCGCCCTGGCCACGCATGCCATCGCCCAGCGCGCCCTGGCCCGCTTCGGCGATGCGCCCGAGGGCCTGCTCGAACTCTTGATTGGCCAGCGCGGCATCGGCGAGGTGCTGGTGGACGACGCCCGCGTGGCCGTGCTCTCGGCCACCGGCTCCACGGCCATGGGCCGCGCTGTCGGCCCGCGCCTGGCGGCCCGCTTCGCGCGCGCCATCCTGGAGCTGGGCGGCAACAACGCCGCCATCGTCGCGCCCTCGGCGGACCTGGACCTGGCCCTGCGCGGCATCGCCTTCGCCGCCATGGGCACGGCCGGCCAGCGCTGCACCACGCTGCGCCGCCTGTTCGTGCACGAGAGCCTCTACGACACCCTGGTGCCCCAACTGCGCAAGGTGTACGGCAACGTGCAGGTGGGCGACCCGCGCGCTGCCGGCACCCTGGTCGGCCCGCTGATCGACCGCGGTGCCTACGACGGCATGCAAAAGGCGCTGGAAGAAGCCCGTGCCCTGGATGCCAAGGTGCACGGCGGCGAGCGCGTACCGGGCCTGGGCGGCAGCGATGCCTACTACGTGCGTCCCGCGCTGGTGGAACTGCAAAAGCATGAAGGCCCGGCCCTGCACGAGACCTTCGCGCCCATCCTCTACGTGGTGCGCTACCGTACGCTCGACGAGGCCATCGCCTGGAACAACGCCGTGGGGGCAGGCCTGTCGTCCTCGATCTTCACGCTCAACGTGCGCGAGGCCGAGCAGTTCATGTCGGCCGCGGGATCCGACTGCGGCATCGCCAACGTCAACATCGGCCCGAGCGGTGCCGAGATCGGAGGGGCCTTTGGCGGCGAGAAGGAAACCGGCGGTGGCCGAGAGGCCGGCTCCGACAGCTGGAAGGCCTACATGCGCCGTGCCACCAACACCATCAACTACTCCACCGCCCTGCCGCTCGCGCAGGGCGTGAAGTTCGACGTCTGAGCGCTGTGCCAACGTCCGGGAGCACCACCCCCATGCCCATCGTGATCATCGGCGGCGGCGTCATCGGCAGTGCCATCGCCTACGAGCTGACACGCCAGCAGCCCGGCTGCGAGGTCGTGGTGGTGGAGCGCGACCCGGGCTATGCACGCGCCTCCTCGGCGCTGTCGGCCAGTTCCATCCGCCAGCAGTTCTCCACCGACATCAACGTGCAGATATCGGCCCATGGCATCGGCTTTCTGCGCAATGTGGACACGCTCCTGGCATGCAACGGCGATGTGCCCCACATCGGCCTGCACGAGGGCGGCTACCTGTACCTGGCCACAGCAGCCGGCGAGGCCACGCTGCGCGACAACCATGGGCTGCAAAAGCGCCATGGCGCCGATGTGGCGCTGCTCACTGCGGACGAACTGGCCACGCGCTTCCCCTGGCTGGCGCTGCAGGACGTGGTGCTGGGCTCGCTGGGCCTGTCGGGCGAGGGCTGGTTCGACGGCTACCTGCTGCTCACCGCGCTGCGCAGGAAGGCGCAGAGCCAGGGCGTGCGCTACGTGGCCGATGAGGCCGTGGGCCTGGACATGTCTGCCAGCGATGGCGTGCAGCATGTCACCGCCGTGCAGCTGAAAAGCGGCACCACGCTGCCCTGCAGCCGTGCGGTGAATGCCGGCGGCCCCTGGGCCGCTGCCATCGCGGGCTGGGCCGGCATCGCGCTGCCCGTGGTGGGCAAGCGCCGCACCGTGTTCCACCTGTCCAGCCCGGCCCCGTTGCCCCGCTGCCCCCTGCTCATCGACACCAGTGGCATCTGGCTGCGGCCCGAGGGCAGCGGCTTCATTGCCGGTTTTGCGCCGCCCGCCGACCAGGATGCCGACTTCGCCCCGCTCGAGCCCGAGTACCACGCGTTCGAGGAGCATGTCTGGCCCACGCTGGCCGAGCGCATCCCCGGCTTCGAGGCGCTGCGCATGCAGGGCGCCTGGGCCGGCTACTACGAGATGAACACCTTCGACCACAACGCCATCGTGGGCCTGTCCCCCGACTGCGACAACCTGGTCTTCGCCAACGGCTTCTCGGGCCACGGCCTGCAGCAGTGCCCGGCCGTGGGCCGGGGCGTGGCCGAGCTGTTGCTCACCGGCAGCTACCAGAGCCTCGACCTGTCGCCGCTGTCCATCACGCGCATTGCCGAGAACCGGCCGCTGCTGGAGAAGAACGTCATCTGAACCTGGGGTCCGCCGCGTGGGTGTGGCGCGCCCTGCATTGCTTTCCCAACGCCATCCACAACAACCAACGAGGAGACGACGACATGGCTTTTTCCCCCAACCGCAAGATGATGGCCGTGGCACTGGCAGCGCTGCTGTGCGCCGCAGGCGCCAGCGCCCAGACCACGCTCGAGAAGATCAAGGCCAGCGGCAAGGTCGTGCTCGGCGTGCGCGAGACCTCGCCGCCCATGGCCTATGCACTGGGTGCCAATGAAAAATACGTGGGCTACCACGTCGAGCTGTGCGAGCGCGTGCTCAAGGACATCGTGCCCGACGCCAAGCTCGAGTACATGGCCGTGACGGCGCAGAACACCCTGCCGCTGGTGCAGAACGGCACGCTCGACATCGGCTGCGGCCCCACCACCAACAACACCGCGCGCCAGCAGCAGGTGGCCTTCGCGGTGACCACCTATGTGAGCGAAGTGCGCATGGCGGTGCGCAAGGATTCGGACCTGAAGTCCATCAGCCAGCTCGCGGGCCGCACCATTGCGGCGTCCACCGGCACCACGGCCGTACAGCTGCTGCGCAGGCAGGAGCGCGCCCTGGGCGGTGCGCCCATCAAGACCGTGCTGGGCAAGGACCACCACGAAAGCTTTCTGCTGCTCGAATCGGGCCGTGCCGATGCCTTCGTGCTCGACGACAACCTGCTGGCCGGGATGATCGCCAATTCCAAGGACCCCTCGGCCTACCGCATCGTGGGCGAGCCGCTGGGCGCCGAGCCGATCGCGCTGCTGTTCCGCAAGGACGACCCGAGCTTCAAGGCGGCCGTGGACGGTGTGCTCACCAAGCTCATGCAGAGCGGCGAGATGGAGAAGATCTACACCAAGTGGTTCGTCAGCCCCATCCCGCCCAAGAACCTGGGTCTGAGCCTGCCGCTGGGCACCACGCTGCGCCAGCTGTTCGCCGCCCCCAACGACAAGCCCCTGGAGACCTACCAGCAATGAACGCCGCCATCCCCGCCACGGCCTTTCGCGCGGCCGACCGCATCAGCGCCATCGGCGTGTCGGACATCGTGCGCATCACCCAGGCCGCCAACGAGCTCAAGCGCCAGGGCCAGCCCGTGATCGTGCTGGGCCTGGGCGAGCCGGACTTCGACACCCCGGCCCACATCCAGGAAGCCGCGCAGCAGGCCATGGCGCGGGGTGACACGCACTACACCGTGCTGGACGGCACGCCCGAGCTCAAGGCCGCCATCCAGCGCAAGTTCCGCCATGACAACGGGCTGGAGTTCGCCACCCACGAGATCACGGTGGGAGCGGGTGCCAAGCAGGTCATCTACAACGCGCTGATGGCCAGCCTGAACCCCGGCGACGAGGTGATCCTGCCCGCGCCGTACTGGACCTCGTACGCCGACATGGTGCTGATCGCGGGCGGCGTGCCGGTGGTGGTGCCGTGCAGCGAGGCCAATGGCTTTCGCATCACGGCCGAACAACTCGACGCCGCGATCACGCCGCGCACGCGCTGGGTGTTCATCAACTCCCCCTCCAACCCCAGCGGCACGGCCTACAGCGCCGAGCAGCTCCAGCCCATCCTGGAGGTGGTGCTGCACCACCCGCAGGTCTGGGTGCTGGCGGACGACATCTACGAGCACATCCTGTACGACGGCCACGCCTTCGCCACCCCCGCGGCGGTGATGCCTGCGCTGCGCGAGCGCACGCTCACCGTGAACGGCGTCTCCAAGTCGTATGCCATGACGGGCTGGCGCATCGGCTACGGCGCGGGCCCGCGCGCATTGATCGCGGCCATGGCCGTGGTGCAGAGCCAGGCCACCTCGTGCGCCTCGTCCATCAGCCAGGCGGCGGCCGTGGCGGCGCTCACCGGGCCGCAGGACATCGTGGCCGAGCGCTGCCGCGAATTCCAGGCGCGGCGCGACCTGGTGGTGGCCGCGCTCAACGCGTCGCCGGGGCTGCGCTGCCGTGTGCCTGAAGGGGCGTTCTACACCTTTGCCAGCTGCGAAGGCGTGCTGGGGCGCACCACGCCGGGTGGCGCCACGCTGCGCAGCGATGCGGATTTCTGCGACTACCTGCTGCGCGAGTTCCATGTGGCCGTGGTCCCCGGCAGCGTGCTGGGGCTGGCGCCGTACTTCCGTATCTCGTACGCTGCGTCCATGGCCGACCTGCAGGAAGCCTGCGCGCGCATCCGCCGTGCCTGCGAGGCGCTGCGCTGATGCCCCTGTAATTTCTTTCTTCTGTTCTTTCGTTCCGGACCCCTGACATGACCACGCCTTTCTCCTCCAGCAACACCGCCAGCCGCACGGGCGGCCAGATCCTGGTCCAGCAGCTCATCACCCATGGCGTCAAGCAGCTGTTCTGCGTGCCCGGTGAAAGCTACCTGGCCGTGCTGGATGCGCTGCACGACGCCGACATTGCCGTCACCGTCTGCCGCCAGGAGGGCGGCGCCGCCATGATGGCCGAGGCCCAGGGCAAGCTCACCGGCCAGCCGGGCATCTGCTTCGTCACGCGCGGGCCCGGGGCCACCAATGCCTCGGCCGGCGTGCACATCGCGCACCAGGACTCCACGCCGCTGATCCTGTTCGTGGGCCAGGTGGCGCGCGGGGCGCTGGGGCGCGAGGCTTTTCAGGAGCTGGACTACGGTGCCGTGTTCGGCACCATGGCCAAGTGGGTGGTGCAGATCGACGACCCGGCCCGCGTGCCCGAGCTCATCTCGCGCGCCTTCCACGTCGCCACCTCGGGCCGGCCCGGCCCGGTGGTGGTGGCCCTGCCCGAGGACATGCTGACCGAGGCCGCCACGGTGGCCGACGCGCTGCCCTACCAGGTGACCGAGACCCACCCCGGCGCTGCGCAGATGGCTGAGCTGGCCGAGCGCCTGGGCAAGGCCCAGCAGCCCGTCGCCATCCTGGGCGGCAGCCGCTGGTCCGAGCAAGCCGTGCACGAGTTCACGGCTTTTGCCGAGGCTTGGTCGCTGCCCGTGTACTGCTCGTTCCGCCGGCAGATGCTGTTCCCGGCCACGCATGCCTGCTATGGCGGCGACCTGGGCCTGGGCGTGAACCCCAAGCTGCTGGCGCGCATCCGCGCGTCGGACCTGGTGCTGGTGGTCGGCGGGCGCCTGTCCGAGGTGCCCTCGCAGGGCTATGAGCTATTCGCCATTCCCAACCCCGTGCAGCCCATCGTGCATGTGCTCGCCGATGCGGACGAACTGGGCCGGCTCTACCGCGCGGCGCAACCGATGCATGCCACGCCCCAGGCCTTCACTGCGGCGCTGGCCACGGTGCGCCCCACGGCCGCCGTGCCTTGGGCGGCCCATGCCGAGGCCGCCCACGCCGAATACCTGGCCTGGAGCGACACCGCCCCCATCCGCATCCCCGGCGACCTGCAGATGGGCCAGGTGATGCAGCACTTGAAGGAGGTGCTGCCGGCCGACACCATCTTCTGCAACGGCGCGGGCAACTTCGCCACCTGGATCCACCGCTTCTGGCCCTTCACCACCTACGCCAGCCAGCTGGCGCCCACCAGCGGCTCCATGGGCTACGGCCTGCCGGCCGGCGTGGGCGGCAAGCGCCTGTGGCCGCAGCGCGAGGTGGTGGTCTTTGCCGGCGACGGCGACTTCCTCATGCATGGCCAGGAGTTCGCCACCGCCGTGCAGTACGGCCTGCCCATCATCGTGGTGCTGCTGGACAACGCCATGTACGGCACCATCCGCATGCACCAGGAGCGCGAGTACCCGGGCCGCGTCAGCGCTACCGCGCTCAAGAACCCCGACTTCAAGGCCTACGCGCAGGCCTTCGGCGGCCATGGCGAGCGCGTCACTACCACCGAGGAGTTCGGCCCTGCATTGGCCCGCGCCCGTGCCAGCGGCCTGCCCAGTGTGCTGCACTGCCTGATCGATCCCGAGGCGATCACGCCGACGGGAACGCTGCAGGGCCTGCGCAACGCGGCGCTCGCCAAGAAGTAATACCGCGTCCAAACCCTGTGGTCGGCTGGGCGGCTGACAGCAGGGTGTCTGCGCTTTTGCGCACAATGGAGGCCGTGACCTCCCCACCACCCGACGAGCCTTCCGCACCGCGCCTGCGCCGCATCGCGCACCTCGACATGGATGCTTTCTTCGCATCCGTCGAGTTGCTGCGCTACCCGCAGCTCAAGGGCCTGGCCGTGGTCATCGGCGGCGGGCGGCGCAAGGTGGACGAGCTGCTGCACCAGAGCCCTGATGGCCAGGGTCTGCGCGAGCCGCACTTCATTCCGGTGGCCGACTTTCCACTGCTCAAGGACTATGTGGGCCGGGGCGTCATCACCACCGCCACCTACGCGGCGCGGCAGTTCGGCGTGGGCTCGGCCATGGGCATGATGAAGGCCGCCAAACTGTGCCCGCATGCCATCGTGCTGCCCGTGGATTTCGACGAGGTGCGCCGCTTCTCGCGCCTGTTCAAGAGCACCATCGCCGAGATCGCGCCCGTGATGCAGGACCGCGGGGTGGACGAGGTCTACATCGACTTCACCGACGTGCCCGGCGGCCAGCGCGAAGGGGGTCGGGTGCTGGCGCGGCTGATCCAGAAGAGCATCTTCGACGTGACGGGCCTGACCTGTTCCATCGGCGTGGCGCCCAACCGCCTGCTGGCCAAGATGGCCAGCGAGTTCAACAAGCCCAACGGCATCTCCATCGTCCACGAGGAAGACCTCAAGGACAGGATCTGGCCGCTCAACGTGCGCAAGATCAACGGCATCGGCCCCAAGGCGGGCGAGAAGCTCGCGGCGCTGGGCATCACGACCATCGGCGAGCTGGCCGCGCAGGATCCACAGTGGCTCATCGCACGCTTCGGCCAATCGAGCGGCGCCTGGATGCACCGCGTGGCCTGGGGCCGCGACGACAGCCCTGTGGTGACCGAGAGCGAGCCCGTGAGCATGAGCCGCGAGACCACCTTCGACCGCGACCTGCATGCCGTGCGCGACAAAGCCGAGCTCGGCCGCATCTTTACCGACCTGTGCGAGCGCGTGGCGGCCGATTTGCAGCGCAAGGGCTATGTCGGCAAGACCATCGGCATCAAGCTGCGCTACGACGACTTCAGGATCGCCACGCGCGACCAGACGCTGGACCGCTACACCCAGGACGCGGCCACCATCCGCCGCACGGCGGGCCTGTGCCTCAAGCGGGTGCCGCTGGACCGCAAGCTGCGTTTGCTGGGCGTGCGCGTGGGCACGCTGGAGCGCGAGGGCGAGGTGCCCGACGGCCCGCCCGAACCACGCGCCCCCCGGGTGCGCGAGGCCGACCCGCACACCCGACCGCTGTTCTGAGGGCCGACGGGCGGGGGGGCTTGACGAAGTCTTACGTCAAACTTACATTGATCATTCCTCTGGCGGGAGATGGTCATGACGCTCAAGGAGCTCCAACGCATCAAGCAATGGCATGTGGACCACCGGGTGGAGCATCCGCTGGAATACCACCTGTGGGATATGGTCCTCACGCTCTGGCTCATGGGCTGGGTGGGCTGGGTGCCCACGTGCGCGCTGGGTGACGCCTGGGCTGCGCCCCTGTGTTTTGCCGGGACTCTGTTGCCCAGCCTCTACGTGGGCTGGCGTGCCCGGGCGCACCGCTTGAACAAGTTGCGATGCGATTGGCTCAGGGCGTGAACACCACCTGAGAGGTCGCGCCGGCTCAGGTGTTTACTGCCGTGCGGTGCGCACGTTGCCCGGCAGGGCCTGCGGGTGGCTGGTGCGCAGCGGGTTGATATCGAGGCCGCCGCGGCGCGTGTAGCGCGCGTAGACCGTGAGCTTGAGCGGCTTGCAGCGTGTCCACAGGTCCATGAAGATGCGCTCCACGCACTGCTCGTGGAACTCGTTGTGGTTGCGAAAGCTCACCAGGTACTGCAGCAGCCCTTCCTGGTCGATGGGGGCGCCGGTGTAGCGGATCTGCACGCTGCCCCAGTCGGGCTGGCCGGTCACCAGGCAGTTGCTCTTGAGCAGGTTGCTGGTGAGCACTTCGGTGACGGCGGGCTCGTCATGCACGGCGTGCAGCAGGTGTGGCGCGGGCTGGTAGTGGGTGCACTCCACGTCCAGGCGGTCCAGGCTCAGGCCGTCGAGCTCGTGCACCGGTTCCTGGTCGAACATCTCCGGCAGCAGCAGCCGCACGCCCACCGTGGCCGGGTGCTCGGCACCGCGCCAGGCGGCCTCGCTCACGTCGGTGCGGATGCGCGCCTGCACCTCGGACGGATCGGCAAAGCGCGTGTTGTTGAAGCTGTTCAGGTAGAGCTTGAAGGACTTGCTCTCGACGATGTTCGGCGTCTCGCAGGGGATGGTGATGTGCACCAGGGCCACCTGCGGCTTGCCGCGCTGGTTGAGCCAGGACAGCTCGAAGGCCGTCCACAGGTCCGCGCCGAAGAAGGGCGGGGCTGCGGTGATGCCGATCTCGGCGCGCTTGCCGGCGCGCGGGATGGGGAACAGCAGCGAGGCGTCGTACTGGTCCACATAGGCGGAGGCCTTGCCCAGCTGGGATTGCTCGGGGGTGTTGTCGTTCATGGCGGGTGCTTCCCTGGTTGGCTGGGCGGTGGTGCCGCCTTACTTGAATTCGCGCTCGCGCAGCCACTTGGTGGCGATCCATTTCTCGCCGGCAATCACCGGTGCGCCGCCATGCAGCGTGCGGGTCGCAGGGTGGGCGCGCTCGTAGCTGAAGAACACGGCATTGCCGCGCTGGGGAGCCACTTCGACGTGCACGTCGGGGAAGGTGGTGCCGCCGCCCTTTTCGGGCGTGTTGAGGTACATCACCAGTGTGCCCACACGCTGCCCGCCGCGCTTCAAGATGGTGGGCGTGCCCGGCTCGCCCGGGTCGAAATAGTCGTAGTGCGGCTTGTACTCGGCGCCGGGGCGGTAGTGCAGCACCTGCAGGCCCTCGCCGTTCTCTATGGGCCAATCCAGCAGCCGGGCGATGCGCTCCTCAATGCGCTGCACCACCGGGTTCTCGCCGCGCTGAAAGAACATGCCGTCGCTGGTGCGGTCGTCGTTGACCTCCTCGCCGCCGGTCTTGGTCGCGACCGTGAGCGAGCGTGCCATGCGGGGCGCGGCCGCGGCGATCAGGGCGTCGCATTCCTCGGCAGAGAGCAGGTTGCCGAACACCACGATGCGCGGCTTGGCGATGGCCAGCAGGATGTTCACAGCGCGGTCGCCAGCGTCGATCTGGGCCGGCGATTCGTCCAGCAGGGGTTCGGGCACCCTCACGGCGGGCGGCTGGCCCTGCTGCTCGGCCAGCGCGTTGAGGTGGTCCTGCAGCGTGATTTCCAGGGCCTCGGCGGCCACGTCCTCGTTCCAACCGGCATCGCGCATGGATTGCAGCACCACGGGCGCGGCAAAGCCGGCCTCGGCCTGTTCGACGATCCAGCGGCGCAGCTCGGGCGTGATGGCCTGGCGTGCCGCAGCGGCAGTGCTGGTGGTGGAAGGCGACTGTTCGGAAGACGATGCCATGGCAGATCTCACACGTTGGTCTTGCGCCGGAACACCAGGCGCTCGGGTTGGGAGGCAGCGGGAGCAAAAGTGTAGCCTTCCAGGCCAAAGCCCTGGAGGCCGTGCGGGGTGGCGATGCGCTGGGTCACGGCGTAGCGCGCCATCAGCCCGCGCGCGCGCTTGGCATGGAAGCTGATGATCTTGTAGATGCCACCCTTCCAGTCCTCGAAGACGCACTCGACCACGCGCGCCTTGAGGGCCTTGGTGTCCACGGCCTTGAAGTACTCCTGCGAGGCGAGGTTCACCACCACCGGCGTGGTGTCGGCGCGCAGCCGGGTATTGAGGTGCCTGGCGATGCGGTCGCCCCAGAACTGGTAAAGGTTGCTGCCGGCCTCGGTGGCCAGGCGCGTGCCCATCTCCAGGCGGTAGGGCTGCATCCGGTCCAGCGGGCGCAGCAGGCCGTACAGGCCGCTCAGGATGCAGACATGGTCCTGTGCCCATTGCAGGTCTTCGCTGCCCAGCGTGCGCGCGTCCAGGCCTTCGTAGACGTCGCCATTGAAGGCCAGCAGGGCCTGGCGCGAGTTGGTGTCGGTAAAGCGCGGCTTCCAGGCCTGGTAGCGCGCCACGTTCAGTGCGGCAAGCGGGTCGCTCAGCGACATCAGCGTGGCGATGTCCTGGTGCGACTTCTCGCGCAGCACCTTGATCAGGTCCTTGGATTGCGGCACGAACTGCGGCAGTGTGTGCGGCAGGTCGGGTGGCAGCGGGGTTTCGTAGTCCAGCGACTTGGCGGGGGACAGCAGGAACAGCATGGTGGCGTGGTGGTTCGTCGAGGTCGAACAAAAGGAAAGTGGGGCACCGGCGGGCGTGGCCGCAAGGATACCGGCATCGGCCATGCGCCTGCGCAAAGGGGGGCCCGAAAAGCAAAAAGGCGGCCGAGGCCGCCTTCTTGTGCACTCACCGCATCAGGCGGCCGGTGGCTGCTCGAAAGGCAGCTTCATCGCCGAGAGGTCGCGGCGGGTTTCCACCAGCACCAGCGGGCCCTCGTCGACCACCACCACGGGTGGACGCTCGCGCGGCACGTGGATGGGCTTGGGCTCTGCTGCGATCGCAGCCTGCACGGCGGCGATCTTTGCGGCATCGGAGTTCACCCACTGCAGGCCCGACGACTCGGCAACCTGCTGCAGCTCGCCGAGCGGCAGGGTGAATGCCTGCACACGGGGCAGGCCGGCTGCGGGGGCCGGGGCTGCCGCCACCGGGGCGGCGGCTGCGGGCGCCGGGGCGGCCACAGGCATTGTCACAGGGGCAACCACGGGTGCTGCCACAGGGGCTGGTGCCTGTGCCACTGGCACGGGGGCGACGGGTGCTGCTGCGACTGGTGCGACCGGGGCAGGGGTGCTTTCCTGCACGGGCGCTGCCACAGGGGCTGCCACGGGTGCTGCGGCTTCGGCAGGGGCGCTGAAGTAGCTGCGGCGTGGTGCATCGTCCTGGGGCTCGGCCGCGGGGGCTGGGACCGCCGAGGTATCGAAGTCCAGCAGCGGGGCTGCTGCCGGTGCCGGTGCGGCTGCGCCCTCGGCATTGTCGCGCGGACCGCGCTCGCCACGTTCGCGGCGGTCGCGGCCGTAGCGGTCGCGCGAGCGGCGCTCACGGCGTTGCTCTTCGCTGCCTGCAGCGGCGTTGGCCGACTCGTTGCCGGTCAGGTCCAGGTCGGGCAGCAGCGCCAGCGGCGAGGTATCGGCGAAGTCGCCGGCCGGTGCCGCCTGTTCAGCGCCCTCGGCATTGCGGGGGGCGCGCTCACCGCGCTCGCCACGTTCACGGCGGCCGGAGCCGTCGCCGCGCTCGCGGCGGGGGCCGCGCTCGCCACGGGGGGGCTGGCCGGCGGCGGCGTCGGCGCCACTACCGATCGGGCCTTCCACCTGGGCGCCGGCAACTGCAGCGGCCTGCTCGCCATTCAGCGCAGCGCCGTTGGCCTGGTTGCGGCTTTCGCCGTCGTTGCGGCCACGGCCATTGCGGCCGCCGCGTCCTTCACGGCCCTCGCGGCCTTCACCCTCGGGGCGGCGCTCGCCACCTTCGCGGGGTGGGCGGTTGCCCTGGCCCTCGGCATCGCGCGGTGCGCGGCCTTCGGCCGAGCGTTCACCGCGGCGGCCACGGCCTTCTGCGGCGCCATCGCGGTTGCCACCGTCACGGCCGCCGCCTTCGCGCTGGCCATCGCTGCGGCCAGGCGCGTCGCGGTTGCTGCGGCGTCCGCCACGGCTTTCACCGCGGCCATCACGGCGGGGTTCACGGGCGGTGGCTTCTGCCGCGGCAGGTGCGGGCGCGGCGGCAGGGGTTGCCACCGGGGCCGGTGCTGCTGGCTTGTCGCCGAAGCCGAAGAAGCCCTTGATGAAGGCCAGGATGCCTTGCTCCTGCGGCGCGGCCGGGGCAGCTGCAGCAGGTGCCGGTGCGGGCGTGGGGGCAGCGGCGGCTGGTGTGCCTGCGGGGCGCTGGCCCTGGCCGGCGCGTGCGGGGCGGGCCGTGCCTTCGGGGCGGGGCTCGACCTGCGGGGCGGGTGCGTCGGGCAGCACGCCCTTGATCACCGGAGTCTGCTTGTTGGTGGGCTCCTGCGAGCGGCGCGTCACGGCCGTGGGGTCTTCCACTTCCTCGGCGAGCTTGTAGCTGGCTTCGATGTGGTCCAGGCGCGGGTCGTCGTGCTTGAGGCGTTCCAGGCGGTAGTTGGGGGTTTCCAGCGTCTTGTTGGGAACCATCAGCACGGCCACGCGCTGCTTGAGCTCGATCTTGGCGATCTCGGTGCGCTTTTCGTTCAGCAGGAACGAGGCCACTTCCACCGGCACCTGGCAGTGCACGGCGGCCGTGTTGTCCTTCATCGACTCTTCCTGGATGATGCGCAGGATCTGCAGCGCCGAGGACTCGGTGTCGCGGATGTGGCCCGAGCCACCGCAGCGCGGGCAGGGGATGGAGGAGCCTTCGGACAGCGCTGGCTTCAGGCGCTGGCGGCTCATTTCCATGAGGCCGAACTTGCTGATGGTGCCGAACTGCACGCGGGCGCGGTCCTGGCGCAGCGCGTCGCGCAGGCGGTTTTCCACTTCGCGGCGGTTCTTGCTCTCCTCCATGTCGATGAAGTCGATCACGATCAGGCCGCCCAGGTCGCGCAGGCGCATCTGGCGCGCCACTTCGTCGGCGGCTTCCAGGTTGGTGCGGGTGGCGGTTTCCTCGATGTCGCCGCCCTTGATGGCGCGGGCCGAGTTCACGTCCACGCTGACCAGCGCTTCGGTGTGGTCGATCACGATGGCGCCGCCCGAGGGCAGTTGCACGGTGCGTGCGTAGGCCGATTCGATCTGGTGCTCGATCTGGAAGCGGCTGAACAGGGCGGCGTCGTCGCGGTAGCGCTTCACGCGGGCGGCATGCTCGGGCATGACGTGCGCCATGAACTGCTGCGCCTGTTCGTAGATGTCGTCGGTATCGATGAGGATGTCACCGATGTCGTTGTTGAAGTAGTCGCGGATCGCGCGGATGACGAGGCTCGATTCCTGGTAGATCAGGAAGGCGCCCTTGCCGCCCTTGGCGGCGCCGTCGATGGCGTTCCACAGCTTGAGCAGGTAGTTCAGGTCCCACTGCAGCTCGGGCGCGGTGCGGCCGATGCCGGCGGTGCGCGCGATGATGGACATGCCGTTGGGGTATTCCAGCTGGTCCATCGCCTCCTTGAGCTCGGCGCGGTCCTCGCCCTCGATGCGGCGCGAGACGCCACCGCCACGAGGGTTGTTGGGCATCAGCACCACATAGCGGCCGGCCAGCGAGACGAAGGTGGTCAGGGCTGCGCCCTTGTTGCCGCGCTCTTCCTTTTCGACCTGGACCAGCAGTTCCTGGCCTTCGCGGATCACTTCATTGATGCGTGCCTGGCTGGGGGAGACGCCAGGGGCGAAATAGCTGCGCGAGATTTCCTTGAACGGCAGGAAGCCGTGGCGGTCTTCGCCGTAGTCGACGAAGCAGGCTTCCAGCGAAGGCTCGACGCGCGTGACGACGGCCTTGTAGATGTTGCCCTTGCGCTGCTCGCGCCCCTCGATCTCGATCTCGTAGTCGAGGAGCTTTTGTCCGTCGACGATGGCCAGGCGCCGTTCTTCGGGCTGCGTGGCGTTGATGAGCATCCGCTTCATGATGCGATTCCTTCTTGTGTTTCGCGGTGGGCAGCGGCGCAGCCATCAGTGCTGCAGCGGGCTGCCACCCGCAGTTCCAAACCATTGAACAAGCTCTACAGGAGCCGTGAATGCCTGGACTGACGCGTCGAAACGAAGGGAATTGCCGGGGATGCCGAAAGCCTGCCGCGCGTTAGCGCGGCAGCAAAAGGCAGGGGCGCGTGGAAGGGGGCGAGTGGGAGAGGCGCAGTTTTGCCACGAACAAGGCGGCTGGTTGCGCTTGCCGGGTGGATGCCACAGGCCCTTGCCATTGCGCGCGCATGGCCAGGGGCATGCGCCACCGCCACAAGGTCACAATCCAGGCCATCAACAACCACATGCTCGCTTCGATCCGCTGGCAGACCTTGCCCTGGTGGGGCGCATCTGCCAGCTTGGGGGATTCCGTATCAGTGTTTCAATCTGTCAGCCCGCCGGCTGGCGCCCAGGCCATTGCAGGCATCTGGCCTGCAATCTGCGTGGGCGACACCCGCTGGCATCGACCGGCCTGCGCCCGTGTGGCGGTCGTGTGGACTAAACTCCAGACAAATCAACCACTTACACAGCAACGCGCAGGTGAAACACATTATAGGGGGCAAACCGCCGTCCGGTCCCGCCCCGGCTTCCAACCCGCCAGCCGCCCGGCTCGTCGAGGTCGACGAGGACTCGGCGGGCCAGCGCCTCGATAACTTTTTGATACGGCATCTCAAGGGCGTGCCCAAGACGCATGTCTACCGCATCATCCGCAGCGGCGAGGTGCGCATCAACAAGGGCCGCGCCAGCGCCGACACCCGGGTGGAGGCGGGCGACCAGGTGCGCCTGCCGCCCGTGCGTGTCTCCGAGAAGGTGGCCGAGAAGGCCGAGCGCCCGGCGCCCGCGCGCGAATTTCCCATCCTGCTCGAGGACGAGCATGTGATCGCGCTCGACAAGCCCGCAGGCGTGGCCGTGCATGGCGGCAGCGGGGTCAGCTTCGGCGTCATCGAGCAGTTGCGCCAGGCGCGGCCGGCCGCGAAATTTCTGGAACTGGTGCACCGGCTGGACCGGGACACCTCGGGGATCCTGCTGGTGGCCAAGAAGCGCTCGGCGCTCACGCACCTGCAGGACCAGTTCCGCGAGCGCGAGACCGGCAAGACCTACCTGGCCCTGGTCACGGGCGTGTGGGCTGCCAGCAACAAGGTCATCGACCTGCCGCTGCACAAGTATTTGCAGGCCGATGGCGAGCGCCGGGTGCGCGTGACCACGGCCGACGACCCCGATGGCATGCGCTCCATCACCCTGGTCAAGGTGCGCCAGAAGGTGCCCGCGCGCCAGGAGCAGGGCCTGCCGGCCATGACCTTGCTGGAGGTGACCATCAAGACCGGGCGCACGCACCAGATCCGCGTGCACCTGGCCAGCCAGGGGCACGCCATCGTCGGGGACGACAAGTACGGTGATTTCGAGCTGAACAAACGCTTGCAGAAGCTGGGCATGCGGCGCATGTTCCTGCACGCCTGGAGGTTACAGTTCAACCACCCGGCCAATGGCGAGCGCGTAGCGCTCAACGCCGAACTGCCGCCCGAACTGGCCGATTTTGTCCCTTCTGCCTGAGTGCCTTCCTCCATGCGCCCCACGTCCCGTCCCCGCCGCTTCGACCTGATTGCCTTTGACTGGGATGGCACCCTGTTCGATTCCACGCAGATCATCGTGCGCTGCATCCAGGCGGCCGTGAAGGACGTGGGCGGCACCGTGCCCACGGACAAGGCCGCTTCGTACGTGATCGGCATGGCGCTGATGCAGGCGCTGGCCCATGCAGCGCCCGATGTGCCGCCCGAAAAATACCCCGAGCTGGGCAACCGCTACCGTTTCCACTACCTGCAGCACCAGGACGACCTGAGCCTGTTCGAGGGCGTGCTGCCCATGCTGGCCGACCTGCGCGACGCCGGGCACCTGCTCACGGTGGCCACGGGCAAGAGCCGGCGCGGGCTGGACGACGTGCTGCACTCCAAGGACCTCAAGGGCGTGTTCGACGGTTCGCGCACGGCCGACCAGACAGCCGGCAAGCCCCACCCGCTGATGCTGCAGGAGCTGATGGCCGAGTTCGATGTGCTGCCCGAGCGCGTGCTGATGATCGGCGACACCACGCACGACCTGCAGATGGCGCTGAACGCCGGCTGTGCCAGCGTGGGGGTGAGCTATGGCGCCCATGAGCCCGACGCCTTCCATGTGCTGCAGCCGCTGGCCGTGGCGCATTCCGTGCGCGAGTTGCATGACTGGCTGCGGGCCAATGGCTGATCTGAACCCCCGCGCCACTGCTGTCCTGCCATGAGCACCACCGAATCCGCCCCCATCGCCCTGTGCAACAGCGCCGACCTGGCGGACGGCGGCCTTGCGGTGCCGTTCGATGTGACCTACGCCGGCCAGACCTGCCGCGCCTTCGCCATCCGCTACCGCGGGGCGCCGCACGCCTACCTCAACCGCTGCACGCACGTGGCGATGGAGATGGACTACCAGCCGGACCGTTTTTTCGACGATTCCGGCAACTGGCTGCTGTGCGCCACGCATGGCGCCGCCTACCTGCCCGACACGGGCCAGTGTGCGGGCGGGCCCTGCCGGGGCGGCCTGGTGAAGATCACCCTCTCGGAGTCCGACGGTGTGGTGCACTGGCATACTGCCTACAACCTCCAGCCCGTCGTGTTCTAGAGCATGATGATCCGAACGGGCATGCCCCTGTTTTTCTGCACCCCTGCCTGCCCGGGGTGCACGGTGTCTCAAAAGGCCTGAAATGACCGATCCGCAACAGCCCGGAACCCCGGGTTCCGACAAGAATTTTCCCCCTTCGCAGGACCTGTGGTCGCAATCGGCCGCCCCGTCCGGCGCCCGCGCGGCGGCGCAGGAGCCCGGCTGGGAGCGTGCCACGCTGGAGAAGCTGGCCTTTGCGGCGCTCAGCGAGCAGCGCTCGGCCCGGCGCTGGAAGATCTTTTTCCGCTTCGCATGGCTGTTCCTGATCGTCGCGCTGGCCTGGGGGGCCATGCGCCAGGCGTCGACGGGCGCCAGCAAGAGCACGCCGCACACGGCGGTGGTGGACGTCAAGGGCGAGATCGCCTCGGGGGCCGAGGCCAGTGCCGAGTTCGTGGTGGCGGCCATGCGCAGCGCCTTCGAGGACGAGGGCTCCCAGGCCGTGGTGCTGCTGATCAACTCGCCGGGCGGCAGCCCGGTGCAGGCCGGCATCATCAATGACGAGATCGTGCGCCTGAAGGCCAAGTACAACAAGCCGGTGTATGCCGTGGTCGAGGAGACCTGCGCCTCGGCTGCCTATTACATTGCGGCAGCGGCCGATGAGATCTTCGTGGACAAGGCCAGCATCGTGGGCAGCATCGGCGTGCTGATGGATGGCTTCGGCTTCACCGGCATCATGGAAAAGCTCGGTGTGGAGCGCCGCCTGCTCACCGCGGGCGAGAACAAGGGCTTCCTCGATCCCTTCAGTCCCCAGACCGAAAAGCAGCGCGAGTATGCGCAGGCCATGCTCAACCAGATCCACCAGCAGTTCATCGCCGTGGTGAAGGCGGGCCGGGGCGATCGGCTCAAGACCACGCCCGAGACCTTCAGCGGCCTGTTCTGGACCGGCCAGCAGGCCGTGGAGATGGGACTGGCCGACAAGCTCGGCAACCTCGACTTCGTGGCGCGCGAAGTGGTCAAGGCCGAGGAGATCATCGACTACACCCGCCGTGACAATGTGGCCGAACGCCTGGCCAAGCGCTTCGGCGCGGCCATGGGCATCGGCGCGGCCAAGGCCATGATGTCTGCCGGGCCGCAACTGCGCTGATCAGGAATCCAGTCCGCCAGCCTTGCGTTGGCGTGAGCCGTCTTCGAGGATGGTGTCGTCGGCCAGCAGCTTGCCCGAGTCATCCCACTGCTTGCGCGCCTCCAGCCGGGTGCGGCCCCGGGCGTCGGGCGCGGTGTAGCGGTCTTCCTGGGCCAGGCGGCCATTGGGGTAGAACAGTTGCTGCACGCCGGTGCGCTGCTGCTGTTCGGTGAGTGTTTCCTTGCGCGTGAGCCGGCCCTCGTCGTCGCGCAGTTCGCGCTGGATGCGGGCGGCCTCGCCGGTGCCGGTCATGGTCGAGCGCTCGCGCGCCGCTCCGTTCAGGTACCAGCGCTCCAGCAGCACCTCGCGTCCGTCGGCATAGCTGTGCTGCTCGGTCAGCTGGCCAGTGCTGCCGAAGCGGCGCAGGCTGTGCAGTGGCCCACGGGTGTCGCGCAGAAAGCGCTGTTCGTCGGGCAGGAAGATGCGCTCCTCGCGCAGCACGCTCTTGCCGCCCTCGGTGAAAAAGCTGCGGTGCACGCGTCGGCCTTCCTCGAAGAGCATCTGCTGCGCGACCAGGCCCTCGCCTGTCCATTCGGTGGACAGCAGCAGCCGGCCCTGGTCGTAGCGCACCTGGCCAGTCTTGGCACCCGCGCTGGTGAACAGCGGGGTGTCGACGGCGCCCTCGAAGCCGCAGGGCTTGCGGTCTTCGGGCAGGACGCTGGTGCGTGGGCACTGCAGCCGCGTGGGCTGGCCGGCGGCGTTGTATTCGATGACGAACTGCTCCTGCCCACCGGTGTGGAAGGACAGGCGCTCGGGCCGGCCATTGCCATCGAAGCGGCGCACCGCCCCGACGGTGCTGCCGTTCTCGGCGAATTCCTCGCGCTTGAGCTGCCCGTTGGGCCAGAACTCGGCCACACGGCCCTGGCTGTTGCCGCGCTCGTTCACGCTGCGCTCGCGCAGCAGCTTGCCCTCCCGGTCGAAAAAGCGTTCCTTGCCCAGGTACTTGCCGTCCTTGAGCTCCTGCTCGCGCTGCAGCTGGCCGGTGTTCTCGTCGCGGCAGCGCAGCAGGCCGGTCAGGCCGGCGGTTTCAGCCCCATTGCTGGGGTTGACCGGCTTGCCGTTGAATTCGCAGCGGATGATGGCGTTTGCGCCCGTGGCGCAGGTGCCCAGGGCAAGAAGCAGAAGGGCGGGCAGGCGTTGCATGGCGTGAAGGAGGGGTCAGCGGCCCAGGGCGAACACCATGGGCGTGCGGTTGCCGGGTACCAGGGGCTGGGCACGCCACTGGCGCACGAGCTGGCTGCGGATCTGCGCGTCGGGCAGGGTCAGCCCGCTGGCCAGGGCCAGGCGGGTGTGGGGCTGCAGGGTCTGTACCAGGGCCTGCCACAGCGCGGGGTTGCGGTAGGGCGTCTCGATGAAGAGCTGGGTCTGGCCGGTCTTGAGGGCCAGGGACTCGAGCTCGCGGATGCGCTGCGTGCGCTCCTGCCCGTCCTGCGGCAGGTAGCCGGCAAAGGCGAAGCTCTGGCCGTTGAGGCCGCTGGCGGCCAGGGCCAGTAGCAGCGAGACCGGGCCCACCAGCGGCACGACGGGGATACCCAGGTCGTGCGCCGCGCGCACCAAGGACGAGCCCGGGTCTGCCACGGCCGGCATGCCGGCCTCGCTGACCAGGCCCATGGCGTGGCCGGCGAGGGCGGGCGCCAGCAGGGGCTTGGCGTCGAAGTGGGCCGAGCCCTTGTCGCCGTGGTCGCCCTTCTTGTGCACCTCGCGCGGCAATTCGGTGATCTGCTGCTGCTGCAGGGGGGCGGCCAAGGGGTGCAGGGCATCGATGCGCTTCAGGTAGGCACGGGTGCTCTTGGCGTTCTCGCAGACCCAGTGGGTGAGCTGAGCCGCCTGCTGCAGGGTGCCGGCGGGCAGGGCTTCCTGCAGTGGGATTTCCACGTCGCAGCCGAAGTCGAGCGGGGCGGGCACCAGGTACAGCGTGCCGCTGGCGGCGGCATGGGCGGGCGCGTCCACGGGTGTGGCGGGGCGCGTGCTCATGGCAGGACCACCCCGGCGGCGCGCAGCATGCGGCAGGTGCGGATCAGCGGCAGGCCGATGAGGGCTGTGGGGTCATCGCTGTGGATGGCGTCGAGCAGGGCGATGCCCAGGCCCTCGCTCTTGGCGCTGCCGGCGCAGTCGTAGGGCTGTTCGGCGCGCAGGTAGCGTTCGATCTCCTCGTCCGACAGATCGCGAAAGCGCACTTCCACGGGGGCGATGTCCACCTGCTCGAAGCCGTTGGCCTGGCACACGGTGGCCACGGCGGTCTGGAAAATCACGGTCTGCCCGCGCATCTGGCGCAGTTGCTGCACGGCGCGCTCATGGGTGCCAGGCTTGCCCAGGGGCTGGCCCGCCAGGTCCGCCACCTGGTCGGAACCGATGACCACGGCCTCGGGATGAAGGCGTGCCACGGCCCGGGCCTTGGCCAGGGCCAGGCGCAGGGCCAGATCGCGTGGGGCTTCCCCGGGGGCGGGGGTCTCGTCGACCTCGGGCGAGGCGACTTCGAAAGGCAGGTTCAGGCGGGACAGCAGTTCGCGCCGGTAGCGCGAGGTGGAGCCCAATACCACAGGGCGTTGCAGGGCGGGGGATTGATGCATTCGCTGATTCTCTTACACTGCCGCCATGACCAAGGAATTCTCAGTGGACCGGCTCGACGTCAAGGCGTTTGCTTTGGCTGGCGCGCGCCTGGCCGGCCATGATTCCCTTTTGAAGTATGAGCGCCTGGCCCAGGAGGCCCGGGGCCTGCATCCCGACCTGCTGGTGGACTGGCAGGCACAGGGAGAAGTGCGCACGGCGCTCGGTGGGGCCAGCCAGGTGTGGCTGGTGCTCAAGGTGCGTGCCGCCTTCCCGATGCAATGCCAGCGCTGCCTCACGCCCGTGGACGTGCCGCTGGAGGTGGACCGCGCCTTCCGTTTCGTGGCCGACGAGGCCACGGCCGAGGCCCTCGACGACGAGAGCGAAGAAGACCTGCTGGCCATGAGCCGCGAGTTCGACCTGCACGAGTTGATCGAGGACGAGCTGCTGATGGCGCTGCCCGTGGTGCCCAAGCACGACGAGTGCCCTACGGCCGTGCCGCTGGCATCGTCGGATGACGACTTCGAGGAAGCGAACGCGGACAAGCCCAATCCATTTGCGGCGCTGGCAGGCCTCAAAAAAGACAGCCACAAGCACTGAATCCATTTGGGCTATAATCGAGGGCTTCGCGCGAATCCCCTCGTGTCTTCTATGGGCCCATCGCGTATTTACCAACCTATTTAAGACCAGGAGCCATCATGGCCGTTCAGCAAAACAAAAAGTCCCCTTCCAAGCGCGGTATGCACCGTTCGCACAATGCCCTGAATGTGCCGGGCATTGCTGTGGAACCTACCACCGGCGAAACCCATCTGCGCCACCACATCAGCCCCAACGGTTTCTACCGTGGCCGCCAGGTGCTCAAGAACAAGTCTGAAGCCTGATCTTCAGTACCCCTCAAAGGCCCGTTGCTACTGAGTTTGTAGCGCGGGCCTTTGTTTTGACCGTTGTATCCATCTTCCGGCCCGCGCTGTTGGCCGGACAAGTCGCCCATGATCACACTGGCTGTTGACTGCATGGGGGGCGATCACGGCCCCCGCGTCACGCTCGCGGCGTGCCGTCAGTTCCTTGGCAATCACCCGGATGCCCGCTTGCTGCTGGTCGGCCTGGCGGACAGTCTGCACGATTTTTCCCACGACCGCGCCACCATCGTCCCCGCCACCGAAGTGGTGGCCATGGACGATCCCGTCGAGGTGGCCCTGCGCCGTAAAAAAGACTCTTCCATGCGTGTGGCCATCCAGCAGGTCAAGGATGGCACGGCAGCAGCAGCGGTTTCGGCTGGCAACACCGGCGCCTTGATGGCCATTGCACGTTACCTGCTCAAGACCCTGGACGGCATCGACCGGCCCGCGATTGCCACCCAACTGCCCAACAACCAGGGGCGCGCCACCACGGTGCTGGACCTGGGGGCGAATGTGGACTGCTCGGCTGAGCACCTGCTGCAGTTTGCGGTCATGGGCTCGGCCCTGGTGTCGGCCCTGCGCGATGATGGCGGGGAGCCGACCGTTGGCTTGCTCAATATTGGTGAGGAGATCATCAAAGGCAGCGAAGTTATCAAAAAAGCGGGTGAACTGCTGCGATCTGCGGCCGAAGCGGGTGATCTCAACTTTTACGGAAACGTTGAAGGCAATGACATCTTCAAGGGCACGGTGGACATCGTGGTCTGTGACGGATTTGTCGGCAACGTGGCGCTCAAGGCCAGCGAGGGGGTTGCGGCCATGGTGATTGGTGGGCTCAAGAATGAGTTTTCCAAGAACATCTTCACCAAAGCTGCTGCCATCATTGCTTATCCGGTGCTAAAAGCGCTCATGACCCGCATGGATTACCGGCGCTACAACGGCGCCGCCTTGCTCGGGTTGCGCGGACTGGTGTTCAAGAGCCACGGCTCGGCCGACGCCATGGCCTTCGAGCAGGCGCTGAACCGGGCGTATGATGCAGCCCGCAACAACCTGCTCGACCGTGTCCGGGCCCGGATTGCGCACGCAGCGCCGCTCCTGGCCCCTGCCGATGCCCAGCCCCGGCCTGCAGCGGCGACGACACATTAATGAGACGCTATTCCCGCATCACCGGCACTGGCAGCTACCTGCCACCGCGCCGGCTCACGAATGCCGACCTGGTGGCCGAGCTGGCCCGCGATGGCATCGAAACCTCGGACGAGTGGATCGTCGAGCGCACGGGAATCCGGGCGCGGCATTTTGCGGCCCCCGACGTGGCGGCCAGCGACCTCGGTCTGGAAGCGGCCCGCAATGCCCTCTCGGCCGCGGGCCTGCAGGCGCAGGACATCGATCTGATCATCGTCGCCACGTCCACGCCGGACATGGTGTTTCCTTCGGTCGCCTGCATTCTGCAGAACAAGCTGGGTGCCAATGGCTGCCCGGCCTTCGATGTGCAGGCCGTGTGCAGCGGCTTCGTCTATGCGCTGTCGGTGGCCGATGCCATGATCCAGACCGGCGCTGCCAACCGCGCCCTGGTGATCGGCGCCGAGGTGTTCAGCCGCATCCTGGATTTCAAGGACCGTACCACCTGCGTGCTGTTCGGTGATGGCGCCGGGGCCGTGGTGCTGGAGGCGTCCGACACGCCGGGCATCCTGTCGAGCGACCTGCATGCCGATGGCAAGCATGTCGGCATCCTGTGCGTGCCGGGCAATGTCTCGGGTGGCCAGGTGCTCGGCGATCCCGTGCTCAAGATGGATGGCCAGGCCGTGTTCCGGCTGGCCGTGGGGGTGCTTGAAAAGGCGGCCCACGCCGTGCTGGCCAAGGCCGGCCTGACCGAAGCCGATGTGGACTGGCTGATTCCCCACCAGGCCAACATCCGCATCATGCAGGGCACGGCCCGCAAGCTCAAGCTGCCGATGGACAAGGTGGTGGTCACGGTGGACCAGCATGGCAATACATCGGCGGCCTCCATTCCGCTGGCGCTCGACCACGGGGTGCGCAGCGGGCAGGTCAAGAAGGGTGAAACGCTGCTGCTCGAAGGCGTTGGCGGTGGATTCACCTGGGGCGCCGTGCTCCTGAAGCTGTAGCCTGCCGCCTGCGCGCGGCCTGCAGTACCCGATTCCTTTCTTCTATCTGTGCTGGCATGAAGTCATTTGCATTTGTTTTTCCCGGGCAGGGCTCGCAGTCGGTCGGCATGCTCGACGGCTGGGGTGATCACCCCGCGGTGGCCGAGACCCTGCGCGAGGCCTCGGATGCCCTGGGTGAAGATATTGCCCTCCTGATCAAGGAAGGCCCCAAGGAGGCGTTGGCCCTGACCACCAACACCCAGCCGGTGATGCTGGCCGCCGGTGTGGCGGCGTGGCGTGTGTGGCGTGCCGAGGGGGGCGCTGCGCCCGTCGCGCTGGCCGGGCACTCGCTGGGTGAGTACTCCGCGCTGGTTGCTGCGGGTGTGCTGACGCTGTCGCAGGCGGCGCCCCTGGTGCGCCTGCGTGCTGCCGCGATGCAGGAGGCCGTGCCTGTGGGGACTGGCGCCATGGCGGCCATCCTGGGCATGGAGGCTTCCAGGGTCATCGCCGGTTGCGCCGAGGCGGTGGCTGCGTTCGGCCCCGGCAGTGCCGAGGTGGTGGAGGCCGTGAATTTCAACGACCCCATCCAGACCGTGATTGCCGGTACCAAGGCGGCCGTGGACAAGGCCTGCGAGGTGCTCAAGGCGGCTGGTGCCAAGCGCGCGCTGCTGCTGCCGGTGTCGGCGCCTTTCCATTCGAGCCTGATGAAGCCCGCAGCCGACAAGTTACGCGAGGCGCTGGCCAGCGTGGCGCTGGCGGCACCCGCCATTCCCGTGGTCAACAACGTGGATGTGGCGGTGCACAGCGATGCCGACGCGATCCGCGATGCGCTGGTGCGCCAGGCCTTTGGTGCCGTGCGCTGGGTGGAATGCGTGCAGGCGCTCAAGGCGCGCGGCGTGACGCATATCGTGGAGTGTGGCCCCGGCAAGGTGCTGGCCGGCCTGACCAAGCGCATCGACCCCGAGCTGGTCGGTGCCGCAGTATTTGACACGGCCTCGCTGGCCGAAGCACGGGAGTTGCTGGCATGACGGATTCTGTTCAACAACCCGCCCAGGTGGCGCTGGTCACCGGCGCGTCGCGCGGCATTGGTGCGGCGATCGCGCTGGAGCTGGCGGTGCGCGGCTACCAGGTGGTCGGCACGGCCACCACCGACGATGGCGCGGCGCGCATCTCTGCGGCGCTGGCGGCCTACCCGGGCTCCAAGGGCGTCAATCTCAATGTGAACGACGGTGCGGCCATCGAGGCCACCATCGATGCCATCGTCAAGCAGCAGGGTGGCCTGCATGTGCTGGTGAACAATGCCGGCATCACGCGCGACACCCTGGCCATGCGCATGAAGGACGATGACTGGGATGCGGTGCTGGACACCAACCTCAAGGCGGTCTTTCGCGTGAGCCGGGCCGCCATCCGGCCCATGATGAAGCAGCGCTTCGGACGCATCATCAGCATCACCAGCGTGGTCGGTGCATCGGGCAATCCAGGCCAGGCCAACTATGCTGCTGCAAAAGCCGGCGTGGCCGGCATGACGCGCGCGCTGGCGCGTGAACTGGGCAGCCGCAGCATCACTGTGAACTGCGTGGCCCCCGGGTTCATCGAGACCGACATGACCGCCGGCCTGCCTGAAGAGCAGCAAAAAGCCCTGCAAACGCAGATCGCCCTGGGCCATCTGGGCAAGCCTTCGGACATCGCACATGCGGTCGCCTACCTCGCTTCGCGTGAAGCAGGCTATGTGACCGGGCAGGAGTTGCATGTCAATGGCGGCATGTACATGTAATTGTTGAAAGATAACGCCGGTTCATCCGGACGGCGGGCTGCTGAGGGGCTTCTCCTGAAGCGGCTAGAATCGCGGATTCATTCACAACCCCCAGAGGGAAACCATGAGCGATATCGAAGCACGCGTCAAAAAAATCATTGCCGAACAACTCGGTGTGGAAGAGTCCCAAGTCACCAATGAAAAGGCCTTCGTGGCAGACCTCGGTGCCGACTCGCTCGACACGGTGGAACTGGTGATGGCCTTGGAAGACGAGTTCGGCATCGAGATCCCTGACGAAGACGCCGAGAAGATCACGACGGTGCAAAACGCCATCGATTACGCCAACACCCATCAGAAGGCCTGAGCCGGCGCACCGCGCCTGACTTGAGCGATCAGCAGAAGGTTTTTACGCATGAGCCGTCGTCGCGTTGTCGTGACCGGCCTGGGTTGCGTCAGCCCCGTGGGAAACACGGTGGCAGATGCCTGGGCCAATGTCCTCGCCGGAAATTCCGGCATTGACCTCATCACCAAGTTCGATGCGTCGAACTTTGCCTGCAAGATTGCGGGGGAGGTCAAGGGGCTTGACCTGGAGTCGTACATCAGCGCCAAGGATGCGCGCTCGATGGACACCTTCATCCATTTCGGCATTGTTGCGGCAGCGCAGGCCATACAGGATGCGGGGCTGCCCACCGGAGAGGCGCTGGACGACGAGTTCGCCACGCGCATCGCCTGTGTGATCGGATCCGGAATCGGTGGCCTGCCGCTGATCGAGGACACCCATGCCGAGCTGACCAACCGCGGACCACGGCGTATCACGCCGTTCTTCGTGCCGGCCTCCATCATCAATATGGTGGCGGGCCATGTGTCCATGCGTTTTGGCTTCAAGGGCCCGAACCTGGCGGTGGTGACGGCCTGCACGACAGGCCTGCACTGCATCGGCGAGGGTGGCCGCATGATCGAATACGGCGACGCTGACGTGGTGATTGCCGGTGGCACGGAATCCACGGTGTCCCCACTGGGCATCGGCGGCTTTGCCGCGATGCGTGCACTGTCCACCCGCAACGATGATCCCAAGACGGCATCGCGCCCCTGGGACAAGGACCGTGATGGTTTCGTGCTGGGTGAAGGCGCGGGCGTGCTGGTGCTCGAGGAGTACGAGCATGCCAAGGCCCGTGGCGCCAAGATCTATGCCGAGCTCAGCGGCTTCGGCATGAGCGCCGATGCCGGCCACATGACCGCACCGAACATGGACGGCCCGCGCCGCGCCATGATCAGCGCCATGCGCAACGCCGGCATCAACCCCGAGGACGTGGGCTATCTGAACGCGCACGGCACCTCCACGCCCCTGGGCGACCTCAATGAAACCAATGCCATCAAGGCCGCATTGGGCGATGCCGCCTACAAGACGGTGGTCAGCTCCACCAAGTCGATGACGGGCCACCTGCTCGGTGGCGCGGGCGGGATCGAAAGCGTGTTCACCGTGCTGGCGCTGCACCACCAGAAGGTGCCGCCGACCATCAACCTGTTCAACCAGGACCCCGAGTGCGACCTCGATTACTGCGCCAATACGGCCCGTGATCTGAAGATGGACTATGCGCTCAAGAACAACTTCGGCTTCGGCGGGACCAACGGCTCCCTGGTGTTCAAGCGGGTCTGAGCGGCCGCTGCCTCCGTGCCGGGCCCCTGTCGTGGGGCTGCGGTGCGCGCTGGCCGGCGGTTTGCGGCAAACTGCAGGGCGATGATGGCCCCGCGCTTCCTTTTTCTTCCATGAGTTCCACGGCACGCCGTGCTCCTGCCGTGCGCTTTCCGGTGCGGCGCAGCCGTGCCGTGGGGGGCGTGCTGGCGGCACTGGCGCTGGCCGGGGGCGCAGCATTGCTGGCCTGGTGGCTGGTGGGAGCGGGTCGGGGCGCGCTCGTGGCCGCTGCCGGTGCTGCCGCCTGGCTGGCCGCAGTGGCGGCGGCCTGGCATTGGTGGCTCGGCCAGTTTTGCGGGGAGCTGCGCTGGGATGGCCAGCAATGGTGGCTGGACCGCCTGCTCCCTGGGGGCTCACCGATGCCCTTGAAAGGCGCGCCCGAGGTGCAGTGGGACCTGCAGGACCATCTGTGGGTGTGTGCCCATGCCACCCCCGGGCGAGCGCGCACCTGGCTGTGGCTGGAGTGCCGCCAACAGCCCGAGCGCTGGCCCGATCTGCGCCGTGCGGTATATTCGCGCGCCGGAACGGGCACCGTGGGTGCTGCCGAGTTCGCGCCGATCCACAGCCGAGAGGCGTGAAGAACCCCCATTTGATGACTGCCCAAACGCCGCCTCCTGTACCCGACAACAGCGATCTTCAATTGGTGGAGCGCACGGTGGCGGGCGACCAGCGGGCGTTCGAGCTGCTGGTCATCAAGTACCAACGCCGCATCGAGCGCCTGATCGGCCGCATGGTGCGCGACACGGACATCATCCAGGACATTGCGCAGGAAACCTTCATCCGCGCCTACCGGGCCTTGCACCAGTTCCGGGGGGACGCCCAGTTCTACACCTGGCTGTACCGGATTGCCGTGAATACGGCCAAGAAGGCGCTGATGGACATGAAGCGCAACCCGGTGGTTTCGGAAAATGCCCTGAGGGGTGCCGATGACGAAGATGAAACTTCTCGTGTCGGGCATGAACTAACCAGCGACGAGACCCCTGAAACGGTGCTGGCGGCCAATGAAATCGCCCAGGCGGTGAATGCCGCCATGGAGGCGCTGCCCGAGGATTTGCGCCAGGCCGTGACGCTGCGCGAGATCGAGGGGCTCAGTTACGAAGAGATCGCTGCCGCCATGGGGTGCCCCATAGGCACGGTGCGGTCGCGTATTTTCCGTGCGCGGGAGGCGATTTCGGCCCGCGTGCGCCCGATGCTGGAAAACCAGACGGGCAAAAGGTGGTGATGGTGTGGTGTACGGCAAGGGCGAAGCAGTGTTCGGTGACGGATATGCAGGTGAAACCATGAACAATGATGTGACAGCGAAGCGCGAACAGATTTCGGCACTGGCCGATGGCCAATTGCACGGTGATGCGTTTGCGGATGCCATGGCGTGCACGGGCGACGATGAAGGTTTGGCCACGTGGCAGCTCTACCACCTGGTGGGTGATGTGCTGCGTTCGAACGAACTGGCGCGTGCCGATGGCAGCAGCGTGCTGCTGTCGCGCCTGCGCGAACAGATGGCCCAGGAGGCCCCGGTGCAGCGCCCGGTGGCCCTGGCGCCCGAATCCGGGTTGGCCGTGGTGGCGCAGGCGCAGCTGCCGGCGGCCAACGCCTCGGTGTTCCGCTGGAAGATGGTGGCCGGTGTGGCCTCCCTGGCGGCCGTGGCGGCCATCGGGTGGTCGTCGGTCGGTGCGTTGCAGGGTGGGCGCGGGGCGTCTGGTCCGCAGCTGGCGTCTTCCGGGGTGCCGGTGATCCAGGCGTCGCAGCAGCCCCAGGGCTTGCTGCCATCCGCGCCCCTGGTCGCCGTGGCCGACAACGAGGGGCAGCAGGTCATGATCCGCGATCCGCGCCTGGATGAGCTGCTGGCTGCCCACAAGCAATTCGGCAGCACCTCGGCGCTGCAGATGCCTGCGGGCTTCCTGCGCAACGCCACGTTTGCCTCGCCCAGCCGCTGACGGCTGCCGCTTGCCTTGGAATCGGATTGATGCCTGATCTTGCCCTGGTGGGTGCCACGGAAAGCCGGTGGTGGCGCCGAATGATCGCGGGTGTGGCGTTGTGGATGGGTGCGGCCTTGGCGGTCGTGGGTGCGGTGCCGTGCGCCCAGGCCCAGCCCGCGCAAGGGCCGTCCGCATCGGCGTTGCCGCCGATGTCGGTGGTGACCCCCGCGCGGGATATCGCCCAATGGATCGAGCGCATGCACGAGGCGCCGCGCAAGCGCTCCTATGTCGGCACTTTCGTGGTGCTGTCGTCGTCGGGCGCCATGTTCAGCTCGCGCATCTGGAATGCCTGCGATGGCAAGCAGCAACTTGAGCGCGTGGATGGCCTGAGCGGCACGCCGCGCAAGGTCTTTCGGCGCAACGACGAGGTGCGCACCTTTTTGCCCGAGGAGCGCACCGTGCGCACGGAGCGCGGGGATGCGCGGGGTCTTTTCCCGCAATTGCCGTCGGTGCAAGGCACCTCCCTGGCCAAGCACTATGAAGCCCAGGTGCTCGGGCAGGAGCGCGTGGCGGGACTGGATGCCGATGTGGTCTGGTTCAAGCCGCTCGATGCATTGCGTTTCGGCTACCGCATCTGGAGCGAAAGGGGGTCGGGCCTGGTGGTCAAGATGCAGACCCTGGCAACGGACGGCAGGGTGCTGGAGCAGGCGGCGTTCTCCGAGCTCGACTTTAACGCCTCCGTGTCCATGGACAAGCTCGCGCGCATGATGGACGATGTGTCGGGCTACAAGGTGATCGCCCCGGCTGCGGCCAAGACCACAGCGCTGGAGGAGGGCTGGCGCCTGCGGCAGCCGGTGACCGGCTTTGTGCCGCAAAGCTGCCACAAGCGGCTGGCGGG
>NZ_AKJX01000007.1 GCF_000276605.1 Acidovorax sp. CF316 | reverse complement strand
GGCTGGAGCCCCAGCCGTAGTTGCTGCCGGCCAGCAGCACATCGGTGCCGGCAAAGGCCGGCTGGTTGAGCACGAAGTCGGGCCGTGGCTGGCCCGCGCCGTCGAAGCGCAGGTCGTACAGCAGGCCCGGTGCCAGGCCCGACTTGTCGATGCCGCGCAGGAACTGCTTGGGCATGATCTGGTCGGTATCGAGGTTGGCGATGTCGAGCAGGGCCGCCTGGCCGCGCACGGTGGTGTTGGTGTTGTCGGCGGTCATGCAGTCACCTCCAAAGTCCTTACGTCCGTGATGCAGCCGGTGATGGCGGCGGCGGCGGCCATGGCCGGGCTCATCAGGTGGGTGATGGCGCCGCGGCCCTGGCGGCCCTCGAAATTGCGGTTGGTGGTGGAGGCGCAGCGCTGGCCGGGGGCCAGCACGTCGTCGTTCATGGCCAGGCACATGGAGCAGCCGGGCTGGCGCCACTCGAAGCCGGCCGCCACCAGGCGTGCGGCAATGCCTTCGGCCTCGGCCTGGGCCTTCACGGCGCCCGAGCCGGGCACGACCATGGCGCGCACGCCGCTGGCCACGTGGCGGCTGCCGATGATGCGGTCCACCTCGCGCAGGTCCTCGATGCGCGCATTGGTGCACGAGCCGATGAACACATGCTGCACCGGCACGCCCGCCAGCGGCTGCCCTGCCGCCAAGGCCGTGTAGCGCAGGGCCTGCTCGGCGCTGCTGCGCTGCACGGCGTCGGTGATGTCCTCGGGCCGGGGCACGGTGGCGTTGATGGCCATGGCCTGGTCGGGGCTGGTGCCCCAGGTGACGAAGGGGGCCACGCCGCTGGCGTCGAACACATGCTCCACGTCGAACACGGCGCCCGCGTCGCTGCCCAGCGTGGCCCAGTGGGCCAGGGCCTGCGTGCGCACGTCGCCGGTGATGTCGGGGGCCTTGGCCTGCACATAGTCGATGGCCGTAGCGTCGGGGGCGATCAGCGCGCCGCGGGCGCCCGCCTCCACCGCCATGTTGCACAGGGTGAAGCGCGCCTCCACCGACAGGGCACTGATGGCGCTGCCGCAGAACTCCACCACATAGCCGCGCGCGCCCTGGGCGCCGATGCGGCTGATGACCATGAGGATCAGGTCCTTGGCGGTGGTGCCCGTGGGCAGCGTGCCGTCCACGCGGATGCGCATGTCCTTGGCCAGGCGGTAGACCAGGGTCTGGGTGGCCAGCACATGCTCCACCTCGGACGTGCCGATGCCGAAACCCAAGGCGCCCAGCGCCCCATAAGTGGTGGTGTGGCTGTCGCCGCAGATGATGACCATGCCGGGGCGCACCATGCCGTGCTCGGGCGCTACCACGTGCTCGATGCCCTGCAGCGGGTCGTTGGTGTCGAACAGCGGGATGTGGTGGCGGTCGCAGTTGGCCTTGAGGTTGCTGGCCTGCAGCGCCGAGGGCGGGTCCTGGATGGTGCGCCAGCGCACCGGGTGCGTGGGGATGATGTGGCTCACCACCGCCACGTTCTGCCCCGGCACGGGCACGCCGCGCCCGGCCTCGTGCAGGCCGGCGAAGGCCTGGGGGCTGGTGTATTCGTTCATCAGGTGCAGGTCGCAGAACAGCAGCACGTTCTGTTCGTCCAGAACGGCCACGGTGTGCGATGCGACCAGCTTCTGGTACAGCGTCGTGGGGGTGGTCATGGTCATCGGGGGGTTGTCGTTGTGGTGTGCTGCCTTATCGGCCGGCCAGCAGGAAGGGCAGCGCCGCGTCGAGCAGTGCATCGGGCGCTTCCTCGGCGATGTAGTGACCGCAGGGCAGCGCATGGCCGCGCACGTCGGCTGCCACACGCTGCCATTCGGCCAGGGGCTTGAAGCACTGGTGCACCACGCCCTGCTCGCCCCACAAGGCCAGCACCGGCATGGCCAGCTGGCGGCCCGCCTCGCGGTCGGCGCGGTCGTGCACCAGGTCGATGCCGGCGGCGGCGCGGTAGTCCTCGCAGATGCCGTGGGCCGTACCGGGCAGGCCCAGGCAGCGCACATACTCGGCCAGGGCCCGCGGGTCGAACGGGGCCAGGCCCGCGCTGCGCCGGCCCATCACGTCGCGCACGTAGGCAGCGGGGTCGGCCTCGATCAGGCGCTCGGGCAGCGGCGCGGGCTGGATCAAAAAGAACCAGTGCCAGTACGCACGGGCAAAGGCGTTGCTGGTCTGTTCGTACATGGCCAGCGTGGGCGCGATGTCGAGCAGCACCATGCGCTGCACCGCGGCCGGGTGGTCCGCCGCCAGGCGGTGCGCCACGCGGGCGCCGCGGTCGTGGGCCAGCACGGTGAAGCGCGGGTGGCCCAGGTGCTGCATCACGGCCAGCATGTCGGCGGCCATGGTGCGCTTGCTGTACAGGGCATGCTCCGCGTCACCGGCGGGCTTCGCCGAATCGCCATAGCCCCGCAGGTCCGCCAGCACCAGCGTGAAGTGCTGGGCCAGCACCGGCGCCACCTTGTGCCAGATGGCCGAGGTCTGCGGGTGCCCGTGCAGCAGCAGCAGGGCCGGGCCCGTGCCGCCCACCAGCGCGTGGATGTGCTGGCCGTCTGGCGTGGGCACGCGGTACGGGGTAAAGCCTGGGAAGAGCGGGGTCGTCGTGGTCATGGTGTCGTTGGAATTGCGGCGGGGCCTATTCGGCAGTGATGCCCCGTTCCTTGATCAGCTTGGCCCACTGCGGCATCTCCTTCTCGAGCCGCGCACGGGCCTGCTCGGGGGTCGATGGAATGGGGTCGAAGCCGTCCTTGGCCATGCGCTCCTTGAGCGCGGGGGTGTTGAGTGCCTGGTTCAAGGTGGTGTTGAGTTTGTCGACGACCGGCTTGGGCGTGCCGGCTGGCGCGAACACGATGAACCAGGTTTCGAAAGCGTAGCCCGGCAGGCCGGCTTCGGCAATGGTTGGCACGTCGGGCATCAGGGGGGAGCGCTTGGTGCCCGTGACGCCCAGGGCCCGCAGCTTGCCCGCCTGCACATGCGGCTGCGCGGCCGACAGCACCGGAAAGCTCAGCGCCACCTGGCCCGACATGGTGTCGATCATGGCCGGGCCGCCGCCGCGGTAGGGGATGTGCACGATGGGCGTGCCGGCCACGGCCTTGAACAGCTCGGCCGACATGTGGAAGGTGCTGCCCGCCCCGGCCGAGCCATAGGAATACTGCCCCGGCTTGGCCTTGAGCAGCGCGATCAGTTCCTTGAGGTTTTTGGCCGGCAGTGCGTTGTTGACCACCAGCACGTGCTGCGAACTGGCCACCATGCCGATGGGGGCCAAGTCCTTCAGGGTGTCGTAGGGCATCCTGGCCGTGAGGCCGGGGTTGATGGCCAGCGACACGGTCTGCAGGCCGATGGTGTAGCCGTCCGGCGCAGCCTTGGCCACCATGTCCACGCCGATGTTGCCGCCGGCGCCGCCCTTGTTCTCGATGAACAGCGCGCCGCCCAGGGCCTTGCCCCACTCGTCCGTGATGAGGCGCGCCGCGATGTCGGCGCTGCCGCCAGGTGCATAGGGCACCACGAGCTTGATGGCCTTGTTGGGATAGGCAGCGCCCTGGGCCATGGCAGCGGGGGATGCCAGCACGGCCAGCGTGGCGGCAGCCACAGCGGCGGGGG
>NZ_AKJX01000006.1 GCF_000276605.1 Acidovorax sp. CF316 | reverse complement strand
CTCTCGGCGTTGCCGCGCACCCCGGTGACCACGCGCGCCAGGTTGGAGCGCATGTCCTCCAGGGCTGACAGCAGCTGGCCCATTTCATCGTTGCCATGGGCCGGCATGGCTGCCGTGAGGTCGCCTTCGGCAATGGCGCGTGCAGCGCTCACGGCCTGGCCCGCGGGGCGCGTGACCGAACGCGTGATCGACACGCCCAGCACGATGGCGAGCGCCACGCAGGCGGCCAGCGTGCCCAGCACCCAGACGCGCGCCGCCTGGAAAACCGACGCCACTTCGGCCTGCTCCTTGTCGGCCTGCGCCGAGTTGATCTTCTGCAACTGGCCCAGGGTTTCTGCGGCAGCCACGAAGGCGGTTTCGGACTCACCGGCAAACAGCCCGGACAAGGCATCTGCGCTCAAGGCCAGGGTGTCGTTGGTGCTGAAGTCCACCGCCTTGGCGACATCCACCAGGTTGGCCTGGAGCTTGTAGTAAGCGGCCTTGCGCGTGCGAAAGGCCTGGAAGGCCTCGCGCTCCTCGCCCGCGCTGACCAGCGGTTCGTACTGCCCCTCCACGCGCTCCAGGTCTTTGGCGCGCGCGGTCATCTGCTCGGCAAAGGCCTGGACTTCGGCCGTGCTGCGCGAGGTGATCATGCCGGCTTCGGAGCGCCGCATGCGGTTCATCAGCACCCTGAGCTCGCCCGTGTAGCCCACGCTGGGCAGCAGGTTGCTCGCAATCTCCTGTGCGTTGTGGTGGATGCGTGACAGCTGGAACAGCGAGACCGCTCCCAGGAGACCCGTGAGCAGCACCAGGGCAAAGAACCCGATCCCCAGCTTGAGCCCGATACGCACGTCGGAAATCTTCATATCACCCCTTGGCCACGGCCATTCGTGCCAGGGCGTGCGCAGGATTGCGCACCGACACCTTGGCTTTGCCCAGTCTAGCAACCGCAGGGGCACTGCACAGTGCGGGGTTTCCATGAAAAAAAGCATGCAGCCCGCGAGGGCATGCATGCTTTCTGGTCAGCGGGCTACCGCAGGGGCAGCCGGCCCGGGCGCTCAGGCCGCGTTGTTCTTGGCCTTGAAGTTGGCGATGCCGTCCATGATTTCCTTCTTGGCGGCGTCCAGGCCTTCCCAGCCCAGCACCTTGACCCACTTGCCGGCTTCCAGGTCCTTGTAGTGCTCGAAGAAGTGGCTGATGGCCTTCAGGCGCATCGGGTTCACGTCTTCCACCTTCTGCCAGTGGGTGTAGATGGGCAGCACCTTGTCGGTGGGCACGGCCAGCACCTTGCCGTCCACGCCGGCTTCGTCTTCCATCATCAGGATGCCGATGGGGCGGCAGGGCACGACCACGCCGGGGAACAGCGGGTAGGGGGTGATCACCAGCACGTCCACCGGGTCGCCGTCGCCCGACAGCGTCTGCGGCACGTAGCCGTAGTTGGTGGGGTAGTGCATGGCCGTGGTCATGAAGCGGTCCACGAAGATCGCGCCCGATTCCTTGTCCACTTCGTACTTGATCGGGTCGGCGTTCATCGGGATCTCGATGACGACGTTGAAGGAGTCGGGGGCGTTCTTGCCAGGAGGTACGTGGTTCAGGGACATGTCTGTGGATAGTGGTTTGAAACGATAACCCGCGAGCCCGGTTCAGGACCCATGGCGTCGGGATTAACCCTGATTTTAGGCGCATGCCCCTTTCTGCCCGCTTGCAAACCGGCGTTTGCCTGTAAATTGGGCCTGTTGGCCAATCGACCCCTTGAGAACCTGCTCTCGATTTTGAGCAGGTTTTTCTCCCAGGAGCACGAGGAAGCAACGCAGCGGAAGCACCACCGACCTGCGTTGTGTTTCCTTCCGTGCAACTGAAACAACCAAGGAGAAATGAATGGCTGACAACTCAGCGCTGACGTCCCCTCTGATACTGGCAGTGGTTTGCGGATTGATTGCGGTGGCCTACGGCATCTGGGCCCGTGGGTGGATTCTTGCCAAGGATGCGGGCAACGCGCGCATGCAGGAGATTGCCGGCGCCATCCAGGCCGGTGCAGCGGCCTACCTGGCACGCCAGTACAAGACCATTGCCCTCGTCGGCGTGGTGCTGGCCATTCTCATCGGTGCCTTTCTGGACCTGAGCTCCGCGCTCGGCTTCGTCCTGGGCGCATTTCTCTCGGGCGCCTGCGGCTTCATCGGCATGAATGTCTCGGTGCGCGCCAACGTGCGCACCGCACAGGCCGCCACGCAGGGCATCGGCCCGGCACTCGACGTGGCGTTTCGCGGCGGCGCCATCACCGGCATGCTGGTCGTGGGCCTGGGCCTGCTGGGGGTCACGGGCTTTTACTGGGCGCTGTCGCGGGGCATCACCTCGGGCCCCATGCTGGCCGAGGCGCTCAACCCGCTGATCGGCTTTGCCTTCGGCTCCTCGCTGATCTCGATCTTCGCGCGCCTGGGCGGCGGCATCTTCACCAAGGGCGCCGACGTGGGCGCCGACCTGGTGGGCAAGGTGGAGGCCGGCATCCCCGAGGACGACCCGCGCAACCCGGCCGTGATCGCCGACAACGTGGGCGACAACGTGGGCGACTGCGCCGGCATGGCGGCCGACCTGTTCGAGACCTACGCCGTGACGCTGATCGCCACCATGGTGCTGGGCGCGCTGATGGTGGTGGCCGCGCCGGTCAACGCCGCGGTGTACCCGCTGGCGCTGGGTGCCGTGTCCATCGTGGCATCGATCATCGGCTGCTTCTTCGTGAAGGCCTCGCCGGGCATGAAGAACGTGATGCCCGCCCTGTACAAGGGCCTGGCGATCGCGGGCATTCTGTCGCTGATCGCGTTCTACTTCGTCACGATGTGGATCATGCCGGACAACGCCATCCGCGCCAGCGGCAGCCAGATGCGCCTGTTCGGGGCCTGCGCCACGGGGCTGGTGCTCACGGCCGCGCTGGTCTGGATCACCGAGTTCTACACCGGCACGCAGTACTCGCCCGTGCAGCACATCGCGCAGGCCTCCACCACGGGCCACGGCACCAACATCATCGCCGGCCTGGGCGTGTCGATGCGCTCCACCGCCTGGCCGGTGCTCTTCGTCTGCCTGGCCATCCTGGCGTCCTACCAGCTCGCAGGGCTCTACGGCATCGCCGTGGCGGCCACGTCCATGCTGAGCATGGCGGGCATCGTGGTGGCCCTGGACGCCTACGGCCCCATCACCGACAACGCCGGCGGCATTGCCGAGATGGCCGAGCTGCCCAGCAGCGTGCGCGACGTCACCGACCCGCTGGATGCCGTGGGCAACACCACCAAGGCCGTGACCAAGGGCTATGCCATCGGCTCGGCAGGCCTGGCCGCCCTGGTGCTGTTCGCCGACTACACCCACAAGCTGGAGACCTATGGCAAGGCCATCTCGTTCGACCTGTCGGACCCGCTGGTCATCGTCGGCCTGTTCATCGGCGGGCTGATCCCCTACCTGTTCGGCGCCATGGCCATGGAGGCCGTGGGGCGTGCGGCCGGCGCCGTGGTGGTGGAGGTGCGCCGCCAGTTCAGCACCATTCCCGGCATCATGGACGGCACCGGCAAGCCCGAGTACGGCAAGGCCGTGGACATGTTGACCACCGCCGCCATCAAGGAGATGGTGATCCCCAGCCTGCTGCCCGTGGTGGTGCCCATCGTGGTCGGCCTGGTCCTGGGGCCCAAGGCGCTGGGCGGCCTGCTCATGGGCACCATCGTCACCGGCCTGTTCGTCGCCATCTCCATGTGCACGGGCGGCGGCGCCTGGGACAATGCCAAGAAGTACATCGAGGACGGCCACCACGGCGGCAAGGGCAGCGAGGCGCACAAGGCCGCCGTGACCGGCGACACCGTGGGCGACCCCTACAAGGACACGGCCGGCCCGGCCATCAACCCGCTGATCAAGATCATCAACATCGTGGCGCTGCTGATCGTGCCGCTGGTGGTGCGATTCCATGGGAGCTGATACGCTGCGGTAGCAGCCAGTACGGCCACGGGCCCGCTTCGGCGGGCCTTTTTCATTTTCACACCCCAGTCGCCCTCCTTTGCCATGCCCATCACCGTGCAATCTCTGGACCATGTGGTCCTGACCGTCGCCAGCATCCCGGCCACCATCGCCTTCTACGAGCGCGTGCTGGGCATGCAGGCACGGGAGTTCAAGCCGGGGCGCCATGCCCTGCACTTCGGCAGCCAGAAGATCAACCTGCACGAGGTGGGCACGGTGGTGGACCCGAACGTGCGCCATGCCACCGCGGGCTCGGGCGACCTGTGCTTTCTCACGCGCACGCCGCTCGATGAGGTGCTCGTGCACCTGGCCGCGCAGAGCGTGGCCGTGGTGCAGGGGCCGGTGGGCGCCACGGGAGCGCAGCACCGCCTGCGCTCGGTGTACCTCTACGACCCGGACGAGAACCTGATCGAAATAGCGAACGAAATCTGAGTCAGAACTCCGCCGAGATCGCCGCACGCAGCAGCATCGCGGCCGGCTCCACCAGCTCCTGCAGGTCGTTGGCGCGCCCCTGCTCGATGGACTGCAACACCATCTCGTTGATGCCGCCCACCACCGCCATGGCCATCATGGGCTGGAGCGGCGCCTTGCGCAGGCGTTCGCCCGGGCGGTTGTTCACCACGTCGAGCATCAGGTCGGCCAGTTGCTGGTTGGCGCGGCGGCGCGCCGCCAGCCCTGGCGCCCCCAGTCCCAGCATCTCCACGAAGAGCGTGCGCAGCAGCACGGGGTTGCGCTCAAGCACGCCGAAGTAGGCCCCCATGGCCTGCTCCACCTGCGCCTGCCAGTCACTCGCCGGGTCGATGGCGTTGCGCAGCACGGTGATGGCGTTGCCGCTGGCGACCTCGTACAGCGCGATCAGGCACTCGGCCTTGTCGCCGAAGTTCTCGTAGAAGGTGCGGCGCGAGACGCTGGCCTCGCGCACGATGTCGGCGATGGTCGTGTCCGCATAGCCGCGCGCGGCCACGGCGCGCGCCATGCCCTCCAGCAGGCGGGAGCGGTGCACGGTGGAGGGAGACGGGCTGGCGTCGGTCGTGGCGGCGGTCATGGCGGCAGGCAATTCCAGGATAGATCCAGAAGGTACTTGACAGTACCACACTCCAAGCGCATCATATGCATTGGTACCACGCAGTACCAAAACCTGTCCACCGATTGGAGCCTGCCATGACCGAACTTGTCGTCCGCCGCCTGCTCATTGACCTGGAAGCGCCTTTCGCGCGCCACTGGTGCGGTGGCGACGCGTTTCGCACGGCGCTCTTCAATGCGCTGTCCATGAGCTTCCCCGTGGGCGAGCAGTTCTTCATCGACGCGGTGCGCAATGGCCACAAGGCCTTGCCCGCTGACCGGCAGGCGCAACATGCCGATGAGGTGCGCGGCTTCATCGGGCAGGAGGCCACGCACCGGCGCATCCATGCGCTGTTCAATGGCCACCTCGACACGCAGGGCCTGGTCAATACCTGGGCCCCGCGCGCGGCCGCGCGCATGAAGCTCTTCGAAGGCGCTGACCCGCGCCACCCCCTGGCGGTGACCGCGGCCAACGAGCATTTCACGGCCCTGCTGGCCGAGTGGCTGCTGGGCCATCCCGAGGTCCTGGCGGGCGCCGATCCGCGCCTGGCCACGATGTGGCAATGGCATTGCGCCGAAGAGGCCGAGCACAAGAGCACCGCCTTCGACATCTACCAGGCCCTGGGCGGCGACCATGCCTGGCGCATCACCTGGTTCCGGCGCATCACCCTGGTGTTCCTGGGCGACGTGCTGCGCCAGACCGTGGGCAACCTGCGCCGCGACGGCACGCTGTGGCGGTGGCGCACCTGGGCCAGCGCGGCACGCACCCTGTTCGGCCAGGGCGGCCTGGTGCGCGAAAGCTGGCGCCCCTGGCGTGCGTACCTGCGCAGCGATTTCCACCCCAGCCAGCATGGCAGCGACCTCTCAGAACGCTGGCTGGCCGACCACCGTGATGCCTATATCCCCGTAGGCGCGCGCTAACCCCTCCCACCATGACCCAGAGCCCCTCCCACCGGCCGCATGCGGCGGCCGGCCAGCCCCGCCCTTGCCTGCGCACCTCCCCACTGCGGGCCGCCGCCCTGCTGGCCGCGCTCGCCATGCAGCTGCCTGCACAGGCCGAACCTATGGCCTTCCACACGGCGCTGGAGCAGCTCGCGGCCCGCTCCGACCAGCTCGCCGCATCGCGCAGCGCGGTCGAAGGCGCCCAGCTGCGCCGCCAGGCCCTGGCACGCCTGGGCGGCCCGGTGGTTTCGCTCAGCGGTGCCGCGTACGCCTACAACGCCAACCTGGACCTCGACCTCAACCCCGTGAACGAGGCCCTGCCCGGCGTGCTTCAGCAGCTGCCGCCGCAACTGGCGGGCTCGCTGGCCCAGTTGCCGCACCTGCCGGCCAGCTACACCTTGAACCGCCACAAGACGGACACCAGCACCTCGGTCTCGGGCATCTGGCCGATCTACATGGGCGGTGCCGGCGATGCCGCGCGCGGCCTGGTGGAGGCACAGGCCGCCGAGGTGCAGGCCGATGCCGACAAGACCGGCCACGAGGTCACCACGGTGCTGGTGCAGCGCTACTTCGGCGCCCAGCTGGCCGAGCAGGCGGCGCGGCTGCGCGAATCGGCCCTGGCCACCATCGAGCAGCACGACGCGGCCGCGCAGAAGATGCTGGACGCCGGCGTGATCGCCCGCGTGGAGCGCCTGCAGGCCCGCGCCGCACTGGAGGAAGCGCGCCGCAACGCGCGCAAGGCCCGCGACGATGCCGACCTGGCGGCCACGGCCCTGACCCGCACGGTGAAGGCCAGCGAGCGCGTGACGCCCACCAGCCCGCTGTTCGTGCTCGGCCAGCCGGTGGAGCCCCTGCCCCACTTCGTCGATGCCGCCCTGCAGCGCCACCCGGGCCTGGCCAAGGTAGCCGCCAAGAAGGGCCAGGCCGAGCAGCTGCATGCGGCGCAGGAGGCCCTGCGCAAGCCCCAGGTGTTCGCCTTCGGCCAGCGCCAGCTCAAGACCGGCAGGGACGCGGACTGGGTGGCCGGCATCGGCGTGCGCTTCACGCTGTGGGACTCCATCGACCGCGACGCGCTGGCCGCATCGTCCTCGCGCCAGATCGAGCAGGCCGAGCGCAGCGGCGCCCAGGCGCAGAACGACATCGCCCTGCTGGTGGAAAAGCGCTGGCAGGCGCTGGAGCAGGCGCGGCGCGCCTACTTTGCCCTCCAGCCGGGGCTGGAAGTGGCCGACGAGGTGCTGCGCCTGCGCACCTCGGGCCTGCGCGCGGGCACCAGCACCACGCTGGACCTGATCGACGCCCAGGTCAACCAGGCCAAGGCGCAGACCGAACGCGCCCAGGCCGCCCACGACTACGTGAAGGCCCTGGCCGAGCTGCTTGAAAGCTGCGGCCTTTCCGATGAATTTGGCAAATACATGGCACGTGCCGATGTGAAGGTGGAATGAACATGAGCGATACCAGCAACAAGAACAACAACGGCAAGGGCAGCAAGAAGGCGGCCGTACTGGGCGCCGTGGCCCTGGTGGCCGCGGGCGGTTTCGTCGGCTTCGGCCTGTGGAAGGCCTCCCAGCCGGCCCCCGAGGTGTTCCAGGGCCAGATGGAGGCGCGCGAGGCCGACATCGCCCCCAAGGTCACGGCGCGCATCGCGCAGATCCTGGTCAAGGAAGGCGACCAGATCGCCGTGGGCGCCCCGCTGATCCGCATGGACAGCCCCGAGGTGCAGGCCAAGCTGGCGCAGGCCACCGCCGCGCAGGAAGCGGCCCAGGCCGTGGCCGACAAGGCCCAGCACGGCGCGCGCCCGCAGGAGGTGGAGATGGCGCGCCTCGCATGGCAGCGCGCCGTGACGGCAGCCGACCTGGCCGAATCCTCCTACCGCCGCGTGGACGGCCTGGCCCGCGAGGGCCTGGTGGCCGCGCAAAAACGGGACGAGGCCGAAGCCAACCACAAGGCCGCACGCGACCAGGCCCTGGCCGCCAAGGCCCAGTACGAGCTGGCGCGCGCCGGTGCCCGGCCCGAGGACCGGTCTGCCGCCAGCGCCCAGGCGCGCCAGGTGGCCGGCGTGGTCGCCGAGGTCAAGGCGGCCCAGGCCGAGACGGAGCTCAAGAGCCCCGTGGCCGGCGAGGTGGCCAAGGTGCTGGCACGCAGCGGCGAGCTCTCGCCCCAGGGCGTGGCCGTGGTCACGGTGGTGGACCTGGCCGACCAGTGGGTGGTGCTGAACGTGCGCGAGGACCGGCTGCAGCGCTTTGCCATCGGCAGCGAGTTCGAGGCCACGCTGCCTGCCCTGGGCACGGCCGGCAAGCCCGTGCGCTTCAAGGTCTACCACACGGCCGCCCTGCCCGACTTCGCCACCTGGCGCGCCACGCGCGCCGGCCAGGGCTTCGACGTGCGCACCTTCGAAGTGCGCGCCCGCCCGGCCAGCCCCATCGAAGGCGCCCGCCCCGGCATGACGGTGCTGGTGCAATGAGCCGGCACGCGACACCCTGCCCACCGACCACGCCATGAGCACCCTGGTCCACAGCTTTCGCCGCGAGGCGCGGCGCCTGCTTGCCAGCCCCTGGGACCTGGCCATGGTCAGCTGGGTGCCGCTGCTGGCGGTGCTGCTCATGGGCTGGATCTTCTCGGCCGGCATTCCCCGCCACCTGCCCGTGGGCGTGCTGGACGACGACCACTCGGCCCTGTCGCGCCAGGTGGTGCGCATGCTCGACGCCACGCCCGGCCTGCAGGTGGTGCAGCACTACGCCAACACGGCCGAGGCCGAACGCGCCCTGCGCAGCGTGGAGGTCTACGCCGTGGTCACGCTGCCGCGCGACTTTGCGCGCACCGTGAAGGAGGGCCGCACGGCCCAGGTCACGCTGCTGCACAACGCGCAGCTGGGCACGCACTCGGGCGTGCTGCAGCGCGACGTGCGCGCCGTGGTGGGCACGCTGTCGGCCGGCATCGAGATGGCGGCGCGCAACAAGCGCGGCGAGCCGGCGCAGGCCGTGCGCGTGAGCATGGAGCCCATCCACACGCAGTTGCTGGCGCTGTTCAACGTGTCCACCAACTACGAACAGTTCCTGGGCGCGGCGCTGATTCCGGCGCTGCTGCACATCCTGGCCATGACGGCCGGCGCCTGGACCGTGGGCCGCGAACTGCGCGACCGCACGCTGGGCGAATGGCTGGGTGCGAACGGCGGCCTGCTGCGCACCGGTGGGGCCCTGGTCGGCAAGCTCGCCCTGCCCTGGGCATCCCTCACGCTGGTGGCCCTGCTGGCGCTGGTGGGCATCACCTGGGGCCGGGGCTGGCACCCGCCGGGCAACCTGGCCTGGGTGGCGGTCGGGCTGGCGCTGCTGATGGCCGTGTCGGTGGCCGCCGGAGCGGCACAGGCGGGCGCCACGCGCTCGCTGCGCACCGCCCTGTCGGGCGCGGGCTTCTTCGCGGCACCGGCGTTCGCGTTCAGCGGCGTGGGCTTTCCACTGGCGGGCATGCCGGCCAGCGCACGCGCCTGGGCCGAGGCCATGCCCTACACCCACTACATCCGCCTGCAGATCGAGCAGCTGCAGATGGGCGCTCCGCTGCGCACCAGCGTCTCCACCGTGGTGGCGCTGATGGCGGCCACGGCCGTGCTGCTGCTGGTGTGCACGCTGGCCCTGCAACTGGCACGGCGCAAACCCGAGAGTTGGGGAGGACGGTGATGGACGCACGACACAACCCGTCGGCAGAGCCGGCGAGCCTGTGGAGCGCCTGGCTGCAGGCCCTGGCCACCATCGGCCGCGACAAGGGCGTGCTGCTGCTGCTCGTGGCGGCGCCGGTGCTCTACGGCTTCTTCTACCCCTGGTTCTATGCCGACGAGGTGCTGACCCGCGTGCCCGTGGCCGTGGTGGACATGGACCGCAGCAGCCTGTCGCGCCAGATCACGCGCTTTGCCGAGGCCGACCCGCGCATCGAAGTGCGCCTGGTGACTGCCAGCGAACGCGAGGCACAGGAGGCGCTGTGGCGCGGCGAGGTGGAGGGCTACGCGCTGATCCCCCCCAACCTCAAGCGCAGCGTGGTGCGGGGCGAGGAAGCCCTGGTCCGCGTGGAGGGCAACGGCGCCTACGCGCTGCTCAACAAGGCCGTGCAGTACGGCTTTGCCGAAGCCGTGGGCACCGTGTCGGCCGGCATCGAGATGCGCAAGCTGCAGGCCGCGGGCCAGAGCGCCCAGCAGGCTGCCGCCAGCCGCAACCCGGTGCAGCTGCAGATGGTGGCGCTGTTCAACCCCACGGAAGGCTACGGCAGCTTCGTCGTGCCCGCCGTGGCGCTCCTGATCCTGCAGCAGACACTGCTGATGGGCGCAGCCATGCTCACCGGCACCTGGGTGGAGGCGGGGCGCCACCGGGCGCGCGCCCGCACCTGGCTGGGCCGGCTGCTGGCACTGTGCACCCTGGGCTGGGTGAGCGGCCTGTTCTATTTCGGCTGGATCTTCCTGCTGCACGACTACCCGCGCGGCGGCAACCCGCTCGGTGCGCTGGCGCTGCTGGCCTGCTATGTTCCTGCCATTGCGGCCCTGGGCGCGCTGATCGGCCTGTGGGTGGGCAACCGCGAGCGCGCGCTGCAGGTGCTGCTGTTCACCACCTTGCCGATCGCCTTCGTGGCCGGCTTCTCGTGGCCCGTGGAAGCGTTGCCCGAGCCGCTGCAATGGGCGCGCTGGCTGCTGCCCAGCACCTCGGGTGTGCAAGCCTCGCTGCGCCTGAACCAGCTGGGTGCGCCCCTCGCGGCGGCCTTGCCCCAGCTGTGCGCGCTGGTGGCGCTGTGCGCTGCAGGCACGGTGGCGCTGCTGGCCTGGACCCGGCCAGGGCCTGGCCGACCTGGCTGAGGAACCTGGAACCTGCTCAAGGTCTTCTTGAGCAGATTCTTGGGCACTTGGGCAGCAAGCCCGCGTACCATCACAGGCATTCCGGTATTCCCAGAGAAGATGGCCTTGACACATTCCGCACTGCCTGACCCTGCCCCTCTCGGCGGCAACGCCCCGCACTACCAGCGCATCGTCCAGGGTGTGCTGGCCGATTCCAGGCAGCTGATGGAGCGCGTCGCCGAGGCGACGCGCATGTCCTTGCAGCTGCGCCAGGACCAGGCCCGCACGCCGGGCGAGCACCAGGGCATGCTCGAAGCGCAGCAGCAGCTCATGCGACTCACCTCCGTGATGGGCGAGCGCTACCCCGGCGCGCTGCGCAAGGCACTCGCACAGCAGACCACGGCGCTCGGGGAGGAGAAACCCTCGCGCTCCCTGTTCTCCATCCATTTCGACCAGCTCGAACTGATGGACGAGTCGCAGATCACCGAAAGCATCGAGCGCGCCCGCGCCACCCAGGTGCTGGCGTCTGCCGTCGAGGGGCCGCTGGCCGACCTCGATGCCCTGGTGTGCGCAGCCCAGGGGCTGCCCAGGGTGCAGCCCGAGCACAACCCCCTGCGCCCCGAAGTCTTCCTGCAGGCACTGCAGGCCGTGGTGTCGCAGATGCAGGCCACCGCCCAGGTGCGGCACGACTGGATGGCACACATGGCCAAGGCGCTGGGCACCGAGCTACGCAAGCTCTACCTGGCGCAGATCGATCTGCTCAAGCAAGGCGGCGTGCAGCCCGTGGGCTACGCCATGCGCCAGGCCGACGGCGAGTATGTGTACGTCGCGCCGGGTGGCGACGGAGCATCCCCCGGGTTCGGGGCGGAAACGGACCTGCCCGTGCCGGCAGGCTCCGGCGACCCACTGCTGACGCTCGACCGACTGCGCCGCCTGCTGCTCGGCGAGTTCAGCGAGACACACGCGCCGGCGCAGGCCCCGGCGGCTGCGCCGGACGACGAGCCCTTTGCCGAACGCTTTGCACGCGAGTTCGAGAGCCCGGCCGAGCTTCCGCAGATCGACCCGCCCGCCACGGATTTCGCCATGACTGTGCCCGCCGCCTTCGAGGCGCTGCAGGAGATGAACCAAGTCGGCCAGATGATGGAGCGCCTGGGTGGCCAGCGCGCCCAGCCGGGCGACGGTTCGGGCCAGCGGCGCGCCGCGGGGCTGGGCGACGCCCTGGGCATGGAGGTGGTTGCGCTGATGGTGGACAACATCGCGCGCGACAGCCGGCTGCTGTGGCCCGTGCAGCAGTTCGTACGCGCCCTGGAGCCTGCCCTGATGCAGCTGGCGCTGGCCGACCCCCGGTTCTTCAGCAACAAGGAGCACCCCGCGCGCCGCCTGCTGCAGGACATCACCGACCACGCCATGGCCTTCAACGGGCCCGAGGCACCGGGCTTCAAGCGCTTCATGCGCTCCCTCATGGACATTGCCGGCCCGCTGGCCACGGCCACCATCGGAGGGGCCGACGATTTCGAGCAGGTCCGCCAGCAGTTGCATGCGCAATGGGCAGACAGCGAGCAGGCGCGCGAACAGGAGCGCCAGCGCGCCATCGAGGCGCTGCAGCACGCCGAGCAGCGCCACGTGCTGGCGGCCAGGTTGTCCGGCGAGATCCGGTTGCTGCCGCAGTTCGAGCAGATTCCCGGCGAAATTGCCCATTTCCTGCTCGGCCCCTGGGCCCAGGTCATGGCCCAGGCGCGCCTCATCGACCAGACAGGCAGCGCCGACCCGGGCCGCTACCAGGAGCTGGTGGGCGCCCTGGTCTGGAGCGCGCAGCCCGAGCTGACCCGCATGAACACCGGTGAGCTCGCGCGCCTGATCCCCCAGCTGCTGCCCCGGCTGCGCGAGGGGCTCGCCTTGATCGACTACCCAGCTGACAGGACCGAAGCCGTCTTCGAGCAGCTGATGCAGTTGCACCAGCAGGCCTTCCAGGGCGGGCCCAAGCCTGACGCACTGTCCCATGCTCCAGCGCCGCCGGGCACCGAGTCTGCGGAACCACCGGACCTGCTCCTGGATGAAGAGCCATGGGTCGCGCCATCGGAAGCCCAGGATTCCGGCTTCATGGACGACTTGCAGCCCTCTGTGCCAGGGGACCTGGAGCCCCTGCCGGCCCCCACCCCGGCGGATGCGCCCGCCAGGCCCACGCTGGCCGTCGGCAGCTGGGTCAACCTGCTGGTGGCGGGCCAGTGGGAACGCACCCAGCTGTCCTGGGTCGGCTCGCAGGGCACCTTCTTCCTCTTCACCAACGCGTCCGGCCGCACCCAGTCGATGACCCTGCGGCTGCTCGACCGGTGCATCCAGCAGGGCAACCTGCAGGTACTCAGCCAGCAGCCCGTGGTGGACGTGGCCCTGGACGCCGTGGCGCAGACGGCCATGCGCAACAGCGTGGAAAGCAGGTCATGAGCCCGGGGCCTTCTGCCCCTGCCTGCGCAGCACCAGCATGCCGAACAGCGGCGCCATGATGTACATGCTGACCGAGTAGATGGCGGCTGGCAGCGCCAGCTGGAAGTTGTTCAGCACCGACAGCGCAATGAAGATCGCCAGCGTGGAGTTGTGGATGCCGATCTCGAAGCCGATGGCCGTGGCCATGGACTTGTCCATGCCCACCGCGCGCGGCAGGAAGTAGCCCGCGCCCAGGCTCAAGGCATTGAACAGCAGCACGGCCGGACCGATGTCGGCAAAAGAGGCCGACAGGGCCGCCCATTCCTTCACGATGGCGATCAGTGCAAAGGCCGCAAGCACCATGGCGCTGAAGAGCTTCATGGGCTTTTCCATGCGGGCGCTGAAGGCCGGCGCGCGCCGGTGCGCCCACATGCCCACGACCACCGGGATGAGCACGATCACGATCACCTCCAGCACCTTGCCGAACTGCAGCGGCACCACCTGGCCGGTCTTGGCGAAGGTGGCGATGGCCCAGTTGGTGATGAGTGGCAGGCTCACGATGGACAGCAGCGTGTTGATGGCCGTGAGCGAGATGTTCATCGCCACGTTGCCGCCGAACAGGTGGCTGAACAGGTTGGCCGACACGCCGCCCGGCGAGGCCGCCAGCAGCATCAGCCCCACGGCATACAGCGGCGGCACGCCCAGCAGCACGATCAGTCCGTAGCAGACCGCTGGCAGCACCAGCACCTGCAGCACCAGGGCCAGCACCACGGCGCGTGGGTACTGCAGCAGGCGCTGGAAGTCCGCCACGGTGAGCGACAGGCCCAGGCCGAACATGACGAGGCCCAGCGCAATGAACAGCAGCGTGGGCAGGATGGAAATGAAACTCATGGTGCGCTCACGCGGCCAGACGGGCCGCGCTCCTGTGGCAAAGCCCACGGCACCGCCATGCGGTGCCGTGGGCCGGATTCAATGAACGGGGAGAGAGGGGGAGACGCGCCAGGTCAGGCCGTGGCAGCCGGCCCCGTGCGCAGGCGCACCGGGCCGCTGCGCTGCTCGATGGCGTGCTGCACTTCCTTGCGCAGGCCCATCAGAAAGCCCAGTTCCGCCACCACGAAAAGCGGGCCGACGATCAGGCCCGCCAGGTCGTCCACGAAGGCCGGCTTGCGGCCCTCGTAGTAGTGGCCCACGAACTGGATCACCCAACCCACGGCGAACAGGCCCACGCCCGTGGCCAGCCACAGCGTGGTGCCTTGCAGCGCCAGCCACTGGCCGCCCGCCAGCATGGCGGCCAGCAAGGTGGCCATCACCAGGCCGAAGCGCGTATCGAGCCGGAAGTAGAAGACACTGGCCGCGATGGCGGCCACCAGGGCCGGCCCCACCGGCACCCCGCCCAGCAGCCAGGTGGGGCGCGAGAGCAGGATCACCACGGCGAACATGATCATCGGCACGCCCACGAAGTGGGTGTGGATGTTGCGCGGGTCGCGGTGGTAGTCGGCGTACTGGGACAGCTGGTCGATCAGGGTTTTCATGGGTGTCTCCTGGTATTGTTTTGAGCAGCATCCATACTCGCCCGATGCCCGGCCACAGTCTGTCGGAAAGCCGACACAACGCCCTGCCCGACCGCCCTCTCCTTCCTGCATGACCGAACCCGCCGCCTACCTTCCCGTGCTCCAGACCGGCCGCTGGTTCGCCCACCTGCCCCCCGATTTTGCCCAGCCCCTGCTGGCCATGGCCCACCTGCGCCAGTTGGCGCCGGGGGAGGTGCTCTTCCTGCGCGGCGATGCGCCCTGCGGCCTGTACGCCGTGGTGCGCGGCGCGATCAACATCTCGGGCACGGGCGGGCGGGCCGACGAGGCACGCGCGGCCATGCTCACGCGGCTGGAGCCGCCGCACTGGTTCGGCGAGATCTCGGTCTTCGACAACTCGGCGCGCACGCACGATGCGCACGCGGCCGAGGCCAGCACCCTGCTGCAGATACCGCACGAGCCGCTGCAGGCCTGGCTCACCGCCCACCCGCAGCACTGGCATGCGCTGGCCCTGCTGCTCACCGACAAGCTGCGCACGGCCTTCGTGGCCATCGAGGAACTGGCCCTGCTGCCTGCCGGCCAGCGCCTGGCGCGACGCCTGGTGATGATGGCAGAGGGCTATGGCCAGTGGACGGCCGAAGGCCAGTCGCGCCGGGTGATCGGGATTTCGCAGGAGCAGTTGTCGCTGATGCTGGCCATTTCGCGCCAGACCACCAACCAGATCCTCAAGGACCTTGAGGCACGCGCCCTGGTGCGCGTGCACCGTGGCGAGGTGGAGATCCTGGACCTGGCGGCCCTGCGCGCGACTTGCTATTGAAACGATAGCTATCGACGCATACGGGTTATCACCCAGCGGCAATTGCGCCACAAATACTAAGAACACGTTGTATTTCCGGGCAAAATGGCACCATGCAACTGAACTACATCGCCAACGCCTCCGTACCGTCTTCGTCGGGCCGTACGCTGCCCGTGATCGACCCGTCCGACGGCCAACCCTTCGACGAGATCCAGCGCAGCAACGCCGACGACATCGACGCGGCGGTGCATGCGGCGCGCCAGTGCTACAACGCCGTGTGGCAGCGCATGGCGCCCGCCGACCGCGGCCGCCTGCTGCAGCGCCTGTCGGCCAAGGTGCTCGAGCATGCCGACGAGCTGACCGCGCTGGAGCAGCGCGACTGCGGCAAGCCCACCAAGCAGGCGCGGGCCGACACGCTGGCGCTGGCGCGTTACTTCGAGTTCTATGCCGGTGCCTGCGACAAGCTGCATGGCGAGACCCTGCCCTACCTGGACGGTTACAGCGTGCTCACCTGGCGCGAGCCACATGGCGTGACGGGCCACGTGATCCCCTGGAACTACCCGATGCAGATCTTCGGCCGCAGCGTGGGCGGCGCCCTGGCCGCCGGCAACGTCTGCGTGGTCAAGCCAGCCGAGGACGCCTGCCTGTCGCTGATCCGCGTGGCGCAGCTGGCGGCCGAGGTGGGCTTCCCGTCGGGGGCCCTGAACATCGTCACCGGCTATGGGCATGAGGTGGGCGACGCGCTCGCGCGCCACCCCGGCATCGACCACATCAGCTTCACCGGCAGCCCCAAGATCGGCACGCTGATCCAGCAGGTGGCGGCCGAGCGCCACTGCCCCGTGACGCTGGAGCTCGGTGGCAAGAGCCCGCAGATCATCTTCGCCGATGCCGACCTGGATGCCGCCGTGCCCGTGGTGATCAACGCCATCGTGCAGAACGCGGGCCAGACCTGCAGCGCCGGCTCGCGCGTGCTGATCGACTCGCTGATCTACGAATCCCTGCTCGAACGCCTGGGCAAGGCCTTCGAGGCCCTGCGCGTGGGCCCGGCGGCCATGGACCTGGACGTGGGCCCGCTGATCCGCCAGACCCAGCAGCAGCGCGTGTGGGACTTCCTGTCCGACGCACAGGTGGCCGGCATCCCCATGGTGGCCCAGGGCGTGGTGGTGGACGAATCGCCCGAGGGCGGCTTCTACCAGGCCCCCACCCTGCTGCGCGACGTGCCGGTGCAGCACCGCCTGGCGCAGGAAGAAGTCTTCGGCCCCGTGCTCTCGGCCATGGCCTTCCAGGACGAGGACCATGCGGTGGAGCTGGCCAATGCCACGCAGTTCGGCCTGGTGGCCGGCATCTGGACGCGCGACGGCTCGCGCCAGTTCCGCATGGCCAAGCGCGTGCACAGCGGCCAGGTGTTCATCAACAACTACGGTGCCGGTGGTGGCGTGGAGCTGCCCTTCGGCGGCGTGAAGTCCAGCGGCTACGGCCGCGAAAAAGGCTTCGAGGCACTGTACGGTTTCACCACGCTCAAGACGGTCGCCATCAAGCACGGCTGATGCGCCAGGTGTCCCTCGCCCGCCGCGGGACACCGAGATTCAGAATCATTTTTCCATGCCCCTGAGCCCCCCCGCCCCCCGCACCGCCCGGCATGTCCGGCGCGTGACCTACCAGGGCTTCGAGCGCGACGACGGCCTGTGGGACATCGAAGGCGAGCTGCACGACAGCAAGGCCTACGATGCGCCCGTGCACCGTGGTCAAGGCATGCGCCGCGCGGGTGAGCCCATCCACCACATGCTGCTGCGCGTCACGGTGGACCGCCAGCTCGTGGTGCAGGCCATCGACGTGGCGATGGACGCCCACCCGCTCAAGGACTGCCCGCTGGCCCAGGCCGCGCTGCAGCAGATGGTGGGCTGCAGCATGACCCGTGGCTGGCGCCAGGCCATCCAGAAACACCTGGGCAGCGTGGCCAGTTGCACCCACCTGCGCGAGCTGCTGTTCAACCTGGCCACGGCCGCCTTCCAGTCCGTCACCGCCGTGTTCGCGCCGCCCGCCAATGGCGACCCGCCGCGCCACCTGGGCCAGTGCACGGGCTGGGCCTTCGACGGCAACGGCGTGAAGGAACATTTCCCGCAGTTCTACGGCCGTGTGCCCATCGCGCTCAGCAAGCCCGAGACGGTGGCACCGCCCGCCGAGCGCTGACCACGGCCGCCCCCACCCTTACTTTTTACCGCCCCCCATTTTCCAAAGACAGGGAGACACTCCATGCGTGCACAGAACAAGTCCGTCATCGTCACCGGCGCCGGCAACGGCATTGGCGAGGGCATCGCCAAGCGCCTGGCGGCCGAGGGCGCCAAAGTCATCGTCAACGACATCAACGAAGCCGGCGGCCAGCGCGTGGTGGCCGAGATCACCGCGGCCGGCGGCACGGCCGCCTTCTTCAAGGCCGACGTGACGAATTCGGCCCAGGTCAAGGCCCTGGTCGACGAGGCCGTGCGCCTGTACGGCCGGCTCGACGTGATGGTCAACAACGCCGGCTGGACGCACCGCAACCGCCCCATGCTGGAGGTGAGCGAGGAAGAGTTCGACAAGGTCTATGCCATCAACATGAAGAGCATCTACCTCTCGGCCATCCACGCCGTGCCCGCGCTGCGCAAGGTGGGCGGTGGCAGCATCATCAACATCGCCTCCACGGCCGGCCTGCGCCCGCGCCCGGGCCTGACCTGGTACAACGGCTCCAAGGGTGCCGTGATCATCACCAGCAAGTCCATGGCGGCCGAGCTGGGTCCGGACAACATCCGCGTGAACTGCATCAACCCGGTGTTCAACCCCGACACGGGCCTGGCCGCCGAATTCGCGGGCGGCCCGGTGGACGACGCACGCCGCGCCAAGTTCCTGGCCACCATCCCGCTGGGCCGCTTCTCCACCGCGCTCGACGTGGCCAACGCCGCCCTCTACCTGGCCAGCGACGAAGCCTCGTTCATCAACGGCGTGTGTATCGAGGTGGACGGCGGACGCTGTGTCTAAGAAGGTGTGAACGGGCCCGACATGCCCGCTCATGCCTCCAAAACACGCGCGCTCGTCGTTGAAAATGCTCGCCATAGCCCGAGCTATGGCTGCGCTTTTCGCCTAGATCACACGCGTTGTGGCGGCCTGCTCGGACACGCCGGGCTCGTTCCCACCTTCTAAACGCGGGGGATTAGGGCAGACGGCACTGCCACGACTGCGGTACTGCGGCAAAATCGGCCCCATGGCCGAACGTGTGATCCCCCTGGTGGACCAGCGCATCGCCGCCCTGAAGGCGGTGGTGCCGCTGCATGGCCAGGCGCCCACGGGCCACCTGGTGGACACGCGCGGGCGCCCGTTGCGCGACCTGCGCATCAGCGTGACGGACCGCTGCAACTTCCGCTGCAGCTACTGCATGCCCAAGGAAGTCTTCGACAAGGACTACCCCTACCTGCCGCACAGCGCGCTGCTCAGCTTCGAGGAGATCACGCGCCTGGCCCGGTTGTTCCTGGCCCACGGGGTGCGCAAGATCCGCCTCACGGGCGGCGAGCCGCTGCTGCGCAAGAACCTCGAAGCGCTGGTGGAGCAACTCGCGGCGCTGCGCACGGTGGACGGCACGGCCCCCGACCTCACGCTCACCACCAACGGATCGCTGCTGGTGCGCAAGGTCCGGGCGCTCAAGGACGCGGGCCTGAACCGCGTGACGGTAAGCCTCGACGGCCTGGACGACACGGTGTTCCAGCGCATGAACGATGTGGACTTTCCGGTCGCCGACGTGCTGGCCGGCATCGAGGCCGCGCACGCGGCTGGCCTGTCGCAGATCAAGGTCAACATGGTAGTCAAGCGCGGCACCAACGACCACGAGATCCTGCCCATGGCGCGGCACTTTCGCGGCACGGGCACCACGCTGCGCTTCATCGAGTACATGGACGTGGGGGCCACCAACGGCTGGCGCATGGACGAGGTGCTGCCCTCGGCCGAGCTCATCGAGCGCCTGCGCGCCCACCTGCCCCTGGTGCCACTCGACCCTGCCAGCCCTGGTGAGACCGCCGAGCGCTGGGGCTATGCCGATGCCAGCGGCCGGCACGACCCGGCGCTGGGCGAGATCGGCGTGATCAGCAGCGTCACGCAGGCCTTTTGCCACGACTGCAACCGCGCACGCCTGTCCACAGAAGGCCAGCTGTACCTGTGCCTCTTCGCCACCCAGGGCCACGACCTGCGCAGCCTGCTGCGCGGCGGCGCAAGTGACGAGGCCATCGCCTCGGCCATCGCCCCCATCTGGCAGGGCCGCAGCGACCGCTACTCGGAGCTGCGCAGCAGCCTGCCCGCGGATGCCACGCCAGGGCCGCGCCGGGTGGAGATGAGCTACATCGGCGGCTGACGGCGCAGCCACGGCTGCCCTTTCATTTTTTCTTCAACGCGCACGGGGCCACACCTTCCAATGATCGACATCCAGGACATCACCGGCCTCGTGCTGGCCGGGGGACGCGGCTCCCGCATGGGCGGGGTCGACAAGGGCCTGCAGGGCTTTCGCGGCATGCCGCTGGCGCTGCACACGCTGATGCGCCTGCAAATGCAGACCGGGGCCACCATGGTCAACGCCAACCGCAACCTGGCGGCCTACGAATCCTTCGGTGCCCCGGTGTGGCCCGACGTGCTGGCCGACTACCCGGGCCCGCTGGCCGGCTTCATGACCGGGCTGGAGCGCTGCGAAACGCCCTGGATGCTGACCGTGCCCTGCGACACCCCCCTGTTCCCGCTGGACCTGGCCGCGCGCCTGGCTGCTGCGGCCGAGGAAGCGGGTGCCGACATCGCCATGGCGGCCGCCCCCGAGGACGACGGCAGCGGCCAGGTGGCCGTGCGCCCCCAGCCCGTGTTCTGCCTGATGCGCGTGGAGTTGCTGGAGAGCCTGGTGGCCTTCACCCAGGCCGGCGGTCGCAAGATCGATGCCTGGACCGGCCAGCATGCCTGCGCCGTCGTGCCGTTCAACGCACCGGGCGACGACCCGCAGGCCTTCTTCAACGCCAACACCCTGGCCGAGCTGCATGCGCTGGAGGCCGGTACACCATCCAACCGCCCATGAAGACCCTTGCCCAGATTGCCGCCGAACTGCAGGGCTACGACCCCAAGGCCCTGAGCGTTGCCGATGCCAACGCCTTCCTCGCGCGCCTGGTGCAGCCGGTGCAGGGCAGCGAAACCCTGCCCCTCTTCGATGCGCTGGGCCGCGTGCTGGCCAGCGACGTGGTCTCGCCCGTGAGCGTGCCGCCGCACGACAACTCGGCCATGGACGGCTACGCGCTGGACGGTGCGCAACTGGTGCCGGGCCAGCCGCTCACGCTGCGCCCCGTGGGCACGGCCCTGGCTGGCAAGGCCTGGACGGGCAGCGTGGCTGCAGGCGAGTGCGTGAAGATCATGACCGGCGCCATCATGCCGGCGGGCCTGGACACCGTGGTGCCGCAGGAGTTCACCAGCACCGGGGCGGACGGGTCCATCACCATTGCCGCCGATGTGCTGCGCCCGGGCGATAACCGCCGCTTCAAGGGCGAGGACCTGATGCAAGGCAGTGTTGCGCTCGCGCAGGGCGAACTGCTCACCCCCGCCGCGCTGGGCCTGGTGGCCAGCCTGGGCCTGCCCACGGTGGCGGTGTACCGGCGCCTGCGCGTGGCCTACTTTTCCACCGGCGACGAGATCCTGAGCCTGGGCGAGGCCCCGCGCGAGGGCGCGGTGTACGACAGCAACCGCTACACCGTGTTCGGCCTGCTCACGCGCCTGGGGGTGGAGGTGATCGACCTCGGGGTGGTGCGCGATGAGCCCGCCCTGCTGGAGGCCGCCTTTCGCCAGGCGGCGCAGCAGGCCGACGCCATCATCACCAGCGGTGGTGTGAGCGTGGGCGAGGCCGACCATACGCGCACCATGATGAAGCAGCTCGGCGACGTGGCCTTCTGGCGCATCGCCATGCGGCCCGGCCGCCCCATGGCCGTGGGCCGCCTGGCCAGCGACACGCAGGACGATGGCCGCAGCGCCGTGCTGTTCGGCCTGCCCGGCAACCCGGTGGCGGTGATGGTCACCTTCCTGGCCTTCGTGCGCCCGGCCCTGCTGCGCATGATGGGCAGCACCCACACCCCCGTGCCGCTGATGCGTGCCACCAGCACTGAGGCCCTGCGCAAGAAGCCCGGCCGCACCGAGTACCAGCGTGGCACGGTGAGCACCGCGCCCGACGGCAGCCTGCAGGTCTGCACCACCGGCAACCAGGGCTCGGGCGTGCTTAGCTCCATGGTGCAGGCCAATGGCCTCATCGTGCTGCACCATGGCCAGGGCGACGTGGCGGCCGGCGAGCCCGTTGACGTGATGGTTTTTGACGGCGTGATCTGACATGCAGGTGCGGCCTGGCCTTCCCCACGCCTGGCCCGACACGGTCTACGCTGTACCGAACACCCTCCATTGGAACGAGATACACCATGCCTTACGCAGCCAAACACCTTGTACAGCCCCCTTCGCGCGATGAAGTGGACCAGTTGGCGGGAACCACCGTCGTCGAGTTTGGCACGCCCTGGTGCGGCCACTGCCAGCGCGCCCAGCCGCTCATTGAAGGGGCCTTGAAGGACCGCGCCGACGTGGCCCACATCAAGGTCGAGGACGGCCCTGGCCAGCGCCTGGGGCGCACCTTCGGCGTGAAGCTCTGGCCCACGCTGGTCTTCCTCAAGGATGGCAAGGAAGTGGAGCGCCTGGTGCGCCCGCAGCAGGCGGCCGATGTGCAGCAGGCCCTGCAGGCTGTGGCAGGCTGAGCCCCTTCAGCCCTCCTTCTTCTTCATCGCCAACAGGTAGCCCACGCGCAGCGCGCGGTGCAGCCTGAATGCCCGGGTGAACGGGTTGTAGCCCAGCCCGCGCGCATCCGTGAGGGCCAGGCCGGCCCCATGGGCATGGGCGGTGAGTTCGTGCGGGCGGATGAACTTGCGCCAGTCGTGCGTGCCCACGGGCAGCAGCCGCAGCACCCGCTCGGCGCCGAACACTGCAATCAGCCACGCAAAGGGCGTGCGGTTGATGGTGGAAAAGAACACCCAGCCACCGGGCTTCACGAGCCGCGCACAGGCCTCGACCACCAGGCGCGGGTCGGGCACATGTTCCAGCATCTCCATGCAGGTCACCACGTCGTAGCTGCCTGGCTGCTCGGCCGCCAGCTCCTCGGCCGACACGGCGCGGTAGGCCACGCTCGCCCCGCTCTTGCGCGCATGCAGCGTGGCCACCTTGAGCGGCTTGTCCGCCAGATCGATACCCAGCACGTCGGCCCCGCGCCGGGCCATGGACTCGGCCAGGATGCCGCCGCCGCAGCCCACGTCGAGCACGCGCTTGCCGGAGAGCGAGACCGCATCGTCGATCCATTGCAGGCGCAGCGGGTTGATCTCGTGCAGCGGGCGGAACTCCGATTGCGGATCCCACCAGCGGTCGGCCAGTTGCTGGAATTTGGCGAGTTCGGCGGCGTCGAAGTTGGTGTGGACCATGGTGTGGCTCCTTCTTTGGAATGGGAAAACGATTGATCGGCTTACCAATGGCCCTTGGCCCGGTTCCAGCGGTAGAGCCGGCGCGCAAAGGCGTTGTAGAAAAGGTCGGTGACCTTGCGCACACCCCACCACCGCAGCGGCGCGGCCAGCCAGCCCCAGCGCGGCACGCGCCGCAGGGCTGCGGCCAGGGCATCGGCGCCCACCTGCATGCGCCCCTGCCCGTCGGCCACGTGCAGGCGCTCGCGCACGGCTTCGAGCTCCAGGCCCAGGGCATCGAGCACCTCGGGGTGCTGGTGCACGTCCACCCATTGCACATCCCCATCGGCGGCCAGCCGCTCCCGCATGGCGCAGATGCCGGCGTCGCACACGGGGCAGGCGCTGTTGTAGTACACGGTGGCAGTGGGGTTGGGGGTGTTGCTCATGGCCATGTCCTTTGCAGCCATCATAGCAATATTTAGTTAAATACCTAAATATTTAATTAAATAAGCCACGACACAGCTTCGCTAGAATGAGCGGATGGAAAAAATCTTCGAAGCGCTTGCGTCCACCCCCCGGCGCAAGATCCTGGCCTACCTGTCTGAGACCGAGCTGTCCGCGGGCGAGATCGCCGCGCGCTTCGAGATGAGCAAGCCCTCGCTCTCGCAGCACCTCAAGGTGCTGGAGAACGCCGGCCTCGTCACGTCGGAAAAGCGCGGCCAGTTCGTCTACTACAGCCTGCTGCGCGACAACCTGGCCCACACGCTCACGGGCTTCATGCAGAGCGTGTGCCCCGTGTCCACGGGGCTCAAGAAGGAAAGCCGCGCCCTGGCCCAGAGCAAGGCCAAAGCGGCAGGCGCCAAGCCGACTGTCAAGTAGAACGAAGCCTGCCCCTCAGCAGTCTCGCGGCTTGGCATTCATCCGGATAGCTAGGCGGAGAGCCGCAGACAGTGCTGTAGCACGGCAAGGCTCTCCAACGACGTTAGCCGGTTGAAGGTCAAGCCGCCTCAGCCTCTTCCGGCGAACGGCATGTTCGATGCCATCACCGTCATGTTGAGCACGTTGGCGCTCAATGGCAGGCTGGCCATGTAGCTCACGGCATCGGCCACGTGCTTGACGTCCATCAGCGGCTCGGTGGACATGGTGCCATTGGCCTGGCGCACGCCTTCGCCCTTGCCCATGCGGGCCGCCAGGTCGGTCAGCGCATTGCCAATGTCGATCTGGCAGCCGACGATGTTGTAGGCGCGGCCGTCCAGCGCCAGGCACTTGGTCAGGCCCAGCACGGCATGCTTGCTGGCCGTGTAGGGGCTGCTGAAGGGCCGCGGCGTGTGCGCCGAGATCGAGCCGTTGTTGATGATGCGCCCGCCCTGCGGCGACTGGCGGCGCATGAGGCCGAAGGCGGCCCGCGCGCACAGGAAGACACCGGTGATGTTCGTGTTCACCACGTCCAGCCACTTCTCCACGGGCAGTTCGTCCATGGGCACGGCAGGCGCGCCGATGCCGGCGTTGTTGAACAGCACGTCCAGGCGGCCGCATTCCTTCTCGACGGTCTGGAACAGCGCATCCACGCTGGCCGGGTCGCGCACGTCGGACACCACGGCCAGGGCCTTGCCGCCCGCAGCCTGCACCTCGGCCACCAGGGCATCGAGCAATTCGGTACGGCGCCCGGTGGCCACGACGTGGAAACCGTCCTTGGCGAGCTGCAGGGCAACGGCACGGCCAATGCCGCTGCCGGCACCGGTGACGAGAGCGACTTTCTGAGCGGGAAGAGAGGACACGCAATAACTCCTGTTGGGTAGGAAAACAATGGCGAAAGCCGGACCTTACACCGCGCCGTGCGACTCCACGTACAGCGCGTACAGCGAATGGCTGCTGGTCATGTAAAGCCGGTTGCGCTTGGGCCCGCCGAAGGCCAGGTTGGCACAGCGCTCGGGCAGGCGGATGAAACCGATGGGCTTGCCCTCGGGGTTGAAGACCTTCACACCGTCCATCTCGTCGGAGCGGCCCGTGGGCAGGTGCGCCCTCATGCCGCCACCGATGTCCGTGGGCTCGGCCGCCACGGCACCGGTGTAGCCCCAGCCGCACCACAGGTTGCCGTCGCGGTCGACCTTGAAGCCGTCGAGGGCGCCGGGGCCGGCCGCATCGATGAGCTTGGTCTTGTTGGAGACGCTGGCCCCGTCGGCAGACACGTCGTAGGCCCAGATGCTGCGGTGGGGCGTGCCCTTCCACTCCACCACGTAGAGCTTCTTCTCGTCGGGCGAGAAGGCCAGGCCGTTGGGGTTGACCAGGTCGGTGATCACCGCGGTGAGCTTGCCGTCGGGCGCGATGCGGTAGACATTCGTCGTGGCCTGCTCGGGCGTGGCGCGCGAGCCCTCCCATTCACCGTTGATGCCGAAGATGGGATCGGTGAACCAGACGCTGTCGTCCGACTTGACGACGATGTCGTTGGGCGCGTTCAGGCGCTTGCCCTCGAAGCGGTCGGCCAGCACGGTGGTGCGCCCATCCTTCTCGGTGCGCACCACCCGGCGTGTGACCGAATGCTCGCAGGTGATGAGCCGACCCTGGCGGTCGCAGACATTGCCGTTGGCGTAGTTGACGTTGGTCTTGTGCACCGAGAACTGCCCGGTCTTCTCGTCGTACTTCATCAGCCGGTTGTTCGGGATGTCGCTGAGCAGCAGGTAGCCGCCCTGGGGGAAATAGGCCGGCCCCTCGGCCCAGCGCATGCCCGTGCCCAACTGCTCCACCGTGCTGCTGTAGATGCGGTACTTGGAAAAGCCCGGGTCCAGGATGAACACCGACGGGTCGGGGTAGCGCTGGTGGGGCCTGAAGTCGAAGGCCTGGGCGCCAGCCAGGCCGCTCAGCGCAGCCATGCCAGTGCCGGCCGCCGTTTTCAGGAACTGCCGGCGGGCCTGGTTCTTGTTTGTCGTCATCGCTCTTGTCTCCTGTTGTGGTTTTGAATGAAAGAAGGCGGAACGCGGCCGATCCTCGGCCGCGGAATCAGGTCACCGGGGCCGGGTTGAAGAGGACCAGAGCGTTGTGCAGCTTCCACTGCTCGGCCCAGGTCTTTTTGCGGCCGCTGGCCACGTCGAGCATGAGCTGGAACATCTCCCAGCCCACGTCGGCAATCGTCTTTTCGCCGGTGGCGATCGTTCCGGCGTTGATGTCCATCAGGTCATGCCAGCGGCGCGCCAGGTCGTCACGCGTGGCCACCTTGATGACGGGCACCTGGGCCAGGCCATAGGGCGTGCCGCGGCCGGTGGTGAACACGTGCAGGTTCATGCCCGCAGCCAGCTGCAGGGTGCCGCAGATGAAATCGCTGGCCGGCGTGGCCGCGTAGATCAGGCCGCGCTGGCGGAGCTTTTCGCCCGGCGAGATCACGCCCGAGATGGGCGAGCTGCCCGACTTGACGATGGAGCCCATGGCCTTTTCCACGATGTTGGACAGGCCGCCCTTCTTGTTGCCCGGAGTGGTGTTGGCGCTGCGGTCCACGCGGCCGCGCTGCAGGTAGGCGTCGTACCAGGCCATCTCGCGGATCATGGCCTCGGCCACTTCGGGGGTGGAGGCACGCGAGGTGAGCTGGTCGATGCCATCGCGCACCTCGGTGGTTTCCGAGAACATCACGGTGGCACCTGCGCGCACCAGCAGGTCGGTGCAGTAGCCCACGGCCGGATTGGCCGTGACGCCCGAGAACGCATCGCTGCCGCCGCACTGCACGCCCACCACGAGTTCGCTGGCAGGCACGGTCTCGCGCCGGCGCGCGTTCAGGCGCTTGAGGTGCAGCTCGGCCTGGCGCAGGATGGAGTCGACCATGGACATGAAGCCCACGTGCGCATCGTCCTGCAGGCACACCACGTCAAGCGGCGTTTCGGCGCTGGTGCCCGTGTCGGCCACGCTGCGCTCATCCACCAGCGGGATGCTGCCAGGCGGCAGCAGGCGCTCGGGCTGCAGCTTCTCGCAGCCCAGGCTGACCACCATGACCTCGCCGCCGAAGTTGGGGTTGAGCGAGATGTTGCGCAGCGTGCGGATGGGGATCACCGCGTCGGGTGCGTCGATGGCCACGCCGCAGCCATAGGTGTGCTCCAGCGCCACCACGTCGTCGACGTTGGGAAAGCGCGGCAGCAGCTCGGCCTTGATGCGCTGCACGGCGAAGTCGGTGACACCGGCCACGCACTGCACGGTCTGCGTGATGGCCAGGATGTTGCGCGTGCCCACCGAGCCATCGGCATTGCGGTAGCCCTCGAAGGTGTAGCCTTCCAACGCGGGCTGTGGCTCGGGCTTGACGGTGGCGATGGGCAGGCCTTCGAGCTCGCGCGCCTCAGGCATGCGCAGCAGGCGCTCGTGCACCCAGCTGCCCGCGGGGATGGCTTTCAGGGCATAGCCGATGGGCACGTTGTAGCGGCGCACCTCGCCGCCTTCAGGGATGTCCACCAGCGCCACCTTGTGCGCCTGCGGCACCTTGTCCACCAAGGTCAGGCCAGAGGGAAACACCGTGCCCGCAGGCAGCCCCCCGTCGTTGGCGACGATGGCGACGTTGTCGCGCTCGTCCATCTTGATGTGCAGGGGCGGCCGCGCCGGGGTCGTGGTGGATGCGGTGCTATCGGTCATGGGGTTTTCTCGGTGCTGTTTTTCTCAATCTACCGCAGGCGCGTCAGGGGCGCTGTCCGACTTCTGCGCTCTCGCGTGTCCAGGCGCGCGCCTGCTCGCTCAGGCTCAGGCCCAGGCCGGGGCGCGTGGGCACGAGCATGCGACCGTTCTGGATCTCCAGGCGCTCGTTGAACAACGGCTCCAGCCAGTCGAAATGCTCGACCCAGGGCTCGGTGGCATACACGGCAGCCAGGTGCACGTGCAGCTCCATGGCGAAGTGCGGGCCCAGGCTCAGGCCGGCATGCTCGGCCTGCCCGGCGATCTTGAGGAAGGGCGTGATGCCGCCCACGCGCGGTGCGTCGGGCATCAGGTAGTCGGCTGCGCGGTGGCGTATCAGCTCGCCGTGCTCGGCAGCGCTGGTGAGCATTTCGCCGGTGGCGATCGGTGTGTCGAAGGTCGCGGCCAGCGCGGCGTGGCCCTCGAAATCGTAAGCGTCGAGCGGCTCCTCGATCCACACCAGGTTGAATTCTTCGAAGATGCGGCACATGCGCTGGGCCGTGGGGCGGTCCCACTGCTGGTTGGCGTCCACCATCAGCGGCACATGCTCGCCCAGGTGCTTGCGCACGGTCTCGACGCGCTTTATGTCCAGCGCCCGGTCGGGTTGGCCGACCTTGAGCTTGATGCCGCCGATGCCGCGCTCGATGGAAGCGCCCGCGTTCACCACCAGTTGCTCGATGGGCGTGTGCAGAAAGCCGCCCGAGGTGTTGTAGCACTGCACCGAGTCGCGCTGCGAGCCCAAGAGCTTGGACAGCGACAGCCCCGCGCGGCGCGCCTTGAGGTCGTACAGCGCCACGTCGAAGGCGCCAATGGCCTGGGTGGACATGCCGCTACGCCCCACCGAGGCACCGGCCCAGCACAGCTTGGTCCAAAGGCGCGAAATGTCGCTCGGGTCCTCACCGATCAGCGCGGGCGCGATCTCCTTGGCATGGGCGAACTGCCCCGGCCCGCCCGCGCGCTTGGAATAGCTCAGCCCCAGGCCCTTGTGGCCATCCTTGGTCTCGATCTCGGCGAACAGCATCGCGATCTCGGTCATCGGCTTCTGGCGGCCGGTGAGCACCTTGGCATCGCTGATCGGGTTGGCCAGCGGCAGGTAGCACGAGGAGATGCGGACCCAGGCGATGGAATCGCCAGCGGCGGAGGGGGTAGAGGCAGTCATGGGCAGGGGCTGGGGAACGACAGGGAACACAGAGGCCCCAAGGCGGCGCCTTGGGGCAGGGAGGCATCAATCAATCGAAATCTTGCCGGTCTCGATCACCGTCTTCCAGCGCGCGTATTCCTTCTTCTGGAACTCAGCGAACTGGGCTGGCGTGTTGACCACCATCTCGAAGCCGATGCCGACGAACTGGTCCTTGACCTTGGGGTCGTTGAGCGCCTCGGCGAACGCGGCGTGGGCCTTCTCGCGCACGGCGGGCGGCAGGCCCTTGGGGGCGACGATGGCCTGCCAGGAGGTCACTTCCACGTTCTTCACGCCGGCTTCGGTCAGGGTGGGCACGTCGGGCAGCACGGGCGAACGCGCTGCGCTGGTGACGGCCAGGGCGCGCATCTTGCCGCCCTTGATGTACTGCACCACCGAGTTGACGTTCTGGAACGAGGCATCGACCTGCCCGCCCATGATGTCGGTGTGCGCGGGCGCGCCGCCCTTGTAGGGCACGTGGATGGCCGTGGTGCCCGTCTGCTGCCAGAACAGCTCGGCCGTCAGGTGGTCGCTGGAGCCGTTGCCAGCCGAGGCGAAGGTCAGCTTGCCGGGATTGGCCTTGAGGCTGGCGATCACGTCGGCCACCGACTTGAGCGGCGAATTGGTGGGCACGACGAGCACATTGGGCGACTGCACGGCCACGGTGACCAGGTCGAAGTCCTTGAGCGGGTCGTACTGCATGCCCTTGAGCAGATGCGGCGTGATGACCAGCGGGCCCAGCGAGGTGACCAGGAAGGTATACCCATCGGCCGGCGCACGCTTGACGAAGGTGGCGCCGATGGTGCCCGTGGCCCCGGCCTTGTTCTCCACCAGGAAGGACTGCTTGAACTTGTTGGTGAGCAGCGGGCCCACGGCGCGCGCCACCTGGTCGGTGGAGCCCCCGGGCGGGAACGGTACGACCAATGTCACCGCTTTTTCAGGCCAGGCCTGGGCGTGCGATGCGAGTGCGGCCAGGCCGAGGCACAGGGCTGTGAGTGTGTTTTTCATGCGTTGTCTCCTTGTTGGTAAACGGTCTGACCGCCCATCACCCATGGACGAGCGGCACGGCCGGGAGGGGAAAGCAGTGTTTCCCCGAAATGGTAACGTTGTCATTTTTGGCAAATGAAGTCGTCTTGCCGACTGCTCCATCTTTCCGAAAGCCACAAGCCTCGTGAAAGCGCCTTTGCTACCGTTCAGCGCAAATGATATCGTTGTCATTTGCCGCAGTCAACCTGGGCAATGCGCAGTGTCTGCAAGCCAGCCACCAGGCACCCTGCCCGGGCCTCCCACCGCGGAAGGGGCCCGGAATTTTGGTAGGGTACGGACTTCTCTCTCCATTGCGCCAGCCCTGCCCTTGCGTCGCCGTACCCGTCCATGAACACCCCCGCCCCCCACAAGCCCGTCACCCTGCACGATGTGGCCAAGGTCGCGGGCGTATCGCTCATCACCGCCTCGCGCGCGCTGAGCAACCCGGGCGTGGTGTCGGACAAGACGATCGCCAAGGTGCGCGAGGCCGTGGAGGCCACGGGCTACATCCCCAACCTGCTCGCAGGCGGCCTCAAGTCCAAGCGCAGCCGCATGGTCGCGGCCATCGTGCCGGCGCTGTCGGTATCGCAGTTTTTGCCCACCGTGCAGACCCTCACCTCGGCGCTGGCCGCGGGCGGCTACCAGGTCATCGTGGGACAGACCAACTACGACGCCGAGCGCGAGGAGGCCGTGCTCAACACCATGATCAGCCGCCAGCCCGACGGCATCGTGATGACCGGCCTGGTGCAGTCGCAAAAGGCACGCGACCGGCTCAGGCGATCCGGCATCCCGGTGGTGGAAACCTGGGACCTGAGCGACCGGCCGGTGGACATGGTGATCGGCTTCTCGCATCTCAAGGTGGGCGGAGCGGTGGGTGGCTACTTTCTCTCGCGCGGCTGGACCAGGGTCGGCATCGCCACCGGCAGCGACCACCGCGCCATGCTGCGGCGCGAGGGCTTTCTGGCCACGCTGGGCCGCGACGACGTGCCCACGGCCGTGGTGCCCGCGCCCAGCAGCCTGGCCCTGGGCCGCCGCGCGCTGGCCGAGCTGCTGGACAAGGAGCCGGGCCTGCAGGCCGTGTGCTGCAGCTCCGACACCCTGGCCCACGGCGTACTCGTGGAGGCCCAGGCCCGTGGCCTGCGCGTGCCCGAGGACCTGGCCGTGGTGGGCTTCGGCAATGCCGAGTTCGGCGCGCACATGGTGCCGTCGATCACCACCGTGCACGTGGACGGCCCCGAGATCGGCCGCCTGGCCGCACAGCTCATCCTGGCGCGCTGCAATGGCGAGACCGTGGAGCAGCCCATCGTGGACCTGGGGTTTCGCATGATCGAGCGGCGCTCCACCTCGGTGGACGCGGAGTAACCGCCGGGGGCACGGGCCTACGCCCTGCCCCCCAGCCGCACGCTAGCCAGCAGGGCCAGCGCCAGACACGTGGCACCTGCTCCCACGAGGAAGGCCGTGCCAATGCCGAACCAGTGCGTCGCCATGCCCACCACCGGCCCCGTCACGCCCAGCGCAATGTCGGCAAAGGCGATGAAGTTGCCCACGGCGCGGCCGCGCTGCTCGGGTGGCACCGAACGCGTGGCCAGCACGCCCATGGCCGGGAACACGAGCGAAAAGCCCAGGCCCGTGAGCGTGGCACCCAGCACGGCCATGGCGGGACTGCCGGCCTGCCAGACCAGCACCTGGCCCACGGCCTCGAAGGCCAGCGAGCCCACGGCGACAGCGGTGGCACCGAAGCGGTCCGGCAGGCCCGAACCCACCAGACGCACCAGCACATAGGCCGCGCTGAAGCCCAGCAGCGCCGTGCCCGCATGCGGCCAGCCGTGGGCTGCGTATGCCAGCGTGAGGAAGGCCGCCATGGCCGCATAGGGCACGGTGGCCAGCGCCAGCACCAGGCCCGGCCGCCAGATCAGGCCCAGCACGCGGTGGAACGGCACGCGCGCCTGACCACCGGAGGCCGGCACCGCCGGCAGCCGCAGCGCAATGGCCCAGGCCAGGAGCGGCGTGAGCAAGACCAGTGCGCCCACGCCCGCAAAACCGAACACTGGCTGCACCGCCAGCCCCAGCGGCGCGCCCAGGCCCAGCGCCGCATAGATGGCAATGCCCACCCAGGACATGACGGAGCCCGTGCGCGCAGGCCCCACGCGCGCAATGCCCCAACTCATGAGGCCGGTGAGGAACAGGCTTTCACCGAGGCCCGCCACCAGGCGGCCCAGGATGAGCACGGCCAGGCTGGCCGCAGGCGCCATGGGCAGCACACTGGCCAGCACATAGGCCAGCCCCGAGCACGCCGTGAGCGGCAGGCCCAGCAGCACGGCGAAGCGCGGCCCGCGCTGGTCGCACAAGGTGCCCGCCTGGTGGCGCGTGAGCAGGGTGGCCAGCGACTGCAGGCCGATGGCCCAGCCCACCGTGGCCGCGCCAAAGCCCAGGTGGTCGCGCACCTCCAGCGCCAGCGCGCCGAGCGGGATGCTGATGGACAAGAACCCGAGGAAGACCGCCAGCACCACCGGCGCAAGCGCTGTGAACAAGGCAGGCGCGGGTGCACCAGCCAACCCGAGCGGGCGAACGGAAGAAGAAACGGAGGGAGAGGAAGACGGAGAAGAAGAATGCGAAATGCGTGACGTCATGGAGAGCGCGCCTTTAAAACGCCGAGACACGCCCTTACTGGGCTCCTCTCGACAAAGGACGCGTTGGATGACGGTAACGCTTACGACAGGCCGGCAAGCGGCTGCGGGGCGGATTATGGCGTGGTGTTTCGCTGCCCGTCAACCGCATCGGGGAAAAAAATTTCTCCGATGCGCCGACAAAACTTCACACGACCAGGCTCAGCCGCGAACGGCCTTTTCTATCGCCGCCACATCGATCTTTCTCATGGGCATCATGGCCTGGAACGCACGCTTGGCCACATCGCCGCCCTGAGCCATGGCATTGGTCAGCACACGCGGGGTGATCTGCCAGTTGATGCCCCAGCGGTCCTTGCACCAGCCACACTGGCTCTCCTGCCCGCCGTTGCCGACGATGGCGTTCCACAGGCGGTCGGTCTCGGCCTGGTCGTCGGTGGCGATCTGGAACGAGAAGGCCTCGCTGTGCTTGAACTGTGGGCCGCCGTTCAGGCCAATGCAGGGGATGCCGGCGACGGTGAATTCCACCGTCAGCACATTGCCCTTCTTGCCGCCGCCCGGGAAGTCGGATGGCGCCTGGTGCACGGCCGCCACCTGGCTGTCCGGAAAGGTCTGGGCGTAGAAGTTGGCAGCGGCCTCGGCTTCGCTGTCGTACCAGATGCAAACGGTGTTCTTGGCGGCGGGCATGCAGGTCTCCTGTGTCAGAAAGCGGCCAGTGTGTCGCTTTCGATCCTCGCCCGCAAGGCAAGCACTTGTAGGACACCTGCTTGATCGGATTGGCACAGAATGCGATTGGCGCCGCACCCTTTGAAAGCACCCGGGAACCTAGACTTTCCCCACACCAACCACCGGGAACCGACATGCTTTTCACCACCTCTTTTTCCACGTTTCGCGCCCTGCTCGCACTGCCGCTGCTCGCCCCTCTGGCAGCCTGCACCGTCGTCGCGCCAGGCCCAGGCGGTGCCACGCCACCATTCACCGTGCACAGCCCCGACATGGCCGATGGCCGGGTGGCCCGCGCGCAGTTTGCCAGCGCCATGGGCGGCCCGGGCGACAACCTGTCGCCGCAAATCGAATGGCAGGGCGCTCCGGCCAATGCGCAGAGCTTCATCGTCACGATGTACGACCCCGATGCCCCCACCGGCTCGGGCTGGTGGCACTGGGCCGTGGCCAATATCCCCGCCACTGCCAGCGCGCTGCCACGCGGTGCCGGGCTGGCAGGCACCAGCGCACTGCCTCCCGGCGCGGTGGAGATCAACACCGACATGGGCGTGCCTGGCTATGGGGGGCCCCTGCCCCCGCCCGGCGAAACGCACCGCTATGTGGTCACCGTGACCGCGCTCGACGTGCCGCGGCTGGACCTGCCGCCCACGGCCACGCCGGCGCTGCTGGCCTTCATGGCGGGGGCCCACACGGTGGGCAAGGCCAGCTTCACTGCCATGGGCGCACGCTGAGCACGCACGGCATGAACCACAGCCCCATGCGCAGCACACGCCACGCCCCACCCGACAGCGCAGCCCTGGCCCGTAGCATCCATGCCCTGCCCGGCGTGGGCATGGCGGCCCATGTGCTGCAGGGGCGTGGGCTGGAAATCCTGCGCATGCGCATGGACCAGCCCGCGCTGATCCTGGTGGACCAGGGCACCAAGACCGTGCGCGCCGAGCGCGGTGCCACGGCCTGCGCCATGCCCGGGCAGGCCATCGTGATCGACGGCCACCAGACAGTGGACTTCACCAATGCCGTCCCCAGCGGCGTGGACCATTACGAAGCCCGCTGGCTGGTGTTCGATACCGCGCTGCTCGACGACCCCTACTACCGGGCCCGCACCGCGCAGGCCGAACGCCCCGGCACCACGGGCGCCGCGGGCGCACCCGTGCGCCTGGTGCCCCAGGTGGCACCGGCACTGGCGAGCGCATTCGGGCACGCTGCGCAGTCACTGGCACCGGATGCAACCCTGCCCGCATCCATCGCGCGCCAGCGCGTGCTGGAGGTGCTGCACTGGCTGCTGGAGCAGCACGGCATCGCCCTGCACGCCCCGCCCGTGAACCCCGGCGTATCAGTCAAGGTGCGCGCACTGATAGCGGGTCGGCTCGACACCGAATGGACCGCCGGCCGCATCGCCAATGAACTGGCCGTGTCCGAGGCCACGCTGCGCCGCCGCCTGGTGGCCGAGGGCGCATCGCTCACCCAGCTGCTGGTGGACGCGCGCATGGCCACCGCGCTCACGCTGCTGCAGGCCACCACGCAGCCGGTGTCATCCATCGCGCTGTCGGTGGGTTATGAATCGCCCTCGCGCTTCGCGGTGCGCTTTCGCCAGCGCTTCGGCTTTGCCCCCACGGCCGTGCGCGGGCACGAGCGCGGCGCCAGTTGATCCTTTCGTCCCCTCCCCCACAACATCCAACACCCATGCTCAAAATCCACCACCTCGGCCACTCCCAATCCGAACGCATCGTCTGGCTCTGCGAAGAGCTGGGCCTGCAATACGACCTGGTGCACTACAAGCGCGATGCCGTCACGCGCCTGTCGCCGCCCGAACTCAAGGCCCTGCACCCGCTGGGCGCCGCGCCGCTCATCGAAGACGGCAGCCTGCTGCTGGCCGAGTCGGCCGCCATCGTCGAGTACATCATCGTCCAGCATGGCGGCGGCCGCCTCAAGCTTTCGCAGGACCATGCCGACTACGCGCAGTTCCTGTACTGGTTCCACTTCTCCAATGGCAACCTGATGCCCGTTCTGGGCCGCATGATGGTGGTCAACCGCGCCCAACTGCCTGCCGACCACCCGGTGCAGCAGAACGTGCAGCTGCGCCTGGACCGGGTGCTGGCGCTGGTGGAGGCCCGCCTGGGCGAGGTGCCCTACTTCGCAGGGCAGGAGTTCACGGCCGCCGATGTGATGAGCGTTTTCTCGCTCACCACCATGCGGCTGTTCCAGCCGCTGGATCTGGGGCCTTACCCCAACATCCGCGCGTACCTGCAGCGCATCGGGGCGCGGCCGGCGTACCAGCGTGCGATGGCGAAGGGGGACCCGGATCTGGTGCCGTTGCTGGGCTGACAGCGCGGTTCAACGGCGCTTGCGCGACATCACAACCGCCCCTTCGCAAACACCCCGATCCGCAGCGCCGTATCCGGGTCTGCAAAGCAGGCATTCGCAGCCTTGCCCTCCGCCACCAGCGCCTCTTCGATCTTCGGCCCCAGGCCTGAAGTCAGCACGCGCTTGAGCCGCGCGGTGGCGCCAGCCGAGCGGGTGGCCACCTCGGCGGCCAGGGCCAGGGCGGTGGGCAGCATCTGGTCGGCAGGCACCACGCGGTTGACCAGGCCCAGGGCCTTGAGGTCCGCGGCGCTCTGGCGTTCGCCCAGCACGATGAGCTCCATCGTGCGCTGGTGGCCCAGGGCCTGGGGCAGCAGGTGGGTGACGCCGCCGGTGACGAAGTGGCCCAGCGCCATTTCGGGGAAGAAGCAGACCAGGGTGTCGGCGGCGACCACCATGTCGCAGTTGAGTACCCACTCGAAGCCGCCGCCCACGGCATAGCCGTGCACGGCGCCGATGACGAGCTTGGGGCCGAACATGATGTCGCGCGTGATCTGCTGGATGCGCTCGCAGTGCTCGGCGATGGCGGCGGGGCTTTCGGACTGTTCGCCGAACTCCTTGAGGTCGTCGCCTGCGCAGAAGGCGCGGCCTGCGCCAGTGAACACGATGGCCCGCGTGGCGGGCTCGTTCTGCGCGGCCTGCAGGGCGGTGTGCAGGTCCACCAGCAGCGTTCCGCTGATGGCATTGAGTCGCTCGGGGCGCTGCAGGGTGACGACGCTGACGGCGCCGTCCATCGTGTGGGTGGCAAAGCTCATGATTGGTCTCGCTTTCTTCGTTCGTTGGATGGTCAGTTGGTGGTGCGCAGCGTCTCTGCTTCGCGGTCCCAGGTCCCCGGCGCAATGCCTTCGGCCTGCAGGCGGAATTTCTCGACCTTGTCGGTGGGGGTCTTGGGCAGCGCGGGCAGCAGGCGCAGGTAGCGCGGCACCATGAAGCGGGCCATGTGTTCGCTGCAGTGCTGCGCCAAGGCTTCGGGGCGGAGGCTGACGCCGGGGCGCAGCACCACGCAGGCCATGACCTCTTCCTCGGTCATCTCGCTGGGCACGCCGAACACGGCGCATTCGAGCACGTCGGGGTGGGTCTCGATGCCCATCTCGACCTCGGCGGCCGAGATGTTCTCGCCGCGGCGGCGCACGATGTCCTTGGTGCGGCCGACGAAGTACATGTACCCCTCTTCGTCCTGGCGCAGCAGGTCGCCGGTGTGGAACCACAGGTCCTTGAAGGCGGCGAGCGTGACCTCGGGCATGCCGTAGTAGCCCTGCATGAGCAGGCCGGGCTGCTCGGGGCGCAGCAGCAGTTCGCCGGGCTGGCCCACGGGCACTTCGACGCCCTGCGGGTCTGCCAGCCGTGCACGGAAAGCAGGGGCCACCTTGCCGCACGAACCCATGCGCCGCGGTTCGTTCAGCGGCGTGTACATCACGCCGCCGGCCTCGGTGGAGCCGTACAGCTCTACCAGACGGCAGCCGAAGCGCTCCTCGAACTGCGGGGCGAACGCGGGCAGGGGCACGCCCCAGCCCAGGCGCGCGCGGTGGTCGCGGTCGCGGGGTGATGGCGCCTGCTTCCACAGCATGGTGACCGTGGCGCCCATGAAGTCGAACACGGTGGCCTGCAGGGCGCGCACCTCGTCCCAGTAGCGCGAGACGCTGAAGCGCTCGCCGATGGCGGCCACGCCGCGCAGCAGCAGCGCGGGCACGATGGTCATCACCGAGGCGTCGAGGTGGAACATCGGGTACGGGCAGTACAGCACGTCGTCGGGCCGCAGTTCGAGCCCCGCGATGAACAGCCGTGCCTGGGCCAGCACGAAGCGGTGCGCGATCATGGCCGCCTTGGAGCGGCCCGTGGTGCCCGAGGTGTAGAGCAGCAGGCACAGTGCATCGCAAGCGACTTCGGGGCGCGGCAGGGTGCGCTCTGTGGGCTCCACGCCGCGCAGCAGGGCGTAGGGTAAGCATCCTGCGGCATCGGCCGCATCGGCCCCCACCACGAAGACCTGGGTGGCCGTGGCCAACCGGGCCTGCACGTCGGCCCACTGGGGGTGCAAGCTGGCGTGCACCACAACCAGGCGGCTTTCCACGAGGTTGACCGCGTCGGCCAGCACCGTGCCGCGAAACGAGGTGTTGACCGGCGCGGCCACCGCACCCAGCTTGGCCAGCGCGAACCAGAGCACGGCCATCTCGATGCAATTGGGCAGCATGAGGCTGACGTGGTGGCCCGCACGCACGCCCTGGGCATGCAGGCCGGCGGCCAGGCGGTCGCTTTCCTCGTCGATCTGGCGGTAGGACCACTCGCCTGCCGCCATGCGGATGAAGGGCTGGTCGGGTACCTCGGCGGCCGCGCGGCGCAGCTCGGCACCGAGCGAGGGAGCGAAGGGATCGTGGGTGGCGGTGGAAGCAGCGTTGGCCATGGGTGTTGCAGGATAGGAAGGCCCTGCTTTCAGGGCAAGCTCCGTGCCACATGCGGCAGGCCGGCTTTATCTGGGAACGCCGCTCTCTGCATCCGACGTGGGGGTATATGATTTGCAACGAACGTTCAATAATTGAACGTTTTATATTGCAACACCATGCCCACCAAGCGACCACCCTCCCCGCCCCCTGCTACAGCCGTCAACCCCGATGACCTGCTGGAGCGCCAGGGCCAGCTCATCGAAGAGCTGCAGACCCTGGTGAACCATGTGCCCTATGGCCTGATGGTGCTGGAGCCCGGGGGCGTGGTGCGCCACCTCAATGCCGAGGCGGCGCGCCAGCTGCGGTTGCCGCGTCACCTGGCACAGGGGCGCACGCTGGGGTCGCTGCTCGACTTCGACACCATGGTGGAGCAGGTGTTCCTGACCGGCGAGGGCTATACCGACCGCGAGCGCATCATCGCCACGCCGCGCTTTCAGCTGCATGTGCTGGACACGGCGGTGCCCGTAAAGGCAGCCGACGGGCGCGTGCTGTCGGTGGTGAACACCTTCCGCGAGATCAGCGGCGTGCACCGGCTGGCGGACCGCCTGGCGGGCAGCCAGGCGCGGCACACCTTCGACACCATGGTCGGGCAGAGCCCCGCGCTGCGCGCCACCATCGCCGCTGCGCGCAAGGCGGCTGCGGGCCAGGCCAATGTGCTGCTGTGCGGCGAGAGCGGCACGGGCAAGGAGGTGCTGGCCCAGGCCATCCACAACGCCAGCGCGCGGCGCGACGGCCCCTTCATCGCGGTGAACTGCGCGGCGCTGCCGCGCGATCTGATCGAGAGCGAGCTGTTCGGCCATGCGCCGGGCGCCTTCACGGGTGCTCAGCGCGAGGGGCGGCCGGGCAAGTTCGAGGCGGCCAGCGGCGGCACCATCTTTCTGGACGAGGTGTCGGAGCTGCCGCTCGATGTGCAGGCCAAGCTCTTGCGTGTTTTGCAGGAGCGCGAGGTGGTGCGCCTGGGCAGCACGCGCGCCGTGCGCGTGGATGCGCGCGTGGTCACGGCCAGCAACCGCGACCTGCACGCCATGGTGGCGCGCAAGGAGTTCCGCGAGGACCTGTATTACCGCTGCCATGTGATCGCACTGACCCTGCCGCCGCTGCGCGAGCGCCCGGCCGACGTGGCGCTGCTGGCCACGCATTTCCTGGCGCGCTACGGTACGGCGCTGGGCAAGCCGGTGCATGATTTGCCGCCTGCCGTACTGGCCGCCCTGCTGCAGCACCCCTGGCCGGGCAATGTGCGCGAGCTGGAGAACGCCATGGAGCGGCTGGTGAACCTGAGCGAGGGCGGCACGCTCGATGCCGGCGTGCTGGGCCTGGTGCCGGCGTCACCGGGTGCACAGGCCCCCGCGGACTCAGCCCCTGGCACCGAAGTGCGCAGCCTGCGCGCGGCCGAGCGCGAGGCCATCGTGCAGGCGCTCAAGGCCCACCGCTACAACGTGACACGCGCGGCGCAGGCCCTGGGCATTGCCAAGCCCACGCTGTATGCCAAGCTGCGCCTGCACGGCATCGCGCTGGAGCGGCCACTGGCCTAGGACGGCCGAACCGGCCTATTTCGCCACGTAGTCGTGCGGTGGGTGCAGCGGCTCGGCGGGTTCCTCCGCGGCCACGGCGGTGTTGGCCCCGGGCACGGCCTTGCGCGCGAACAGGGTGTACATGGTGGGCACGACGAAGATGGTGAGCAGCGTGCCCAGCGACATGCCGCCCACGATCACCCAGCCGATCTGCGAGCGCGTTTCGGCACCGGCGCCCGAGGCCAGGGCCAGCGGGATGGCGCCGAGCACCATGGCGCCCGTGGTCATCAGGATGGGGCGCAGGCGCTGGGCCGAGGCCTTGACGAGCGCGTCCACCATTTCCAGGCCCTGCTCGCGCAGCTGGTTGGTGAACTCGACGATCAGGATGCCGTGCTTGGTGATCAGCCCCACCAGCGTGATCAGGCCGATCTGCGAGTACACGTTGAGCGAGCCCCCGCTCCACTTGAGCGCCAGCAGCGCGCCGATCATGGACAGCGGCACCGAGACCATGATCACCAGCGGGTCGATGAAACTCTCGAACTGCGCCGCCAGCACCAGGAAGATGAACACCAGCGCCAGCAGGAAGACGATGCCCAGAGCCCCCTGCGAGCTGCGGAACTCGCGCGAGGTGCCGTTCAAATCGGTGGTGTAGCCGGGCTTGAGCACCTTGGCGGCCGTGGCGTCCATGAAGCCCAGGGCCTCGCCCAGCGAGTACTCGGGCGACAGGTTGGCCGTGATGGTGACCGAGCGGCGCTGGCCGAAGTGGTTGAGCTCGCGCGGGCTCACGCTTTCCTTGACGTTGACCAGGCTCGAGAGCGGGATCATCGCGTCGTTGCGGCCGCGCACGTAGATGCTGTCGATGTTCTCGGGCGTGGTGCGGCCGCTGGCCTGGGTCTGCACGATCACGTCGTACTGCTCGGAGTCGCGCTTGTAGCGCGTGACGGTGCGCCCGCCCAGCATGGTCTCGATGGCCTTGGCCACCACGTCCACGCTCACGCCCAGGTCGGCGGCGCGGTCGCGGTTGACGGCGATGCGCAGCTCGGGCTTGTTCAGGCGCAGGTCGGCCTCGGGGGAGATGATGCCGGGGTTCTTGGCGATCTCGGCCATCATGGCGTTGGACACGGCGTTGAGGTTCTCGTAGCTGTCGGAGGTCTGGATCACGTAGGTGAGTGGGCGCGCGCGGAACGGCTGGCCCAGCGACGGCGGCGTGATCAAGAAGGCATTCACCCCCGGCAGGCCGACCACCTTGGGCTGCAGCTCGCGCACCATGTTGAGCGTGCTGCGCGAGCGGTTCTCCCAGTCCACCGTGCGGTAGATCACGCTGCCCTGCGCTACCGTGGGGTTGCCGATGTTGGCGAAAATGCGGTCGAACTCGGGGTAGTCGCGGCCCACCTTTTCGAGCTCCAGCGCATAGCGGTTGGTGTAGTCCAGCGTGGCGCCGTCAGGCGCGGTGACGTTGACCAGGATGGTGCCGCGGTCCTCCAGCGGCGAGAGCTCCTGGCGCATGCCGGGGTAGACCAGCACCAGCGCGGCGCCGCTGACCACCATGGCCAGGATCACCAGCCAACGCGCCTGGAACAGCGCGCCGCGCACGCCCCCCGCCCGGCCGCCCCAGCGCGCGGTGACGATCCAGCGCAGCAGGCGGCCATAGGCGTCCGACAGGGCCGTGAGCCAGCGCTCCATGGAGCGGTCGAACCAGTTGGGCTTGGGGTTGTGCTTGAGCAGCAGCGAGCACATCATGGGCGACAGCGTGAGCGCCACGAAGCCCGAAACCACCACGGCGCCGGCCAGCGCCAGCGCGAACTCGACGAACAGCCGGCCCGTGCGGCCCGGGGTGAAGGCCAGCGGCGCATACACGGCCACCAGGGTCAGCGTCATGGCGACGATGGCAAAGCCGATTTCGCGCGCGCCCTTGATGGCGGCCGAGAACGGATCGAGCCCCTCCTCGATGTGCCGGTAGATGTTCTCCAGCATCACGATGGCATCGTCCACCACCAGGCCGATGGCGAGCACCAGGGCCAGCAAGGTGAGGGTGTTGATCGAGAAGCCGGCCAGCGACATCAGCGCAAAGCTGCCCACCAGGCTCACCGGGATGGTGACGATGGGGATGATGGAGGCGCGCGCCGTGCGCAGGAAGACGAAGATCACCAGCGCCACCAGCACCACGGCTTCGGCAATGGTGGTGTAGACGCTCTTCACCGAGCGGTCGATGAACAGCGAGTTGTCGTTGGCGATGTCGATCGCGATGTCCGGCGGCAGGTCGGCCTTGAGCGTGGGCAGCATGGCGCGCACGCCGGCCGACAGCTCCAGCGGGTTGGCCGTGGCCTGGCGGATCACGCCCAGCGAGATGGCCTCGCGCCCGTTCAAGCGCACGCGGCTGCGGTCGCTGGCGGCGCCCTCCTCCACCCGCGCCACGTCGCGGATGCGCACCGGAAAGCCGTTGACGGTGCGGATCACCACGTTCGAGAACTGCGCCGGGCTGGCCAGATCGGTCTGCGAGGTGACGCTGAATTCGCGCTGCTGCGACTCGATGCGGCCGGCGGGCAGCTCCAGGTTGTTGCGGCGGATCGCGTCTTCCACGTCCTGCGTGGTCAGGCGGTAGCCGGCCATGCGCTCGGGGTCGAGCCACACGCGCATGGCGTAGCGGCGCTCACCGTAGATGGGCACGTCGGCCACGCCGGTCACGGTCTGCAGGCGCGGCTTGACGATGCGGTTGAGCAGGTCGTTGATCTCCAGCGGGGTGCGCGTGTCGCTGCTGAAGGCCAGCCACATCACGGGCGAGGCGTCGGCCTCGACCTTGGCGATGACGGGCTCGTCCACCGCATCGGGCAGGCGGTTGCGCACGCGGGCGGTGCGGTCGCGCACCTCGGCGGCGGCGTTGTCGGCGTCCTTCTCCAGGCGAAAGCGCACGCTGATCTGGCTTTGCTCGGCACGGCTGATGGAGGTGATCACGTCCACCGCGTCGATGCCGGCAATCGAGTCTTCGAGCGGCTTGGTGACCTGCGACTCGATCACCTCGGCCGAAGCCCCCGCATAGCGCACGCTGACGGTGACCACGGGCTCGTCGATCTTGGGGTATTCGCGCACCGACAGGCGCGTGAAGCTCACGGCGCCGATCAGCAGCACCAGCAGCGACAGCACGGTGGCAAACACCGGCCGGCGGATCGATAGTTCAGCGAGTTGCATGGCAGGGGCTCATGGATGGAGGGCGCCGGCTCGCTCAGCCGGGCTGGCGTGGCGCTGCAGCAGGGGCCTGGCGGCCCGGGGCGGTGCCCGCCACCTGGCAGGGGTTGGGGCCGGGCGGCGGCTCGGCCAGCACGGCCACCGCAGGTGCGGCGGGCGCAGCAGGGGCCGCCGGGGCCGGCACGGGAGCCGGTGCGGCAGAGGCGGGTACATCGGCCGCGGTGGCTGTGCCCGACGCAGCGCCCGAGGCCGCGCGCGCAGGCCCGCCAGCGCCCTTGGCCTTGCCAGCCGCCTCCGGCTGGCCCAGCACCACCACGCGCACGGCGGTGCCGTCGCGCTGGATGCGCTGCTGGCCGGCGGTGACGACCAGGTCATCGGCGGCCAGGCCGTCCAGCACCTCCACCAGGCCAGGGGCACGTGCGCCCAGCTTCACGGCGGTGCGCTGGCTCACGCGGGTGCCGGGCTCCTTGCCCTCGATCACCTTGTAGACGAAGGCATTGTTGCCCTCGGGCACGATGGCCTCCTCAGGGACCACGCGGGCATTGGCACGTTCGGAGAACACCGTGGTCACGCGCGCGAACATGCCGGGGCGCAGCTGCAGGCGGCGGTTGTCGATGCAGCCGCGCACGGCCACCGCGCGGCCATCGGCATCGATCTGCGGGTTGATGGCCTGGATGACGGCGGCGTAGCGCACGCCGGGCAGCGCATCGAAGGCCACGCGCGCCGTCTGGCCGGTGCGCACCTTGCCCTGCAGGCGCTCGGGCAGGCGAAAGTCCACATACACCACGTCCAGGTCTTCCACGTTGACGATGTCGGCACCGTCCTTCAGGTAGTCGCCCACGTTCACGCCGCGGATGCCGGCAATGCCGTCGAACGGCGCCAGGATGCGCAGCCGCAAGGCGGTGGCCTGTGCCAGCGCGAGCTTGGCCTGGGCCACTTCGAGGTTGGCCGCGCTCTCGTCGACCGAGCGCTGGCTGATGAAGCCCTGGGCCACCAGCTCCTGGTTGCGCTTGTGGTTGGCCTGGGCGATGGACAGCTCGGCCTGGCTCTGCTGCACCTGGGCGCGGGGTAACTGGTCGTCGAACTGCACCAGCACCTGGCCCTGGCGCACGCGCTGGCCATCGGTGAAATTGAGTGCCGTGATGCGCCCGCTGACTTCGGGGCGCAGCACCACGCTGCGGCGCGAGCGCAGGCTGCCCACGGCCTCGGCATCGTCGCGCAGCGCCATCTGGCGCACGGGCACGGCCTCTACGGCCACCACCCGGCCTGCACCGCCCTGCCCGCCCGGGCCCCGCGCACCGGCCGAGGGGGCGTTGCCCCCTGCGGGCGAGGATGCAGCGTCCGTCTTGGGCGGCGCAGCGGGTCGCTGAAGCCACCATGCGGCCCCCGATGCGGCAGCAATGCCGACGACAGCAACAACGATGTAACGGGTTTTGGACGCCATGGATCAGCAGCAGCAATGAAATCGGTGGAGCCGCACGGATGCGGACAATCCATCAATGTATCAGTGTGTGTCCAAAACCGCAGCCTCCGGCGATACCGGGGTGGGGCATTGGAGACAGATCCACGCCCCTTGCGTCTCAGATCCGGCCCAGCGCCTTGTCCACGCCCTTGTTGGCCAGTTGGTCGGCGCGCTCGTTGCCGGGATCGCCCGAATGGCCCTTGACCCAGCGCCAGTCGATGCGGTGCCCGCCGCTGGCGACCAGCGCATCCAGGCGCTGCCACAGCTCCACGTTCTTCACCGGGGCCTTGGAGGCGGTGCGCCAGCCACGGGCCTTCCAGCCGTGGATCCACTCGGTGATGCCCTTGCGCACGTACTCGCTGTCCAGGTACAGGGTGACGGCGCAGGGGCGCTTCAGGGCAGCCAGCGCCTCGATCACGGCCAGCAGTTCCATGCGGTTGTTGGTGGTGCCCAGCTCGCCGCCGAACAACTCCTTCTCCGACGTGCCTGCGCGCAGCAGCACGCCCCAGCCGCCAGGGCCAGGGTTGCCCTTGCAGGCGCCATCGGTGTAAATCACGACCTCGTTCAAATTGGATTCCTGTTCTCTTTCTTCTTTCATGTCCATCGCCATCAGCGCCGATGGGTGGCGCCCGGTGGCGAGGGTGTGCGGTGCGCCACGGGCACGGTGGCCGCGTTGCGCTGGCGGGCGGTGCGCCAGCCGGGCTCCAGCAGGCGCATGCCATGCACGCGCTTGACGGCCACCAGGAAGTACCCGGCCCCGAAGATCGGCCACCATTTCTCGCCCAGCGGGTCCAGCCAGCCAAAGCGCTCTATCCACTGGCTGCTGCGCACCGCCGGACAATAACAGCCAAACCGCGCGGATTCGACCTCGAAGCTCAACAATCGCAACCAGTCGCGCAGGCGGCGGTAGCCGATGAACTCGCCCACGTCGGGCAGGTACAGCGTGCTGCGGCCCAGCCGGCCGTACAGCCGCGCACGCCGCTGGCGCAGGCCCCACAGGCTCACGGGGTTGAGGCCGCTGATCACCACGCGCCCTTCGGGCACCAGCACGCGCGCCACCTCGCGCAGCGCGGCGTGGGGGTCGATGCTCAGCTCCAGCGTATGGGGCAGCACCACCAGGTCGAGGCTGCCTTCCGCGAACGGCAGGGCCACGGGCTCGGCCAGCAGCGCAATGCCCTGGCGGGGAGTACCATCCGCGCGCAGGCCGGCGTCCGTCGGCAGGCCCTCGCCGCCCGCCGCCTCCTGGCCCAGCACCAGCCACTGGTTGGGCATGCGGTTGGCACGCAGCCCGTCCAGCAGCGGCATGCCCAGCTGCACGGCGTGGTAGCCGAAGAGGTCGGCCACCGCCTCATCCAGCCGCGCCTGCTCCCAGGCCAGCAGGTAACGGCCGGGCGGGGAATCGAACCAATGGTGCAAACCTATAATTTGATCGCTCATGAACCTGCTACCGCTGCCCGCCTTTGCCGACAACTACATCTGGATGCTGCACGACACGCGCCAGGCCATTGTCGTGGACCCGGGAGATCCCGCACCGGTACAGAAGGCTTTGCACGACCAGGGACTGCGATTGCAGGCCATTCTAGTCACGCACCACCACAACGACCATGTGGGTGGGGTGGACGTGCTGCGCGAGGCCACGGGCGCCACCGTGTACGGCCCGGCACGCGAGAAGATCCCCGAACCCCTGGTGCGCCTGTCTGCCGGGGACACTGTGGACGTGGCCGGCCTGCACTTCACGGTGCTGGACGTGCCGGGCCATACGGCCGGGCACATCGCCTTCTACTGCGCGGACATCGGGGGGGCGCCCGTGCTGTTTTGCGGCGATACGCTGTTTTCGGCCGGCTGCGGGCGCCTGTTCGAGGGCACGCCGGCCCAGATGCTCGGCTCGCTCGACCAGTTGGCCGCGCTGCCAGGCCACACGCGGGTGTGCTGTGCGCACGAATACACACTCTCGAACCTTAAATTCGCACGGGCGGTGGAACCCGGCAACCAGGATCTGGTCCACTACCTCGGCTGGTGCGAGGAACAGCGGGCACGCAACGTACCCACGCTGCCATCGACCATTGCGCAGGAGCGCGCAGTGAACCCCTTCCTGCGCGTGCGCGAGTCCGAGGTGCGCCAGGCGGCACAGCGGTTCCACCAGCAGACCGATCAACACGACGCGGTGGCAGTGCTGGCTGCCCTGCGCCAATGGAAAAACGAGTTTCGATGAAAATTGTGCACATCGCATGCCTGGCGGGCATGCTCTGGCTGACTGGCTGCGCCACCACCGGAACCAACACCGCCAACAACACGGCGTCCGGCACGCCGGATGGCACCCCTACCCCCACCAGCAACACCCCGGCACGCCCCGCGCACACGCCGTTCATCCCGAATGGGCCACTGCAGCCCATCATGGCGGTGAACGCCTTCAACAACGGCGGCGTGGCCTCGCTGTCGGCCCCGGCCGACCTGTGGGACCGCATACGCCGCGGCTTCGCCATGCCCGACCTGCAGCACGAGCTGGTGCAGGACCGCGAGCAGTGGTATGCCACGCGGCCCGACTACATCCAGCGCATGACGGAGCGCTCGAGCAAGTACCTGTTCCACATCGTCGAGGAACTGGAGCGCCGCGGCATGCCGACCGAGCTGGCGCTGCTGCCCTACATCGAGAGCGCGTTCAACCCGCAGGCCGTGTCGAGCGCCAAGGCGGCCGGCATGTGGCAGTTCATGCCGGCCACGGGCAGCTATTTCGATCTCAAGCAGAACGCCTTCCGCGACGACCGACGCGACGTGCTGGCATCGACCCGCGCGGCCCTCGATTACCTGCAGAAGCTCTATGGCATGTTCGGCGACTGGCACCTGGCCCTGGCTGCCTACAACTGGGGCGAAGGCAGCGTGGGCCGCGCCATTGCGCGCAACCAGAAGGCGGGCCTGGGCACCAGCTACACGGACCTGAACATGCCGGCCGAAACCCGGCTGTACGTGCCCAAGCTGCAGGCGGTGAAGAACATCGTGGCCAACCCCGACGCCTTCAAGGCCGAACTGCCGCTGATCGAGAACCACCCCTACTTCCAGACGGTGGACATCACCCACGACATCGATGTGGCGCTGGTGGCCAGCCTCTCGGGCATCCGCGAGGAGGATTTCCGCGCGCTGAACCCCTCGTACAAGCGCCCTGTGATCCTGGCGGCCGGCACGCCGCAGATCCTGCTGCCCTGGGACAACGCCAAGGTCTTCCAGCGCAACCTGGAAGCGCGCCGCGAAGGCCAGTACGCGAGCTGGACCGTGTGGTCCGTGCCCACCACGATGACGGTGGCCGACGCAGCCCAGCGCGCCGGCATGAGCGAGGCCGACCTGCGCGCCATGAACAACATTCCCCCGCGCATGCTGATCAAGGCCGGCTCGGCGCTGATGGTGCCGCGCTCCGTGACCACGCGCGAGGACGTGTCCTCGCACCTGGCCGACAACGGCCAATTGGCCTTTGCCCCCGAGATCGTCACGCGCCGCACCACGGTGCGCGCCCGCAAGGGTGAAACCGTGGCCAGCGTGGCCAAGCGCTACAACCTGAGCGCCAGCAGCGTGGCCGACTGGAACGACGTGAAGGCCGGCGCCGCCTTCAAGCTGGGCCAGCAGGTCGTGGTCTACCTGCCGGTGCGCGCCGCCGTGGCCGTAGCCACCACCCAGGTGCGTTCATCGAACGTGCGCAAGGTGGTGCAGGCCCGCGGCAACAAGCAAAGCGCGGCCAAGGCCCCGCCATCCTCCCCCGCCAAGCGCGGCGGCACGCCGTCTAAAGTGAAGAAACGCTGAGCCCCAGGGGTCTGCCGCACAACAAGCAACAACAAGCAAACAGACCCTGTCCTCAAGAGCGGCTGAAAAACTTTCCTGGCTAGGCGCCTTGTCGCAGACAGTACTGAAAGTACGGCAAGACGAGGCAACGACGCCAGGGGAGTTTTCTCAGTCGCTCCGCTCTTACAACTTCAGGGAATGCATGCCCATCAGTCCCAGTACGCCCATGACGATGAGGTAGATCGCCACGATGGTGCTGAGCAGGCGCGGCATGACGAGGATGAGGATGCCCGCGATCAGGGAGACGAGCGGGCCGATGCTGAGGCTGAACGACATGGTGGAGCAGTCCTTGTTGGCTGGGTGGTAATCGGTATCCGGAGGTTACGCATCCGGAGCGCTGGCCAATGTAAGCCATCTTCCCGACCCGAGAGCGCAATTTGCGGACAGTGGTGTCGCCCGCCCATCCGGCGCGCTGCGCAGGTTCAGACGTTGTATTTCAGGCGTGCCTTGCGCACCCACTCATTGCTGAAGGTGCGCGCCAGGTCCACCTTCACGTCGGCCACTTCCGGGCCGGTGCGGCCCAGCACGCGCAGCGCGGTGGCGGGCCCGTCGTCGGGCATCAGGCCGTTGGGCGAGAAGGTCTCGCGCACACGGCTGAACGCGGCCAGGTAGAGCCCGCGGTCGCCCAGCAGGTAGTGGGGCGGCACCACCTTGATCAGGTCGGCCGGTGCCGCCGTCTGCAGCCATTTGAGCGCATGCACGATGGCATTGGTCAGCGCCTGCACCTGGGCGGCCTGCCGTTGCACGAAGGCCTGCGGTGCATACAGGCAACCCGCCGGCATGTTGCCACCGAACATCTCGTGCGACCCCTTCAGGGTGCGCATGTCGCCGACGATGGTCACGTCCATCTTCTGCTCGAGCAGCGTCATGATGGGGTCGGCATGGCACAGGGCATGCACCTGGCCCGTGCGCAAGGCCGCGACGGCCGGCGCACCCGAGCCCACGCCGATGAAGCTCACGTCGCGCTCGCGCACGCCGGCGCGCGCCAGCAGGTGGATGGCCATGAGGTGCGTGGACGAACCCAGGGCCGAGACGCCGATGCGCCGGCCCGCCAGATCACCGATTTCGCCATAGCGCGGCAGCGCCTTGCGCGACACCCCCATGGCGATCTGCGGCGCACGGCCATGCACGGCCATGGCGCGCAGGTGGTTGCCACGCGCCTGCTGGCGGATGGTGTACTCATAGGCCCCCGACCCCACGTCGGCCACGCCGGTGAGCACCGCCTGCAGAGCCATGGCACCCCCGGCGAAGTCGGACACCACGACCTGCAGCCCCTCGCTCTCGAAGTAGCCGAGCAGGTCGGCCAGCGCCAGCGGCAGGTGGTAGAGCACGCTTTGCCCGCCCACGGCCACGGTGACGCGGCCCAGCCCCGGGGCGGCCGCCTGCTGCGAGAGCACGGCAGGCGCGAACACCGCAGCCGCCGAGAGGGCGGATACGGCGCCAAATGCGCGGCGGCTGAGCAGGGGTGGTGGCATGGAAAAAAGAAAGGCGGAGCGCCCATTGTTGCACTGCAACAATCGTGCCTCAGCATGCCCCATCGGGCATCAGGGACTACCCCTGAGGACTAATACGTAGGTGACAGTGGCAAGGGCCGAAAACCGGGGCCCACAAGGGCCCGCGTCCTGCCGATCAGCGGTATCCGAGAAACAGGATGCCAACGTTCACCAGGAAGGCGCCCGACCACAGCGCACTGCGCACGGTCGGCATGTCCGACACATACATCATGATGTAGAAAATGCGCAGGAACACCCACAGCAGGGCCGCCAGGTCCAGCAGCGTCTGGCCGGCGCCGAGCTGGTGCGCAATGACCACGGCACCGATGAAGAACGGCAGCGCCTCGAAACTGTTGGTCTGCGCCGCATTGGCGCGCGCCTGCCAGCCCGTCTGCCGGGCCAGCCAGCCGCGCGGGTCGCGGTTGTCGAAACCGCCCTCCTTGCGGGACTTGCCCAGCCCACCGCTCTTGGCCATGTAGGAGCACACCATGGGCAGCAATGCAGCCACCAGCACACACCAGTAGGCCGCCGTGAAGCGCGCCATGTGCATGGAGTTCATTGGAATTGACTTTCTTGGTATTGCCTGCCAGTCCTGACTGGCAAGCTATTGAATTGATAGTAGTAGTGGGGGGAGGGATTCTAAGCGGCCCCGGAGGCTGGGGCTGCACTGCTGCCGCCGATCAGCGCCGGTCCACCAGCGCATGGGCGATGGTGCCCAGGTCCACGTACTCGAGTTCGCTGCCCACCGGCACGCCGCGCGCCAGCCGCGTGACATGCAGGCCCCGGGCCTTGAGCGCCTCGCTGATCACATGCGCCGTCGCTTCGCCCTCGGCATTGAAATTGGTCGCCAGGATCACCTCCTGCACCGTGCCGTCGCTGGCCCGGTCCATGAGCTTGTGCAGGCCGATCTCCTTGGGGCCGATGCCGTCGAGCGGGCTGAGCCGCCCCATCAGCACGAAATACAACCCCTTGAAGGCCCCGGTGCGCTCCAGCGCCGACTGGTCCGCCGGCGTCTCCACCACGCACAGCCGCGTGGCATCGCGCTCCGGGTCCAGGCAGGTGCTGCACACCTCGGCCTCGGTGAAGGTATGGCAGCGGCTGCAGTGGTGCACCGATTCCGCCGCATCCTGCAGCGCCCGCGACAAGGCCTGCGCCCCCTCGCGGTCATGCTGCAACAGATGGAACGCCATGCGCGAAGCCGACTTCACCCCCACCCCCGGCAGCCGCCGCAGCGCCTGGATCAGAACGTCAAGAGAGTTGGTGGACGAAGAAGAAGCCATAGGCCAGTGTAAGCAGCAAGTGCCTGAAAAAAACGAACTCTGCCAGGCGCCAGTGAGCAAAGCGAACGAAGCGCCGCCCCTGCCTTCACACCCCGCCCTCCAGGGCGTAGCGAGCGGTCTTCAGGCTAGGCGGACGGAGCGCAGCAACCGGAACGTACTTCCTGTACGTGAGGATTGCGAGCACCGCCCAACGACGCATGAAGGCCGCTCGGTAGCCAGCCCTCAAAAGGGAAGTTTCATGCCGCCGGGGAGGCCTGGCATCCCGGCTGTCAGCTTGCCCATCTTCTCGCTGGAAGTCTCTTCGGCCTTGCGCACGGCCGCGTTGAACGCAGCAGCCACCAGGTCTTCGAGCATGTCCTTGTCCTCGGCCAGCAGGCTGGGGTCGATGGTGATGCGCTTGACGTCGTGCTTGCAGGTCATGAGCACCTTGACGAGGCCGGCGCCGGATTCGCCTTCCACTTCGATGAAGGCCAGTTCGTCCTGGGCCTTCTTCAGGTTGTCCTGCATGGCCTGGGCTTGCTTCATCAGGCCGGCGAGTTGTCCTTTGTTGAACATGGTGGTGGTCCTTGGGTTGGAGGTTGTTGTCTGTCTATCTATCGGTACCGGTGAAGGCGCCTCACGCGGGCTTGATGCTGCCCGGCACGATTTTCGCGCCATGGTCGCGCAGCAGCGTCTGCACATAGGGGTCGTTCATCACGATCTCTTCGGCCACGCGCTGGCGCTCGGCGGCAGCGGCGGCGTTGCGGCGGGCGGGGCTGTCGATCACCACGCCCACCTCGACGGTGATCTGGGTGGCGTGGCCGGCAGCCTCC
>NZ_AKJX01000005.1 GCF_000276605.1 Acidovorax sp. CF316 | reverse complement strand
GCGCCAGCCGCTGCATCGCCCGTGCCACCCGGCGCGGCGGTGTCGCCAAACACACCGATGTAGGTGGGCGCGTAGGCGCTGGAGAAGTCGATCTCTTTCTCGCGCTCGGCCGTCTTGCCCAGGCTGGCGATGATGATGTCCACCCGGTCTTCCAGCAGCGCGGCCATGCGATCGCCGCTGGCCACGGGCAGCGTCTTCAGGCTCACCCGCAGGTCGGCCGCCAGCATGCGCGCCACGGCAATGTCAAAGCCATCGAACACGCCATTGCGCGTGAAGCCAAAGGGCGGAAAATCCTGCGGCACCGCCACGCGCAGCACCTTGCTGCGCAGGATGCGCTCCAGCTGGTCCGCAGGTGCTGCAGTGCCCTGTGCCAGGGCGGAGCCGCCCCAGCCCAGGCCGGCGGTGGCTGCAGCACCCTTGAGCACCAGCAGCCGGCGGTTCAGTGAACGATGCGGCTGCACGCTCACTCCTTCAGCGATTCCACGGCCTTGCCGTCCAGCACCGCGTGCGCGCGCTCGCGGTCGATATCGCCCTCCCACGCGGCAATCGCCACCGTGGCCACGCAGTTGCCGATCAGGTTGCCCAGGGCCCGGGCAATGCCCATGAACCAGTCTACCGACAGCACCAGCACCAGGCCAATCGCCGGAATGGCCGGAATCGCCTGCAGCGTGGCCGCCAGCACCACGATGGCCGAGCCCGGCACCCCGTGTGCGCCCTTGGACGTGACCAGCGAGATCGCCAGAATGGTCAACAGGTCGGCCATCGAGATCGGCGTATTGGTGGCTTGGGCAATGAACACCGCCGCCAGCGTGATGTAGATCGAAAACGCGTCCAGGTTGAACGAATAGCCCGTGGGGATCACCAGCCCCACTGTCGAATCGCGGATGCCCATGTGCTTGAGCTTGGCCATGATCTGCGGCAGCACGCTGTCCGACGAGGTGGTGGCAAACACCACCGCCAGCTCTTCGCGCAGGTAGCGCAGCAGCTTGAACAGGCTGAAACCCGACACCCGCATGATGGTGCCCAGCACCACCACCACGAAGATGACCACCGCTGCATAGAACAGAACCACCAGCATGCCCAACTGCTTGAGTGAGCCGATGCCGTACTTGCCCACCGTGAAGGCAATGGCACCCAGCACGCCCAGCGGCGCCAGCTTGATGATGATGCCCATGGTCTTGAACAGCACGTGCGACAGGTCCTCGATCAGCACCGTGACCCGCGCCCCGCGCTCACCCAGCATCGCCAGCGCACAGCCGAACACAATGGAGAACAGCAGCACCTGCAGCACGTCGCCATTGGCAAACGCGCTCACGGCCGTGTTCGGGATCAGCTTGAGCAGAAAGTCCGTGAACCCGCCCCCCGTGAGCTTGCCCGCGTTCTCCACATAGGCGCCCATGGCCTTGGGGTCCAGCGCCTTGGGGTCCACGTTCATGCCCACGCCGGGCTGGAACACAAAGGCCAGCACCAGCCCCAGCACCAGCGCCACGGTGGTCACCAGCTCGAAGTAGATCAGCGACTTCACCCCCACCCGGCCCACGCGCTTGAGGTCCCCCGTGCCCGCGATGCCATGCACCACCACGCAGAACACGATCAGCGGGATCAGCATCTTGATCAGCTTGATGAAGCCATCGCCCAGGGGCTTGAGGGCAATGGCCGTGTCGGGCCACACCAAGCCCACCACCACGCCGGCTATGAGGGCCAGCACCACCTGGCCAAAAAGGGATTTGAAAAACCGCCGCATGCCCATGTCTCCTTCAGTTGTGTCTTGAAAGCAAATCTTGCATACAAGAACTGTAGGCAAGTTGGGGCTTGGGCGTATGAGGGTATGCCCGGGGGCCGGCGCACGAATGCGAAAGCGCAGTGCGCGGCAAATGGGGAGCGCCGACGCCTACCTCTTGCTCGTTGTCCTGGCGCCTGCCGTTGCAATGCCGGTTCAAACCGGGCGTCCGCATTGCTGAACAATGGGCCTTGAAAACATGCCACATGCAGGGCTGCAGGCAGCCTGTTACTGGCTGCGCACCTTGGCGCATGCCGAGACCTGCCCGAGCAGGTCCGCGAGGTGGTCCCATTTCCTGGATGGCTTGCCTCCGAAAGAATTAGCCAGGCGCTACGCCCCTGGAGCCATGGATGCTGCGGACATCTATCCCAGATATGGGCGCGTGATGGCGCGCAGGGACTGGAGTACATCCTCATGCACTACCAGCCCCTGCGGAACTTCGAGAGGGCTGTCAGTACCCCATCAACGCACGAGCCAGGTGTCCGACGATTTGCGGGTTCTCTTTGATCCGGCGCGTGCTGTAGCCGTACCAGTCCTTTCCGTAGGGAACATAGATCCTCACGGTGAACCCCATCGTGCGCAACTGGTCGCGCAGTGGCTCGCAGACGCCCAGGAGCATCTGGAATTCAAACGCGGTTGCACTGATCTTCGTTCTCCTGGCGAGGTGGACGACCTCCTGGATAAGCGCTGCATCATGGGTGGCAACTGCGACGAAGGTGCCAGCTTCGAAGCACCGGGAGACGTGCGCGAGGAAGTGCGGATTGATCGCGGTTCGGTTGCTCAGCGCGCCATCGACCAAGTGGTCGGGCTGCTCGACATAGATGCCTTTGCAGATCCGCATGGTGGCTCTCAGCCCCAGCAGGAACTCCATGTCCCGGTGCGTTCGCCGAAGGTAGGCTTGCACCGCCAAGTGCACATTGCGGTGGCACTGGGCAAGGCTGCCGAAGAGGTCGATTTCGGCCTGCGTACACGAGGCGTCCTCCATGTCCAGGCAGATGCTTGTGGCGTGGGCTGCTGCAGAGGCTAACAGCTGCTCAAGCCGCTCGCCGCAGGCCTTTGCATCCAGAAGCAAGCCCACGGCGGATGGTTTGACGGAGATGGTGGCTTGCAGCTGCTCTCGATCAATGGCCTGCAGCACCTGTTCGTACTCGTCGACCATCGCATCGGCGTGACCGGGCGTGATGACCAGCTCCCCAAGATCATCCACGGTGACCGGAAAGCCCTGTGCGTTCAGCTGCCGGATGCGGGCGACGGCTTGGGTGAGGTCCGCGCCGGCGATGTAACGGCGCGATATGCGCTGGACCAGAAAGCGGGGGACAAGAGGGATGGCGTACGCCATCATCACATTGAAGAATTGCATGTGTTGACCTGACAGTATTTTGGGTTTGCGGTTCGCCGGTCGTTCGATGGAATGACCGGGCGAAAAACGACCGCCCGCGGCAAGGGGCTTGCCGGGGGCATTGATATGCAGCCACTCCCGCACGTCATAGACGCACTGGGATCAGGCGGAACATCATTCAAAAGATGTCAGAGAGGGGGCCAGGCGGCGCGGTGCATGCTCTTCAGATGTAGAGGGCCGTGTCGGTGGGTGAGGAGGCCCGCCGATGTGCTGGATCACTATAGCGCAGGCACTGCGATGCTGTGTTGGCACCCCGGCCATCGGGGCGGTGTACCCCGGGCAGGTGTTGGGTTGAGCCGTGAAACGTCGACAAAAAGGCCGCGCCCCGTGAGGGGCGCGGCCTTTGCTGGTCGGTAGGCCTGCCACGCAGGCCCACCCATCGATCACTCAATACCCCAACGTCTTCCCATCCGGATTGCGCGGATCCGAGTACCCATACAGCGCGCCACCGCGCAGCTGAATCGTCTGCGTGCGCCCCATCGAAGGCTTCACCGCGATGTTGTGGCCACGTTGCTTGAGCAGGGCCAGGGTGTCGGGCGACAGGCCCTTTTCCACGCGCAGCTCATCCGGCGTCCACTGGTGGTGCACGCGCGGTGCAGCAGCGGCTTCAGCGGGGTTCATGCCGAAATCAATCGTGTTCACCACGGTCTGCAGCACCGTGGTGATGATGCGCGCGCCGCCGGGGCTGCCGGTCACCAGGGTGGGCCTGCCGTCCTTGAGCACCAGGGTGGGCGTCATCGACGACAGGGGGCGCTTCTTGGCTGCGACTGCGTTGGCGTCGCCGCCGACCAGGCCGTAGGCATTGGCCACGCCGGGCTTGGCCGAGAAGTCGTCCATCTCGTTGTTGAGCAAGATGCCCGTGCCCTTGGCGACGATGCCGCTGCCGAAGTTGGTGTTCAGCGTGTAGGTCACGGCCACGGCGTTGCCGGCTTTGTCCACCACGGAGTAGTGGGTGGTCTGGTCGCTCTCGTACGGCTGGGGCTGGCCGGGCTTGATGCTCTTGCCCGTGCGCGCGGTGTTGCCGTCGATGCCCTTGGCCAGCGACTCGGCGTAGCGCTTGGAGGTCAGGCCCTTGAGCGGGATCTTCACGAAGTCCGGGTCGCCCAGGTACTCGGCGCGGTCGGCGTACGCCAGCTTCATGCTCTCGGCCATGTAGTGGATGGTCTGGGCGCTGTTGGGGCCCCACTGGGCCAGGGGCAGGGGCTCCAGCATGTTCAAAATCTGCACCAGGTGCGGGCCGCCGGAAGAGGGTGGCGGCATGGTCACGATCTCATAGCCGCGGTAGGTGCCGCGCGTGGGCACGCGCTCGGCCACCTTGTACTCGCGCAGGTCCTGTAGGCTGAGGGCGCCGGCGTGCGGTGCCATCTCGGCTGCGATCTTCTGGGCGATCTCGCCTTCGTAGAACGCCTTGGCGCCTTGCTGGCCGATCAGGCGCATGGACTGGGCCAGGTCTTTTTGCACCAGCGGGTCGCCCACCTTCAGGGGCTCGCCGTTCTTCCAGAAGATGGCCTGGGTGGCGGGCCATTTGCCCATGTTCTTCTTTTCCTGCTGCAGGATCTTGGCCAGGGTTTCGCTCACGGGGAAGCCCCGGTCTGCCAGCTCGATGGCCGGGGCGATCACGCGCGACAGCGGCAAGGTGCCCCAGGTCTTGAGCGCATGCTCCATGCCGGCCACGGTGCCGGGCACGCCCACGGCGTAGTGGGTGAACAGCGACTTGCCGTCCACCACGTTGCCCTTGTCGTCCAGGTACATGTCGCGCGTGGCCTTGATGGGCGCCACTTCGCGGAAGTCCAGGGCCACGCTCTTGCCGGTCTTGGCGTCGTGCACCATCATGAAGCCGCCGCCGCCCAGGTTGCCCGCATTGGGCAGGGCCACGGCCAGCGCAAAGCCGATGCCCACGGCCGCGTCCACCGCGTTGCCGCCGGCCTTCAGGATGTCGAGGCCGATCTGCGAGGCCAGTTCCTGTTCGGTGGCGACCATGCCGTTGCGCGCCACCACGGGGTGGAACACGTCCATGTCGAAGTCATAGGCGGCGCTGGCGGCCTGGGCCGCTGCCGTCTGCTGTACTGCCGGCGCGGATGCCGGGACGGCAGTTACGGCCGTCGGGGTGCTGCTGCAGGCGGTCAGGCTGGCCAGGGCCAGTGCGACGCTGCTGGCCAGCAAGGTGTGGCGGATGCTCATTGGTAGGTGCTCCTTGGTTATTGCTTTGTAGGATTTTGGAAGTCAGGCCCGCGAATCGGCACGCGAAAGGGGCCCAGGGTAAGTGTAGGGGTGGCCCGGGCTGCGCGTAATCACCGGGTCATGCCGATTGGGTATGCGCCCCATGCGCGCGCGTCATCCCCCGCCGGCAGGCGCTCCCGCCGGTTGCGGGTCGGGTGAAATCGGTCGGGGATGAGGTCATGGCTGCGCAGTCCTGAAGGGCAGGACGAGTGGGTGCAAGCCCATGACTCTAGGGGTGTTGCGGACCGGAAAAAAGGTTCACGGGGGTGCAATCTGATGGTGCCACGGGGCGTGGCGCCTTGCCATCCAGTCCGTCCACCAAGGGATGGACGTTCGCCACCGGTCTACCGCTTGGTGTGGGCGGGGCGGCTACGGGGCCGGGCGTGTGTAGCGCGCCCAGCCCCGAGGGGGCTGGCTTACGCCAACAGGTCCTTCAACGTGCGTGCGATCACCTTGGTCGCACGGCGCAGATCTTCCAGGTCCAGGCGCTCGTCGGCGCGCTTGGCATGCGATTCGAGCACGGTGCGCGGGCCGGCGCCGTAGATCACGCCGGGAATGCCGCGCTCCACGTACAGGCGCACGTCGGTGTACAGGGGCGTGCCCAGGGCGGGCACGGGCTCGCCCAGCAACTCTTGCGCGTGCTTCTGGATGGCATCGACCAGCGGCTTGTTGCCGGCCAGCGGTGTCATGGCGTTGGCCAGCAGCAGGCGGCGGATTTCCACCGAGATGCCGGCGCGCTCGCCTGCAGCGGTCTCGATCACGCGGCGGATAGCGGCTTCCACCTCCACCGGGTTCTCCTCGGGGATCATGCGGCGGTCGAGCTTGAAGCTCACCTTGCCGGGCACCACGTTGGTGTTGGTGCCGCCCTCGATACGGCCCACGTTCAGGTAGGGGTGCTTGATGCCGGCCACGTTGGAGGTGACCTTCAAGTACTCCTGGTTCTGCGCGTACAGCGCGTTCAGGATGTGCACGGCGCCCTGCAGCGCGTCCACGCCGGTGTGGGGCACGGCGGCGTGCGCCATCTTGCCGTGCACCGTCACTTCCATCTGCAGGCAGCCGTTGTGGGCGGTGACCACCTCGTACGAGAAGCCGGCCGCGATCATCAGGTCCGGCTTGGTCAGGCCCTTTTGCAGCAGCCAGCCGGGGCCGAGTTCGCCGCCAAACTCTTCGTCGTAGGTGAAGTGCAGTTCCACCGCGCCCTGGGCAGGCTGGGCCACGGCTTCGAGAGCACGCAGCGCAAAGGTGAAGCTGGCGAAATCGCTCTTGCTCACGGCGGTGGCGCGGCCGTACATCTTGCCGTCCACGATCTCGGCGCCGTAGGGGTCGTGCGTCCAGCCTTCGCCGGGGGGCACCACATCGCCGTGGGCGTTCAGGGCGATGGTCGGGCCCTTGCCTTCGCTGCCGTACTTGCGGCGCACGATCAGGTTGGTGATCGACTCCATGCCGTAGGCCTGCACGTCGGCGGCGGGCACGGCGTGCTTTTCGGCCTCGTAGCCAAAGTCACGGAGCAGCTCTGCCGTGCGCTCGGCGTGGGGCGCGTTGTTGCCCGGGGGCGTGTCGGTGGGCACGCGCACCAGCGCCTGCAGAAACTGCACTTCCTCGTCGAAGTGCTGGTCGATCCACGCATCCAGTGCGGCGTAGTCGGTCGTTGGGGTGGTGGTCATGCGGGGGTTTCCTCGGAGAGCTGTTGCAGCACGTGCGTGAAGGCGTCCACGGCCAGCTGCATGTCGTTGTTGGTGGTGGATTCGAGCGGGTTGTGGCTGATGCCGGCGTTCAGGCCGCGCACGAAGAGCATGGCCTGCGGCATGATCTCGTGCAGCTTCATCGCATCGTGCCCGGCGCCGCTGGGCATGCGGAACACGGGTACGCCCAGGGCGTCGACGGCGCGTTCCCAGCGGTGCAGCCAGGCGGGTGAGCTGGGGGCGGCGGCGGCGCGCATGGATTCTTCCAGCGTGTAGCGCATGCCGCGCCGTGCGGCGATGCGGGCCAGCTCGTCGAGCACGTCGCGGGCCAGCGCGTCGCGCTGCGGGTCGTTGGGGGCGCGCAGGTCCAGGCTGAACTGGCAGCGGCCGGGCACCACGTTGATGGAGCCGCCAGGCACGTTCAGCAGGCCGATGGTGCCCACCGAGTCGCCGTCCTTGGCGGCGCGCTGCTCGATGTACAGGGCCAGCTCGGCCACGGCCACGGCGGCGTCGCGGCGGCGGTCCATGGGGGTGGTGCCGGCATGGCTGGCCATGCCGATCATCTCGCCGATGTAGCGCACGCCGCCATTGATGGAGGTGACCACGCCCAGCGGTAGGTCCAGCTCGTTGAGCACCGGGCCCTGTTCGATGTGCACCTCGATGAAGCCCAGGTACTGCGCGGCGTCGCGTTGCAGCTTGGGGATGTCGTCGATGCACAGGCCGGCATGCTGCATGGCCTCGCGCATGGTCACACCGTCGGCGTCCTTCTGGTCCAGCCAGGCGTTGTTGAAATGGCCGATGAGCGCGCCCGACCCGAGGAAGGTGGCCTTGTAGCGCTGGCCTTCTTCTTCGGCAAAGCCAATGACCTCGATGCCGAAGGGCAGGCGCTTGCCGGCGCGGTGCAGCTCGCGCACGCAGGCCATGGGCACGAAGATGCCCAGCCGCCCGTCGTACTTGCCGCCGTTGCGCACCGTGTCGTAGTGCGATCCGGTCATCAGGTACTTGCCTTGTGCGGCGCCAGCGGCAGGGTGGTAGCGGCCCACCACGTTGCCCACGGCGTCCACTTCGACCTCGTCGAAGCCGCAGTCGCGCATCCAGTGGCTGATGCGCTGGGCGCAGGCGCGGTGTGCGTCGGTGAGGTAGGTGACGGTGAGCTGGCCCTTTTCGGCAAAACCGGGGTCCGAGTGCTGGGCCAGGTTCTCCTGCCAGTCCCACACGTCGTTGCCCAGCACGGGCTCGGCGTCGAACTTGTCGTTCAGGCGGATCTCGGCAATGCGGTGGATGTTGCGCAGCGCCTCGGCGCGCTCGAAGTCGGGGTGGTTGTCCAGCCGGCGCGCAAAGGTGGCGATGATCTCCTGGCGTGGCAGGCCCGCGCCGCGCGGCCCGCGCACCGCCAGGATGAAGGGGAAGCCAAAGCGCGCGTTGTAGTCCGCATTGAGCTTCTGGATGCGCGCGAACTCCTCGGGCGTGCACTGGGCCAGGCCGGCCTTGCTCTGCTCGTTGGTCGACTCGGCCGTGAGGCTGTTGGCCACCATGGCCTTGCCGGCCAGTTCCGGGTGGGCGCGGATCAGCGCCAGCTGCGCATCCTGCGGCGCGGTGCGCACGGCCTGGGCCAGGGCGTGGCGCAGGTGCGCCAGCGAGCGGAAGGGGCGCTGGGCCAGCGCCTGCTCTGCGATCCAGGGCGAGTGCTCGTACACGCCGTCCAGCCACTGCAGGGCCTCGGCCGGGGTGGCCGCGTTGAGTTGGTCAAGGGTGAGTGCCATGGTGGTCAGGCCTTGCTGGTGACGGTGGTGTCGTTGAAGGGATGCACCTGGGCCCAGTGGCGCGCGATGTCCACGCGGCGCGCCACCCACACCTTGTCGTGCTGGGCGATGTGGTCCAGGAAGCGCTGCAGCGCCGTGATGCGGCCGGGGCGGCCGAGCAGGCGGCAGTGCATGCCGATGCTCATCATCTTGGGCGCGTTGTCGCCGTCGGGGTCGCCTTCGGCGTACAGGGCGTCGAAGGTGTCCTTGAGGTACTGGAAGAACGGGTCGGCGTGCGAATAACCCTGGGGCAGGGCAAAGCGCATGTCGTTGCAGTCCAGCGTGTAGGGCACGATGAGCTGGGGCGCCACGCTGCCGTCGCTGCGCTGCACCTTCATCCAGAAGGGCAGGTCGTCGCCGTAGTAGTCGCTGTCGTACTCGAAGCCGCCGAAGTCGGCCACCAGGCGGTGGGTGTTGGGGCTGTCGCGCCCGGTGTACCAGCCGGTCGCGCGCTGGCCTGTCATGCGCTCGATGATGGCCATGGCCTCGGCCATGTGGGCGCGCTCCACCTCTTCGGGGATGTGCTGGTAGTGGATCCACTTGAGGCCGTGGCAGGCGATCTCGTGGCCGGCCTGCACGAAGGCCTGGGTCAGCTCGGGGTGGCGCTGCAGCGCCGTCGATACGCCGAACACGGTGAGCGGCAGCTGGCGCTTGTCGAATTCGCGCAGGATGCGCCACACGCCGGCACGCGAGCCGTATTCGTAGATGCCCTCCATGCTCATGTGCCGCTCGGGGTAGCTGGCGGGGTTGAACATTTCCGAGAGGAACTGCTCCGAGCCCGCGTCGCCGTGCAGGGTGGCGTTTTCGCCGCCCTCTTCGTAGTTGAGCACGAACTGCACGGCAATGCGTGCCTGGCCGGGCCACTGGGCATGGGGCGGGTTGGGGCCGTAGCCGACGAGGTCGCGGGGGTAGGGGTGGGTGGAGTCGTAGATCATGGTGTGTCTGCTCACGAAACGGAGGTCACGGGGGCGAGCGCCATGGCCAGGTCGCTGGCAGGGCGCTTGCGGTCGAAGGTGAGGCTGGCCTCGACATGCTCGAGGTGCGACTGCATGAGGGCCACGGCCTGGTCCTCGTCGCGCGCGGCCAGCGCGGTGACGATCTCGCCGTGTTCCTCGTGCGAATGTTCTGCGGCACTGGCCGACTGGTACATCAGCGTGATCAGCGCGCAGCGCGAGATCAGGTCGCCCAGCAGGTGGGCCAGCACCTCGTTGCCCATGAGCTCGGCCATGCGCACGTGGAAGTCGCCCAAGAGCTCGGTGCGGCTGCTGGCGTCGGCCGTGCCCATGGCGGCCTTCTCGCTGGCCACGTGGGCGCGCAAGGCCTTGATCTTGGCCGGCGTGACGCTGCGCACGAAGGCGCGGGTCATCTCGGTCTCGAGCATGCGGCGCACGGCGAACACCTGGCGCGCCTCTTCCACCGAGGGGGTGGAGACAAAGGCGCCGCGCGCGGGCTCCAGCGTGACCAGTTTGTTTTGCGCCATCTGGAACAGCGCCTGGCGCACCAGCGTGCGCGAGACGCCGAAGTGGTCGGCAAGCTTCTGCTCGGCCAGCTTGGTGCCGGGCTGCAGGCGGTGTTCAACGATGGCGCGGGTCAACGCCTCGACGATGGCACTGGTGGATGAAGATTCCATGGCGACATGATAGGAGGATTGGCGAAAAGTGTATACACTTTTGGTCTACAGATTGCATTTTTCCTATCCCCATCCTTCAGGAGAATCCCTATGGGCTTGAGCACGCATGTTCTGGACACCATGAATGGCTGCCCCGCGGCCGGCATGGAAGTCGCCCTGTATTCCACCCACGGCGACGCCGCCACGCTGCTGCAGCGCCTGGTGCTCAACCACGACGGCCGCACCGATGCACCGCTGTTCGACAACGCCAGCCTGCGCGCCGGCACCTACCGGCTGCGCTTTGACGTGGCGGGGTATTTCAAGGCCAAGGGCGTGCAATTGCCCGAGCCGAACTTCCTGAACCAGGTGAGCCTGGACTTCGGCGTTGCACACGAAGACCAGCACTACCACGTGCCGCTGCTGGTGAGCCCGTGGAGCTACTCCACCTACCGCGGTTCTTGAAGGCTCTCAGAGCTGACCTTCGGTGAGGGTATCGAGTTGGAACTTGCCGCTCTTGTCCCACAGCCAGGTCTCGGTGTAGGTCACCTTGCCCAGGCGCGTGGGCACCGGGTAGGGGGCCGCGGCACGCACGGTGCGCTCGATCTCCTTGACCACCTCGGGCGCATGGCGCGGGGCGCGCAGCCAGTTCACGCGCGTGACCTTGCCGGTGCGGTCGATGTCCACCTCGATCACGCCGATGGCGTACAGCTGCGGGGGCAGCTTGCCCTTGAAGATGCGCTCGGCGTTCAGGCCATAGAGGTGGGTGGCGCCGTCCTGCCGGTAGGCGCGGGGCGTGGCGGCTGCCGAGGGGCGGGCCGAGCCGGCGCTGGCCGGCACGGGGCCCTTGACACCCTGGATGTCGGTACTGGTAGGAGGGCGGGTCTCTGGCGTGGCTGGCGCGGCTGCGGGTTCTGGCGCAGACTTGCAGGCAGCGACCAGGGCGGCACCAGCGGCCATGATGCCTGCCAGCAGCCAGTGGCGGCCTTTGCCGGGACGGTGATTTGGCGGGGTATCGGGCATGGTGGGCGGGTGTAACGAAAGGACGGCGGCAGTGGAGAACTTGCGTTTGTTGCTGGAGGGCCTTGCGGCCGAACCGGCATGTCTGGTGAGCGTGGAGTCTACCCAAGGCTCCGTCCCGCGTGAATCGGGCGCGTGGATGGCCGTGTTCGCACACAGGTTGGTGGGCACCGTCGGCGGTGGCCACCTGGAGCACCAGGCCATTGCCGAGGCGCGCCGCCGCCTGGCAGACCCTGGCGCCGCGAACGACCCGGCGCCGATGCGCTTTGCCCTGGGCCCGGCCCTGGGCCAGTGCTGCGGCGGCGTGGTGTACCTCGAATTCGAGCGCCTGGCCGCGCAGGACGCCCCGGCCCTGGCCCGGCGCCTTACGGCCGACCTGCACCCGGTGGCGCTGTTCGGCGGCGGCCATGTGGGCCATGCCTTGGCGCGCGTGCTGGCGCCGCTGCCCTTTGCGCTGACCTGGATCGACAGCCGCGACGGGATTTTTCCGGACGCGCCGCCGCCCAATGTGCACTGCGAGCATTCCGAGCCGGTGCAGATGGCCGTGCCCACGCTGGCGGCGGGATCGCGCGTGCTCATCATGAGCTTCAGCCATGCCGAGGACCTGGACGTGGTGGCCGCCTGCCTCAGGCGCCAGCGCGAGCAGGGCGATCTGCCCTTCATCGGGCTCATTGGCAGCAAGACCAAGTGGGCCACCTTCACCAGCCGGCTCACGGCACGCGGCTTCAGCGCGCGCGAGCTGGCCCATGTGACCTGCCCCATCGGCGTGCCGGGCATCCCGGGCAAGGAGCCCGAGGTGATTGCCGTGGCCGTGGCGGCACAACTCTTGCAATCAGTGGCGGCAGTCCAGGCTGTCGCAAATCCGCTTCAAGGGTATTCCCAGGCCTGATTGTTTCTCTACGGACTGGAATTGAGAACAGTTTTTGCATACACTTTCACCCGGGAGCTGGATGGCCGTTGCGGCATCGGTCCCATGGGTCGCAGCGGTGCCCCGGCAAGCTTGGTTTGCCATGGTGCGCGACCCCCTGTTCTGCTCAGAGCGCCCGCAGTGGTGAGCAGGTTGTTCAGGCGGTGTGCCCCCCCACGCCGCCAAGGTTGAGAAAAAAATGGAACACTACCTTCTCGACTGGGCCAACCTGCTGCTGCGCTGGGTCCACGTCATCACCGCCATCGCCTGGGTTGGCTCGTCGTTTTACTTCGTCTTTCTGGACAGCAGCCTCACGCCGCCAGAGGACGAAGACCTGAAGAAGCAGGGCGTGAGCGGCGAGCTCTGGGCCGTGCACGGCGGCGGCTTCTACCACCCGGTCAAGTTCGCCGTCTCCCCGCCCGAGCTGCCCAAGCACCTGCACTGGTTCTACTGGGAGAGCTACAGCACCTGGCTCAGCGGCTTTGCGCTGTTCACCCTGTCCTACCTGTGGAGCGCCGGCACCTACCTGATCGACAAGTCGCGCATGGACTGGGCGCCGCCCGCAGCCATCGGCGCGGCGCTGGCCTTCCTGGTCGTGTTCTGGCTGCTGTACGACGGCATCTGCCGCATCTTCGGGCAAAAGAAGAACGGCGACGCCATCGTCGGCGGCCTGGTGCTGGTGCTGGTGTGCATCGCCTCGTGGCTGGCCTGCCACCTGTTTGCCGGGCGCGCGGCCTTCCTGCTGGTGGGCGCGATGATCGCCACCTCGATGAGCGCCAACGTGTTCTTCTGGATCATCCCCGGCCAGCGCACCGTGGTGCGCCAGATCCGCACGGGGCAGAAGGTGGACCCGATCCACGGCAAGCGCGGCAAGCAGCGCAGCGTGCACAACACCTACTTCACGCTGCCGGTGATCTTCGCGATGCTGAGCAACCACTACAGCTTCCTCTGGAGTCACGCGCAGAACTGGCTGGTGCTGATCGTCATGATGTTCGCGGGCGCCGCCATCCGCCAGTTCTTCGTGATGCGCCACGGCTACAAGCTCGGCCGCAACCCCAATCCGCTGCCCTATGCCCTGGTGGGCGTGGCGGCCCTGCTGGGCGCCATTGTCTGGATGCGGCCGGCCCCACCAGCACCGGCACCCGTCGCCGCGGCCAAGCCGGCGGCGGCTGTTGCTGCTGCCCCTGCGGCCCCTGCCGCTTCCGCGGCGGCCCAGGCCGCAGCGGCCACGGCCCCGGCTGCCGCCGCACCCGCCGCGGCGGGCACCGGTGGCGAATTCGCCGCCGTGCAGACGGTGCTGGAGCAGCGCTGCTACCTGTGCCATGGCGCCCAGGTGCAGATGAAGAACCTGCGCCTGGATTCGCCGGCCCTGGTCAAGCAGCACGCCCAGGCGGTCTACCAGCAGGCCGTGGTGCAAAAGCTCATGCCCATGAACAACGCCACGCAGATGACGGACGCCGAGCGCGCCCTCATCGGCCGCTGGTTCCAGGACGGCGCGAAGACGCCCTGATCGACGCGCTGCCTGGGGCAGCGCTGGACCATCAGGCGGCCAGCACGCTTTGCAGCGCGCGCAGCGCGTTGTGCGGCGGCCCGGGCAGCTCGCCGCCGTGCAGCACCACGCCGGTGGAGGCCAGCTTGGCCTCGTGCTTGGCCACGGCGGCCAGGTTGGCCACCTCCTCGGCATGGCGGTACACGCCGGGCTGGATGCGCACCGCGCCGATGGCCAGCGTGGTGCAGGGGAAGAAGCGGCGCACGCCGTGCCGGTCTTCCGAGTGGATGCCGCCCATGGCGCGCGCGCCGTCGTCGAACAGGGTGAGCGCCTCGCGCGCGAACTCGTCCACGATGTGCTTGCAGCGCTGCAGCCAGTTGCTGCTCTGGAAGATGAGCATGAAATCATCGCCCCCCACATGGCCCACGAAGTCGCGGCGCGCGTCGCAGTGCGTGGTGGCCAGGCGCGCCACCAGGCGGATCATCTGGTCGCCACGCCAGTAGCCGTAGTGGTCGTTGAAGGGCTTGAAGTTGTTCAGGTCCGCATAGCAGGCGACGAACTCGGTGCCGCTCTCCAGCAGGCGCTGCATGTGCATGCTGATGGGGATGTTGCCGGGCAGGAAGGTCAGCGGGTTGGCGTGGCGCGCAGCCTCGATGCGCGTCTCGGTCACCGCGCGCACCAGTTGGTCACCCGTGCCCAGGCCCACGTAGCGGCCGTTATCGGTGACGATGTAGCCGTCGCTCAGGTAGCGCTGGTCCTGCGAGGTGAGGATGCCCACGAGCTGGTCCACGTCGCAGTCGAGCTCCACCACGCGCGGCGTGTTGTTGGCAAAGCCGACGCAGGGCTTGCGCCCATGCACCTCGCGAAAGTACAGCGTGGCGTAGTGGTTCATGAACTGCTGGCGGTTGATCAGCGCCACCGGGCGCTGGCCATCCACCACGGCCAGTGCGTGCAGGTCGGTGCGCCCCTGCAGCAGGGCGGCCACCTCGTCGTTGCTGCTGGAGGGCGCCACCGTGGGCGCCTGCAGCACCATCAGGCTGCGCAGGATGCCTGGGCGCGCGGTCTGGCCCAGGTGGGGCAGCACGGCCACGCGGCGGTCCTGCAGCACGTCGAGCGCCGGGCCGTCGATGGCCTCGCGCGGGGTGCGCGCGGGGCGCCCCAGCACCCAGCCCTGGCCGTAGGGGATGGCCAGGTCGCGCAGCGCCCGCAGGTCGTCGCGCGTCTCGATGCCCTCGGCGATCAGCGTGGTGCCGAACACGTCGGCAATGCCCTTGATGGCCTGCAGCATCTGCAGGTTCTCGGGGTGTTCGCTGATGTCGTGGATGAAGTAGCGGTCGATCTTCACGAAGTCGGGCTTGACCTCGGACCACAGTCGCAGGCTGGAGCGCCCGTCGCCGAAATCGTCGAGCGCCAGGCGCGCGCCGCAGGCATGCACCTCGCGGATGGCCTCGCGCAGCGCGGGCATGTCGGTCACGCGCTCGTGCTCGGTGATCTCGAACACCAGCATGCGCGCGCTCACGCCAAAGGCGCGCACCGTCTCGCCCAGGCGGCGCTCGCCGCACAGGGCCACGGCATGCACCAGCGCATCGGCGCTGATGTTCACGAACAGCCGGCCGGGCGCGCCGTGGTCGGCCCAGTTCGAGAGGGCGGTGAACACGCACACGAGTTCGAAGTCCTGCAGCAGGCGCTCGCGCCGGGCGGTCTCCAGCAGCAGGTCAGGCGTGTGCAGGGCCGTGCCCTCGGGGCCGCGGATCAGTGCCTCATGCGCAAAGATGCTGCCTTCGCGCAGGTCACCCAGCGGCTGGAAGACGCAGTGCAGGCCCCCTTCGCGCATGAGCCGCGCCAGCGGCCCTGATCCCAGCCGCGCCGCAGGCGACAGCAGCGCCAGCATGCGGTCGAGACGTTCTTGCTTGGGATGCGCCATGGTTGCAATTTGTCACTTCTAGGGGGCTGACCATACCGGCCGCTCGTGACAGATGCGTTACAGGGGTTCGGGTTTCCACCTGTCTGCCCGAGGCCACGCACAATGGGCACCATGTCTGAAATCTCTTCTTCCCCGGCCGGCGCGTTGCCCGATTTCCACACCGATCCCCGCGGCTTTCTGCGGGGCCTGTTCGACGTTGCCGTGCGCAGCGCCCAGCCCTTGCACGGCATGCGCGCCTGGCTGCCCGCGCCGCCGCGAGGGCGCACCCTGGTGCTGGGGGGCGGCAAGGGCGCAGGGGCGATGGCCCAGGCGCTCGAAGCCCTGTGGCCGCACGGCGCGCCGCTGTCGGGCCTGGTCGTCACGCGCTACGGCCACACCCCGCCCCGGCCCGAAGGCCTGGTGCAGCGCATCGAGGTAATCGAGGCCGCGCACCCCGTGCCCGATGCCGCCGGCGAGGCCGCGGCGCAGCGCCTGCTGGACCTGACCCAAGGCCTCACGGCCGACGACCTGGTGCTGTGCCTGATCTCGGGCGGGGGCTCCTCGCTGCTCACCCTGCCGGGCGAGGGGCTGACCCTGGAGGACAAGCAGCGCATCAACCGCGCGCTGCTCGAGAGCGGGGCCGACATCGCCGAGATGAACTGCGTGCGCAAGCACCTCTCGCGCATCAAGGGCGGGCGGCTGGCGGCGGCCTGTGCGCCGGCGCGCGTGGTCACGCTGACCATCAGCGACGTGCCGGGCGACGACCCCTCGGTCATTGCCAGCGGCCCGACCGTGCCCGATGCCACCACCTGCGCCGAGGCGCTGGCCATCCTGGTGCGCTACGGCATCGAGGTTCCGCACCAGACCCTGCAGGCGCTGCGCGAGGGTGCGCTGGAAACGCCCAAGCCCGGCGACGCCGTATTCGAAGGCCATGCCGTGCACCTGGTGGCCACGCCCTGGCAGGCGCTGGAGGCCGCGGCCGCGGCGGCGCGCGCGGCAGGCGTGGACGCCGTCATCCTCTCGGACGAGATCGAGGGCGAGTCGCGCGACGTGGGCAAGGTGCACGCGGCCATGGCGCGCTCGGTGGCGCGCCATGGCCAGCCGTTCACCAAGCCCTGCGTCATCCTCTCCGGTGGCGAAACCACGGTCACGGTGCGCCCGCGTGCACCCGACGCCCCGCGCGGCCGCGGCGGCCGCGCCGGCGAGTTCTGCCTGGGGCTGTCCAAGGCGCTGCAAGGCGAGCCGTCGGTCTGGGCGCTGGCTGCCGATACCGACGGCATCGACGGCGTGGAGAACAACGCGGGTGCCTTCGTCGGGCCCGACACCTTGTACCGCGCCCATGCATCGGGCGCCGACATCAACGACGCCCTGCAGCGCAACGACGCCTGGGGCTACTTCGCGGCCCTGGGCGACCTGCTGGTCACCGGGCCCACGCACACCAACGTCAACGACTTTCGGGCGATCCTGGTGTTGTAGCTCGCCAGGCCGCTTGCGCGGCCTTGGCGTCAAAATCTGTGGCGGACGCCCAGGCCGAAGCTGTTGCCGGTGGTGCGCGCCGTGATGCGGTCGTTCATCAGCATGGCATACACATCGGTGCGCTTGGACAGGAAGTGGTCATACCCCAGCGTGAAGGTCTTGCGCGAGACGTCGGTGGCCGACAGCTCGGTCTGGGCCCACGAGGCCAGCACCTTGCCGGTGCCGAACACTGGCACGGATACGCCCAGCTGTGCCGTTTTGGCCTTGTTGGCGCTGTTGTCGGCCTTGGCCTGGCCGTAGCTGGCAAAGGCCTTGACCACGCTGAAGTCGTAGGCGCCGCCGAGCATCCAGTCGCTCTTGGTGGTGCCCAGGTAGGTGTTGGGCACGGCGGGGTTGCTGACCTGGTCGCGCTCGTAGAAGCCGGTCAGGGTCAGCGGGCCGTTGAAGTACAGCGCGTTCAGGCCGATGTTCTTCTTGCCGTTGTCATTCGCGATCTCGCCCACCTGGTAGTGGGCATTGAGCGTGAGCCCACCCAGGCTGGGCGTGCTGTAGATGATCTCGTTGGACCAGCCCGTGTCCGAAGGCGTGGTCGCCGTCCAGCCCGTGCCGTTGAACAGCGGCACGTTCATGTGCAGGATCAGGGGCGCGAAGGTGAACGAATCGCCCATGGGGTTCGACAGGATCGAGGGCAGAAAGTTGGGCGCCAGGCCGCGGCCCACGGTCACCGTGCCGAAGCCTCCCGACAGGCCCACGTTGGCATCGCGCGAGAAGAAGGTGTCGTTCACGAAGCGGCCCTGTACGCCGCTGTCCACCTTGATGAACGAGGTCAGTGCGAAGTTGGCCTTGAGGCCGCCGCCGAGGTCTTCGGTGCCCTTGACGCCGAACCACGAGGTGGTCATGCCACCGCTGTTGAGCACGGTGGCGCGGCCGGCATCGCCGGCGTTGCGCAGCGAGCCGACGAACACGTCGGTCAGGCCCATCAGCTGGACGGAACTCTGCGCCTGGGTGGCCGCGCTGGCGCACAGCAGCGCGCCGCCGAGCGAGAGGGCAATCAGGTTTGTTTTCATTGTGTACTCCTGGGGTGAGGAAATGGCCGGAGGTCCGGCGCGGGGCTCTGGTGCCCGCCGCATGCCGCACCTTGGTGCACGGGCGGAACCAGCCGACCGGGTTCGCAAGTTCCATGCCCCTGGCCGAACAAGTGCTTACAGAAAGCGGACACCGCGCAGGGCCGTGCGCGTGGCACCGGTTTGATCTTGCTCAATGCGCCCGCCAGCCACGCGCGGCACAGTTCGGTCCATGCTGCCCTCATCCCTTTTCTCCCTGCCGGCCCAGGTCCAGATGGCTGCGGCCGGTGACATGCTCAGGCACCGCCACCAGACCCTGGCCACCGTGGCCCACCTGGAGCGTGGGCGGGTGCTGCTGGGGATCTGCGAGCACGGGCAGATGCGCCACCAGCTCGGCGTGGTGGAAGCCCCCTTCTGGCTCGACGCTGCATCGGCGCTGCTGGGCGAACCCTGTGCCATGGACATGGTGGCCCAGACCCCGGTGCACCTGCGCCATGTGCCGGTGGAGGCCTTTCGCAGCCATTGCGCCGAGCTGCCGCCCGCCGCGCAGGCCCTGCTGCGCAACCTGGCCACGGGCTACCTGCAGCAGTCGGGCCTGGCCGTGAGCCGCCTCGCGCAGGACGCCCAGGCCCGCTGCGCGCAATGGCTGCTGCAGAACGCCGAACCCGACACGGGCGGCGCCATGAGCGTCACCCTGCACCAGCGCAAGCGGCTCATCGCCGCCCAGCTGGGCATCGCCCCCGAGACCTTCTCGCGCGTGATGCGCCACCTGCGCGAGCATGGCCTGGTGGCAGGCACCGGCAACGTGCTCAGGCTGCCCCAGCCGATGGCACTGCAGTCGGTCGCAGGCGGCTGAGACCCCGCAAAAGAAGGCCTGAAAAAGGTCGCCAGGAGAGCCTCTCTCAGGGTTTTTCCTTGGGGGCATGTGAGGGTTCCACCCAAGCCCTTGCGGGCGGGTGCTGCGTATATTTGTTGGGAGCCCTGTTGTTTCCTACAGCTTCCTCCATGCCCGCCTCCTTCATCGTCCGTACCTGCAGCCCTCCAGACCGGGACAGCGCATGACGCCACCTGCCAACCCCGTCGCTGCCGCGCAAGAGCCTGCCTGGAGCCTGCCAGGCCCTCTGGTGCTGCGGCTGATGGTGGTGGCTGCGCTGGTGGTGGTGCTGGCCAGTGCGGCATCGGTGTGGCTGGTCTCGCGTGCCGCAGGCCAGGAGGCCATGCGCCGCGTGGTCGGCCAGCAGACCGACGAAGTCGAGGTAGTGGCGCGGCTGTTGGCCAGCAAGATCGAACAGAGCCAGAAGGTGCTGCGCACGGTGGCCCAGGGCATCACCCCGGCCATGCTGGAGTCGCCGTCCTCGCTGGACTGGCTGCTGCAGCAGGGCCTGCCTGCGGTAGGCTTCTTCGACGCACTGCACGTGGCCCGCAAGGATGGGGAGCTGCGCCTGAACATCCGCTCGGGCCAGTTGGTCAAGGCGGCCGAGCTGGACCCGGCCGAGCGCGATGCCCTGCGCCGCACGCTGATCGACGGCAAGCCCCAGGTGTCGGAGCTGATCGCCGGGCGCACCAGCCAGGCGCGCATCATGTTCACGCTGCCGTTGCACAGCGAGGAGGGGGCCGTGCTGGGCGTGGTCGCCGGTGCGCTCAAGCTGCAGTCGCAGGGCCTGCTGCCGCAGTCCATGGCGCTGCCGGCGCGCGACGACTCGCGCCTGCTCGTCTTCACGCGCGACGGCACCATCCTCTCGCACACCGACCCGGCGCGCATCATGGGCCAGGTGCGTGACGAGCCGGGCCTGGCACCCGTGTTCGCCGAGTGGCTGCGCCGCGCGCAGCCCGTGGTCGGGCGCGGTACCACCGAAGTGCAGCCCGAGCACATCGTGAGCGTGGCCGGCATGCCGTTGCCGCAGTGGTTCGTGGCCCGGGTGAGCAACTCGCAGGCCCTGTTGGCGCCGCTGCAGGGCGCCCAGCGCGAGGCCTGGTGGCTGGCCGCCGCGGTGATCGCCCTGGGCGTGCTGCTGCTGGCCGCCGCCATGGCCTGGATGGCACAGCCCCTGGCCCAGCTGTGCCGTGGTGCGCTGCAGCTTCTGCGCCACGACCAGCAACCTGGCGCTGCGCGAGGCACCGTCGAATGGCCCGCCGGCCGGGGCGAAGTGGGCGCGCTGGTGCGGGCGTTCGACGGGCTGGCCCAGCAAAAGCGCCAGCAGGACCACCTGCATACGCTGCTCCATGGCCAGTTCCAGGCCATCCTGCAGAACGCGTCGGTGGGCATCGTCATCACGCGCCATGGCGTGCTCGAAGTGGTGGGGCGCCAGGCCTGCCTGATGCTGGGCTATGCCGAGAGCGAGCTGCAGGGGCGGCCGGCGCGCACGCTGTACGGTTCGGACGCCGACTACGCCCGCCTGGGCGAGCGCGTGCAGTCGGCCTTTGCGGCGCACGGCACCTTCGACGGCGACGTGTGCTTCGTGCGCAAGGACGGCAGCCCCGTCTGGGCGCGCGTGCAGGGCCGCAAGGTGGACTCCGAGGCGCTGGGCGGCGGCACCGTGTGGATGCTGGAAGACATCACCGCCGCGCGCGAGGCCCAGTACCAGCAGGCCTGGGAGCTCACGCACGATGCCCTCACGCAATTGCACAACCGCTCGGCCTTCGACCACCGGCTGGCCCTGCTGCTGGCCGAGCGCTCGGCACGCACGCGCACCGCCGATGCCGCACCGGCCGCCGCTGCGGGGGACGACGCGCCCGACGATGGGGTGGTGCTGTTCATGGACCTCGACCATTTCACGCTGGTCAACGACGTGGCCGGCCACGATGCGGGCGACGATGTGCTGCGCCACGTGGCCCGGCTCATCGAGACCCAGGTGCGCCAGGTGGGCTGGTCCGCGCGCCTGGGCGGCGACGAGTTCGCCGTGGTGCTGCCCGGTTGCACGCTGGCACGCGGCCAGGCCGTGGCCGAGCAGTTGCGCGCCACGGTGCAGGCCTGGGAGCCGTCCTACCAGGGGCGCAGCTTCACGCTGGGTGTGAGCATCGGCCTGGTGGTGCTGGACTCCCACCTGCACGACGTGGCCTCGGTGCTGTATGCCGCCGACATGGCCTGCTACGACGCCAAGCGCGCCGGCCGCAACCGGGTCGAAACCCGGCATGCGCGTGACATGACGTCCTCAGGCCGCATGGCCCTTGGGCCGTACTGAATCTCCCTCAGTCGCTGATTCGGCCCAGCGCGCGCAGCACGTTCTCGGCCGTGGCGGGCGCCGTCAGCCGAACCGGGGCCAGGTGGTCCTCGCCCGCATCACGTGTGGCCGCCACGGCATTGCGCAGCGCCTCGTAGACGCTGATGGCCAGCATGAACGGGGGTTCGCCCACGGCCTTGCTGCCGCCCACGTTGTCCTCGCGGTTGGCCTCGGGCCACAGGTTCACGCGGAAATGCGCGGGGATGTCGCCCGTGGCCGGGATCTTGTAGGTGCTGGGGGCGTGGGTGGCCAGGTAGCCCTTGTCGTTCCACACCAGCTGCTCGGTGGTGAGCCAGCCCATGCCCTGCACGAAGCCGCCCTCGATCTGCCCGATGTCGATGGCCGGGTTGATGCTGTGGCCCACGTCGTGCAGGATGTCCACGGCGATCACGCGGCTCTCGCCGGTGAGGGTGTCGATCACCACCTCGGTGCAGGCCGCACCGTACGAGAAGTAGTAGAACGGCCGGCCCGTGAGGGTGGTCTTGTCGTAGTGGATCTTGGGCGTGCGGTAGAAGCCGTCGCTCCACAGCTGGATGCGGTTGGCGTACGCCTCCTTGACCACGTCGTCGAAGGCGCGAACCTTCTTGGGCGAGATCACCTGCCCGCCCGCGAACTGGATCGCACCCGCGCCGCAGCCATCGAGCCCGCAGACATAGGCCGCCAGGTTGTCGCGCACGTGGCGCGCGGCGAACTGGGCCGCGCGGCCGTTCAGGTCGGTGCCGCTCGAAGCGGCGGTGGCGCTGGCGTTGGGCACCTTGCTGGTGTCGCTGGCCGTGACCAGCACGCGCTGCAGCGGTACGCCCAGCTCGTCGGCCACGATCTGCGCCACCTTGGTGTGCAGGCCCTGGCCCATTTCGGTGCCGCCGTGGTTCACCTGCACGCTGCCGTCGGTGTACACGTGCACCAGCGCGCCGGCCTGGTTGAACAAGGTGGCCGTGAAGCTGATGCCGAACTTGACCGGCGTGATCGCCAGGCCGCGCTTGAGCACGGGATTGGTGGCGTTCCAGGCGGCGATGGCGGCCTGGCGCTCGCGGTAGTTGGCGTCGCGCTCCAGCTGGGGCATGAGCTCGTGCAGGATGTTGTCCTCCACGGTCATCTGGTAGTGGGTGACGTTGCGGCCTTCGCTGGCGTCGCGGCCGTAGAGGTTGCGCAGGCGCACGTCCTGCGCGTCCAGCCCCAGTGCGCGCGCGATGTCGCCCAGGATGGCCTCGATCACGATCACGCCCTGCGGGCCGCCGAAGCCGCGGAACGCGGTGTGGCTCTGGGTATTGGTCTTGCAGCGGTAGGAGGCGATCTCCACGTCGCTCAGGTAGTAGGCGTTGTCGCTGTGGAACACGGCCCGGTCGGCCACGGGGCCCGAGAGGTCGGCCGAGAAGCCGCAGTTGGCCGCCATGTGCAGGTTCAGCCCCGTGATGCGGCCCGTGCCGTCGAAGCCCACGTCGTAGCGGTAGGCAAACGGGTGGCGCTTGCCGGTGACCATGAAGTCCTCGTCCCGGTCCAGGCGCAGCTTGATGGGGCGGCCCAGCTTGTGTGCGGCCACGGCGGCCCACACGGCCAGGTGCCCGGCCTGTGTCTCCTTGCCGCCAAAGCCCCCGCCCATGCGCCGGCACTCCACGCGCACCGCATGGTTGTCGATGCCCAGGGCGTGCGCCACCCAGTGCTGCACCTCGCCGGGGTGCTGGGTGCTCGAATACACCCACCACTGCTTCTGTTCCAGCGGCATGGCGTAGGCAATCTGGCCTTCGAGGTAGAAGTGCTCCTGCCCGCCGACCTCGAAGGTGCCTTCCAGGCGGTGCTCTGAGCCGGCCAGGCCCGCCGCCGCATCGCCGCGGCGCACGAACACCGGGGGCAGCACATAGCTTTCGGCCGCCAGCGCCTCTTCCACCGTGAGCACGGCGGGCAGCGGCGTGATGTCGAGCTTCACGGCGCGCACGGCGCGGCGCGCCTGCATCACCGTGTCGGCCACCACCAGGCCGATGACCTGGCCGATGTGCTGCACCGTGTCCATTGCGAACACCGGCTCGTCGTGCGCGAAGGCGGCCAGCATCTTGTCGCCCGGCACGTCGGCGGCCAGCACCACGCCGCGCACGCCGGGCAGGGCCAGGGCGGCGCTCGCGTCCACACCGTTCAGGCGGCCGTGGGCCACGGTGGAGAGGATGGGCGAGGCGTAGAGCGTGCCCTTGATTTCGGGCTGGTCGTCGATGTAGTGGGCCGCGCCCGCCACCTGGGCGCGCGCGCTTTCATGGATGTGCGAATAGCCCATTGCGCGCAGGGTCGCGGGGGGCGTGGCCGCCAGCGGCGCTGCTACGGGCTGGTCGGCGTGCGCGTCGGCGGCCACCACCACGGGGTCGTCCACTGCATCGCGGCTCAGGGGAAGGGTGTCACGCTGGTTCATACGGCGGCCTCCAGTCGGAAGTTTTCCACGCTCACCGCATCCTGGCCCTGGCTTTCGAGCCAGAAGCGCTGCAGCAGGCTGGCCAGCACGGTGCGGCGGTAGGCGCCGCTGGCGCGCATGTCGGAGATGGGGCTGAACTCGGCCTGCAGGGCGTCGGCGGCCTGCTGCACCGTCTCGGCCGACCAGGGCTGGCCGGTGAGGGCGGCTTCTGTTTGCCGCGCCCGGGCTGGCGTGGCGGCCACGCCGCCCGCACCGATGCTGGCACGGCGCACCACGCCGGCCTCGATGTCGAGGTTGACGACCAGGCACACGGCCGATATGTCGTCGTCGAAGCGCTTGGAGATCTTGTAGGCACGCAGGAAGTTGGCCCCCACGCTCGGCACTGGCGTGTCCTCGCTGCCCCCCAAGGGGGCGCTCGCCGCCTTGGGGCGGCCCGGCGGCGGATCGGCTTCGGTGACCGCAGGGCGTGGCACCACGATGCGCACCAGCAGTTCGTCCGGCGCCATCACGTTCTGGCGGTAGCCGGTGTACAGGTCTTCGAGCGCCAGCGTGCGCTCGCCGCGCGTGCTGGCGAGCACGATCTGCGCGCGCAGCGCGATCAACAGCGGCATGGAGTCGCCGATGGGCGAACCATTGGCCACGTTGCCGCCCAGCGTGCCCGAGTTGCGCACCGGCAGGCCCGCGAAGCGCGTGGCAAAGCTGTGCAGCTGCGGCCACTGGCGCACGAGCGCGGCAAACGCATCGGTCAGCGACACGGCGGCGCCGATGGTGATCTGGTGCGCGTCTTCACCGAGCTGCAGCAGCTCGGCCGCGCGCGTCACGTCCAGGATCTGTGCGTACTGCTTGTGCATCTTGGTGACCCACAGCCCCACGTCGGTGCAGCCGGCCACCACCTGGGCGCCGGGGTGCGCGGCGCGTGCGGCCAGCAGGGCGGGCAGGGTGGTCGGGGCCAGGTAGGCCGTGCCGTCCGCTGCCAGGGACTGCAGCTGTGCCAGCTGGCGCAGCAACTGGGCTTCGTCCACGGCCACGGGGGGCAGGGCGGCCATCTGCTGGGCCGCGTCGAGGATAGGGCGGTAGCCCGTGCAGCGGCACAGGTTGCCCGAGAGTTCTTCCTGCGCGAGTTCGCGCGTGATGGGCTGGCCGTGGCACACGTGGTTCTGGTACATGCCGAACAGGCTCATCACGAAGCCCGGCGTGCAAAAGCCGCACTGCGAGCCGTGGCACTGCACCATGGCTTCCTGCGCGGGGTGCAGGGTGATGGCTTTCTCTGCCGACGGGGCCGGGCCGGCGGGGCGGATCAGCGGGTCTTCGGCCAGGTCTTCCACCGTCCACAGCGCCATGCCGTCGACCGAGTGGGCCAGGCGGATGCAGCTGTTCACGGCGCTGTAGTGCAGCTTGCCGTCGCGCTCCTCGCCCAGCACCACCGTGCAGGCACCGCAGTCGCCCTCGCCGCAGCCCTCCTTGGTGCCCGTGCAGCCCAGGTCCTCGCGCAGCACTTCGAGCAGCGTGCGGTCGGGCGGTACGTCGTGCAGCGCCGCGGTCTGGCCGCGGCGGATGAAGCGGAGAGGTCGGTGGGTCATCATCATCGTCATGCGTGGGGTGCTCGAAACGGGCCAATGGGTCAAAACCAGAGCGTATGCGCGCCTGCGAGGGAACGCATATGCGAGAGCGTATAACGGGGATGCCTGCCGCGCTATGGGGCGGCTCGGCTCGGCGCCTGCTGGATACACTGCCGCTGCACCATTGTTCACCGTTTTGTCCCGCCTGCAACCGTCCATGCCTGCCGCCACGCCACCCCGCAAATCCGCCGCTGCAAAGGCCGTGCCCGCCGCCACCCTGGACCAGCCGGTGTACGAGGCCGTGCTCGACGCCGTCATGCACGGCCGGCTGCGCCCCGGCGAACGCCTGGGCGAGCCCGCGCTGTGCGAGCGCTTCGGCGTGAGCCGCACGGTGGTGCGCCAGGCCCTGCACCGGCTGGCCGAGTTGCGCATCCTGGACATCGTGCCCAACAAGGGGGCCACGGTGGCCCGCCCCGGCCCCAGGGAGACGCGCGACATCTTCGCCGCGCGCCGCGTGGTCGAGGCCGGCATCGTGCGCATGGTGGCCGCGCGCATCACGCACGGCGAGGTGCAGCGCCTCACGCAGCGCATGCGCGCCGAGCACGAGGCCCTGCACCAGCAGGACCATGCGCGCTGGGTGGCGCTGGCGGGGGGCTTCCACCTGGCGCTGGCGGAGCTCTCGGGCAATGCAGAGCTGCAGCGCATCCTGACCGAACTCATGACGCGCTGCTCGCTGATCGTCGCGCTGTACGAGGCGCCCGGCGAGTCCACCTGCGAGCACGAGGAGCACGAACAGCTGGTCGAGTGGCTGGCCCTGCGCGATGGCGACGCGGCGGCCGCTGCCATGGACCGCCATCTGCTCGCGCTGGAGGCCCGGCTGCGCCTGCCGGACGAAGGTAGGCCGCTGGGTTGAAAAATCGTATACGTTTATTCTGTGAAATGGAATTTATCTTTTAATCAGGATAAAATTTCGTATACGATTTGTTTTATAAAAGGCCATGGACATCGATTTCTCGCAGCTGGACGCCTACCAGCGCTACAAGCTCATGGCCAGCCTGATCGTGCCGCGCCCCATCGCGCTGATCACCACGCTGGGCGAAGACGGCACTGTCAACGCGGCGCCGTTCAGCATGTTCAACATGCTCGGCGAGGACCCGCCGGTGGTCATGGTCAGCATCAACCGCCTGAAGGACGGCCTGCTCAAGGACACGGCGGCCAACATCCTGCGCACTGGCGAGTTCGTGGTGCACATCACCGACGAAGCCATGGCCGCGCAGATGCATGCCTGCGGCGACAGCCTGCCGCCCGATGAAAGCGAGCTGGCGCACGCCGGCCTCACGCCTGTGCCCTCGCGCAGCGTGGCGCCGCCGCGCATCGCCGAAGCCCCCGTGGCCTTCGAGTGCGTGCTGCACGAAACCCTGGAGACCGCGAGCCGCTACGTCTTCATCGGCCGCGTGCAGTGGCTCGGCGTGCGCGATGGCCTGGTGGACACCGAACGCTGGCGCGTGCGCCTGCAGGACTTCCACCCCGTGGGGCGCTTCGGCGCGAGCTTCTACGTGAAGACCGGCGAGCGCTTCGCCATCGGTGCGGACACGCCTGCGCAGGCACGCAGCACCGCCATCGACGAGATATGACCATGGCCGCTGCGACGTTCAGCGAGCAGGACCACGCCGCGATGCGCCTGGCCATCGCGGCCTCGCGCCAGGCGCTGGCTGCGGGCGACAACCCCTTCGGCGCCACGCTGGCCTCGCCCGCTGGCGAGGTGCTGTTCACCGCACGCAACCACGAGAACACCACCCGCGACTGCACCGGCCATGCGGAGCTGGTGCTGGTGCGCGATGCCTCGGCCGCGCTCGGCCCCGAGGCCCTGCGCGGTGCCACCGTCTTCGCCAGTGGCGAGCCCTGCGCCATGTGCGCGGGCGCCATGTTCTGGGCCGGCATTGCGCGCGTGGTGTATGCCGCGAGCCAGCAGGACATCGCGCAGGCGCTGGGCGGGCCGCAACTGGCCACGCCGTGTGTTGAACTGCTGGCGCAGGCGCGCCCACCCGTGGCCGTGCAACACGGCCTGCTGCGCGACGAGGCCGCGGCCGCATTGCGCGGGGCCTGACTGCGCTGCAGGGGCGGGGCCTGCGGCCCTGCACAGGGATTTCCAGGGGCACGGCGCAGTGGGTGTGCGGTGTACAGTGCGCCGACACTTTTTTCCCCACCCCACAACGCCCCCACTGCCCACACCGTGCAGCGCAACGCATCCATCGCGCAGAGCGGCATACGTGATGGCGTATGACAAGAATGCAGGCCCCTGTATGCGAGACCACGCCCTTTTCGACAAGATAGACCTCCATCTCATAAGGGTCTTGCACACCGTGTTGACTGAACGCAGCGTATCGAGGGCAGCCATCCGCCTGGGCATGCACCAGCCGGCGGTGTCGGCCGCGCTCAAGCGGCTGCGCGACCTGGCGGGCGATCCGCTCTTGGTGCGCTCGGGCGCCAGCATGATGCCCACCGACGCGGCACTGCGCATGGTGGAGCCCGCGGGCGCCATCCTGCGCTCGGCCGAGGCCCTGTTCTCCGATGCCCGGGGCTTCGATCCGCGCACGGCCACCCGCACCTTCCGCGTGGCCGCCAGCGACTACCTGGACCCGCTGTTCCTGCCCCAGCTCGTGGCGCGCATCAAGGTCGAGGCCCCGCTGTGCCCGATCGAGATCCTGCCCCTGTCGGGCGACACGCACTACCACGCCCACTTGGCACAGGGCGATGTGGACGTGGTCATCGGCAACTGGCCGCAGCCCCCGGACGACCTGCACATGGGCCGCCTGTTCGGCGACGAGGTGGTGTGCCTCGTGAACCGCGACCATCCCGCGGTGCGCCGCGGCTGGGACGCCGAGAGCTGGCTGGCGGCCGAACACATCGCCCCCACGCCCACCCACCCTGGCGCCCGCGGCGTGATCGACCTGCACCTCGATGGCCTGGGCCTGGCGCGCAACATCACCGCGCGCTGCGCGCATTTCAGCGCCATCCCCCCCATCGTGGCATCGAGCTTGCTTGTGATGACCACCGGGCGCCAGTTCTGCGAGCGCTATGTGGACCACCTGCCGCTGGCCATCCTGCCGAGCCCCGTGGAGTTTCCGCGCCTCATGTACTACCAGCTGTGGCATGCCCGCACACACCACTCGGCGGCCGCCGTGTGGCTGCGCGAATGCGTGAAAGGCGTGGCTGCATCGCTACGAAAAGAATAGCTTTGCGATCATGCTGATCAAGCGATGGCAGGCAGTTTTATCCCTATAACGACCCACCAAACTGAGAGACAATCCACCGCATGAGTTCACCACCTCTTTCCAATGCCCCGGGCTTGGCGCCCCGGCTGCAGCTCACAGGCATCACCAAGCGCTATCCCGCCGTGGTGGCCAACAGCGGTGTCTCGCTCACGGTGCAGCCGGGCGAGATCCATGCCGTTCTGGGCGAGAACGGCGCGGGCAAGTCCACGCTGATGAAGATCATCTACGGCTCGGTCAAGCCCGACGAGGGCAGCGTGCACTTCAACGGCCAGGCCGTGCAGGTGCGCAATCCGCAGGAGGCGCGGGCCCTGGGCATCGCCATGGTGTTCCAGCACTTCAGCCTGTTCGACACCCTCACCGTGGCCGAGAACGTCTGGCTGGGCCTGGACAAGAGCCAGGACCTGGCCGAGGTCACGCAGCGCATCACCGCCAAGGCCGCCGAGTACGGCCTCGACATCGACCCGCTGCGCCCGGTGCACACGCTGAGCGTGGGCGAGATGCAGCGCGTGGAGATCATCCGTGCGCTGCTCACCAACCCCAAGGTGCTGATCCTCGATGAGCCCACCTCGGTGCTCACCCCCCAGGCGGTGGAAAAGCTCTTCGTGGTGCTGCGCAAGCTCGCCTCCGAAGGCTGCAGCATCCTCTACATCAGCCACAAGCTGCATGAGATCCGTGCGCTGTGCACCGCCTGCACCGTGCTGCGCGGCGGCAAGGTCACGGGCGTGTGCAACCCGGCCGAGGAATCGAATGCCTCGCTCTCGCGCCTGATGATCGGCGCCGAGCCGCCAGCGCTCGAGCACCGCGAGGTGCAGACCGGCGCCACGGTACTCAACGTGCAGGGCCTTTCGCTGCCGCGCGCCGACCAGTTCGGCGTGGACCTTGTGGACCTGTCCTTCGAGGTCAGGGCCGGCGAGGTGGTCGGCATCGCCGGCGTCTCGGGCAACGGGCAAAAGGAACTGCTCTACGCCCTGTCGGGCGAAGACCAGCGGGCCACGCCTGCCAGCATCCAGGTGGCGGGGCAGAACGCGGGCCGCATGGGCCCCGCCCGCCGCCGCGCCCTGGGGCTGCATTTCGTGCCCGAGGAGCGCCTGGGCCGCGGTGCCGTGCCCACCATGGGCCTGGCGCACAACCTGCTGCTCACGCGCACCAACTCGGTGGCGGGCAGCGGCTGGATCAAGGTGGGGGCGCTCGAAGCCCATGCGCGCGCCATCATCGAGCGCTTCCAAGTCAAGGCCGGTGGGCCGCACTCGGCAGCCAAGTCGCTGTCAGGCGGCAACCTGCAGAAATTCATCGTGGGCCGCGAGATCGATGCCAAGCCGCGGCTGCTCATCGTCTCGCAACCCACCTGGGGCGTGGACGTGGGCGCGGCCGCGCAGATCCGCGGTGCCATCCTGGCGCTGCGCGATGCGGGCTGTGCCGTGCTGGTGGTCAGTGAGGAGCTGGACGAGTTGTTCGAGATCTGCGACCGCCTGCATGTCGTGGCCAAGGGCCACCTGTCGCCCTCGGTGCCGCGCGCCGAGGCCACCGTGGAGCGCATCGGCGAATGGATGAGCGGGCTGTGGCATGCCGACGTGCAGTCCCACCTGGGACACGCAGGACGGGCTTCGGCCGTGGGAGGACTGCAGCATGCTTAAACTGGAACCGCGTCCCCAGTCCTCGCGGCTGTGGACCTTCGGCTCGCCATTGCTGGCGCTGGCCTTCACCGTGCTGATCGGGGTCATCCTCTTCGCCGCCCTGGGCAAGGACCCCGTGCGTGCGCTGCAGATCTTCTTCTGGGAGCCGATCAAGACGCCGTACGCCATCGGCGAACTCATGGTCAAGGCCACGCCGCTCTTGCTCATCGCCCTGGGCCTGGCCGTGTGCTTTCGCTCCAATGTCTGGAACATCGGCGCCGAGGGGCAATTCGTCATCGGCGCCGTGGTGGCTGGCGGTGTGGCGCTGCTGGCCGACAAGACCACCGGCCCGTGGATCGTGCCGGCCATCCTCGTGGCCGGCGTGCTCGGCGGCATGGCCTGGGCGGGGCTCACCGCGCTCTTGCGCGACAAGTTCAACGCCAGCGAGATCCTGGTCAGCCTGATGCTGGTCTACGTGGCCACGCTGGTGCTGGGCTACCTGGTGTACGGCCCGTGGAAGGACCCCATGGGCTACAACTTCCCGCAGACCAAGACCTTCGAGCGCGTGACGCAGATCCCGCGCCTGATGCAGGGCTCGCGCGTGTCCATCGGCCTGCTGCTGGCCCTGGCCGGCGCGGCCGCGCTGTGGGTCTTCCTGTTCCGCACGCGGGCCGGCTTTGCCCAGCAGGTGGGCGGCCTGGCACCGGCAGCGGCGCGCTATGCCGGCTTTTCGTCGCGCCGTGCGCTGTGGGTGGCGCTGCTGGTCTCCGGCGGGGCCGCAGGCCTGGCCGGTGCGCTCGAAGTGGCCGGCCCCATCGGCCAGCTCACGCCGTACGTGCCGGCGGGCTATGGCTTCGCGGCCATCATCGTCGCCTTCGTGGGGCGGCTGCACCCGGTGGGCATGGTGCTCTCGGCCATCCTGATGAGCATGTTCTACATCGGCGGCGAGCTGGCGCAGTCGCGCCTGGGCCTGCCCAAATCGCTCACCGGCGTGTTCCAGGGCCTGCTGCTGTTCACGCTGCTGGCCTGCGACACGCTGATCGCCTACCGCGTGCGCTGGGTGGGCCACCAGGGGGTGAAGGCATGAACCGCACACCTCGTATCCACCACATTTTCGGGCAGGGGGCTTGATATGGAATCCTATGCACTGCTCATAGGTGCCACGCTGAGTGCGGGCACCGTCCTGGCCATCGCGGCCCTGGGCCTGCTGATCAACGAGAAGGCCGGCATCGTCAACCTCGGTGCCGAGGGCATGATGCTGTGCGCCGCCATCGCCGGTTTCGCCACCGTGGTGCACACAGGCAACAGCTGGCTGGGCTTCGCGGCCGGCATGGCCGCCGGTGCCGTGCTGGCCGCCATCTTCGGCGTGCTGGTGATCTGGCTCAACACCAACCAGTACGCCACGGGCCTGGCACTGAGCCTGTTCGGCGTGGGCTTCTCGGCCTTCCTGGGCATCAGCTACGTGCAGGCCAAGCTGCCCGAGATGCCCAAGTACGCCATCCCCGGCCTGTCCGAGGTGCCGCTGCTCGGGCCCGCGCTGTTCCAGCAGCACCCGGTGGTCTACCTGACCATGCTGCTGGTGGCCGCGCTGATCTGGTTCCTGTACCGCTCGCGCGCCGGCCTCGTGCTGCGTTCGGTGGGCGAATCGCCCGAGTCGGCCCATGCGCTGGGCTACCCGGTGCGCCGCATCCGCCTGACGGCCGTGGTGGCCGGCGGCGCACTGTGCGGCCTGTCGGGGGCCTACATCTCCACCGTCTACACGCCGCTGTGGGTCGAGGGCATGGTGGCCGGCCGCGGCTGGATCGCGCTGGCGCTGACCACCTTCGCCACCTGGCGCCCGGCGCGCGTGCTGCTTGGCGCCTACCTGTTCGGCGGCGTGACCATGCTGCAGTTCCACCTGCAGGCCACGGGCGTGCAGGTGGCCAGCCAGCTGCTGAGCATGCTGCCCTACGTGGCCACCATCGTGGTGCTGGCCCTGATCTCGCGCAACCCGGCGTGGATCCGCATCAACATGCCCGCCTCGCTGGGCAAACCTTTCTACCCTGGTTCGTGAAGATGGGCGGATGCCTTCTCGTGGCGCACGGCCTCGGCTTGGATCTTGCATCCTGCCGGGTGCCAAGGCCTTGCCGGTCGCATCTCCCCCAAAAACCTTTGGTTACCGCCCGGTAGATCGCCCCATAATCACCGTTTTCGTCCCCAACCTTGCAAACTCCTTCTTTCTTATAAGGAACCGACATGACTGATCTGCAGAAACGCTCCATGCTCAAGATGGCTGCGCTGACCGCCGTTGCGGCCGCCGCGCTGGCGGGCTGTGGCAAGAAGGAAGAGCCGGCACCGGCGCCTGCTGCCGCACCGGCCCCCGCGCCAGTGGCATCGGCCCCCGCGCCCAAGCCTGAGCCGCTGAAGATCGCGTTCGCCTATGTCGGCCCCGTGGGCGACGGCGGCTGGTCGTTCGCCCACGACAACGGCCGCAAGGCCATCGAGAAGGAATTCGGCGACAAGGTCGTCACCAGCTTCGTCGAGAGCGTGCCCGAATCGGCCGATGCCGAGCGCGTGCTGCGCGACCTGGCCGGCCAGGGCAACAAGCTGATCTTCGGCACCACCTTCGGCTACATGGAGTCGATCCAGAAGATCGCCCCCGACTTCAAGGACGTGAAGTTCGAGCACGCCACCGGCTACAAGACCGCCGACAACGTGCGCACCTACGACAGCCGCACCTATGAAGGCGCCTACATGGCCGGCGTGATCGCCGGTGCGATGACCAAGAGCAACACCCTGGGCGTGGTGGGCTCGGTGCCGATCCCTGAAGTGATCCGCAACATCAACAGCTTCACGCTGGGTGCGCAATCGGTCAACCCCAAGATCAAGACCAAGGTGGTCTGGGTCAACGAATGGTTCAGCCCACCCAAGGAAACCGAAGCCGCCACCTCGCTGATCAACGGCGGCGCCGACGTGCTGTTCCAGAACACCGACTCGCCCGCCGTGCTCAAGACCGCCCAGGAAAAGGGCAAGCGTGCCTTTGGCTGGGACAGTGACATGACCGCCTACGGCCCCAAGGCCCACCTGGCATCGGCCGTGATCAACTGGGGCCCGTACTACATCAAGGCCACCAAGGACGCACTGGAAGGCCAGTGGGCCACGGGCCAGAGCTGGTGGGGCGTGAAGGAAGGCGCGATCGACATCGTCTCCATCGCCGAAGACGTGCCTGCCGACACCAAGGCCAAGGTCGAAGCGGTCAAGAAGGGCCTGGCCGACGGCAGCTTCCAGATCTGGAAGGGCCCGATCGTGGGCCAGGACGGCAAGGAAGTGGTCGCCAAGGACGCCGTCGCCGACGACAAGTTCCTGAGCGGCGTGAACTTCTACGTCAAGGGCGTGGAAGGCAAGATCCCCGGCGGCGACAAGAAGTAAGCCGCCATTGATCGGGCCACAACGGCCCGGTCCACGAAAGGGAACGTGCGCAGCACGTTCCCTTTTTCGTTGGGGCCGTACAGAATGTCCACAGGGCTGCGCGCCGGGCCCCGAACAACAAGAACCATTCCCATGATCGAAACCACCCTCTGGCACCCGGTGGCCCTGGCGCACGCGGTACAGCAGGCGCCCCTGGCCGTGCAACTGCTGCAGCACGCCCTCGTGCTCTGGCGTGATGGTGCCGGCCAGGTGCAGGCCTTCACGGACCGCTGCCCGCACCGGGGGGCGCGCCTGTCCCTGGGCCGGGTGCACGGCGGCCGCATCGAGTGCCCCTACCATGGCTGGCAGTTTGCAGCCAGCGGGCAGTGTGAGCATGTCCCGGCGCTGCCGCAGTTCACGCCGCCCGCCACGCACTGCGCTCTGCGCCATGGCGTGGTGGAGGCCTACGGCCTCATCTGGGTGCGCATAGTTGCGGGCGATGCCGCGCTGCCCGCCTTCGAGGCCGAGGGCGACGAGCGCCTGCGCAAGCTCGATTGCGGCCCCTACGACGTGGCGACCAGCGCCCCGCGCATCGTCGAGAACTTCCTGGACATGGCGCACTTCGGTTTCGTGCACGACGGCTGGCTCGGCACGCGCGAGGCCACGGCCATCGACGACTACCGTGTCGAGCCCACGCCCACGGGCCTGCGTGCCACGGGCTGCAAGGCCTGGCAGCCGCAGTCCAACCTGCACTCGACGCTGCCGGCCCAGGTCGAGTACACCTACGAGGTGACCGGCCCCTACACGGCGGTGCTGACCAAGGTGCCCGAGGCCGGCACCACGGCCGTGGCCGGCTGGCGCGAGTCCATCGCGCTGTTCGTGTGCCCGCTCACGCCGGAGACCAGCCGCGTGTGGTTCCGCCTGGCCGTGGCCGACTTCGAATCGCCCGACGAGAGGCTGCAGGCCTTCCAGCACACCATCTTCACCCAGGACCAGCCCGTGCTGGAGTCCCAGACACCGCAACGCCTGCCGCTGGACCTGCGCGCAGAGTTGCATACCGCCGCCGACAAGGCATCATCCGCCTACCGCCGCTACCTGCGCGCCAGCGGCATCACCTTTGGAGTTTGCTGATGTTCAAAGTCCCCCCCATCCCCGCCGCGCGCATCCCCGAGCTGCTGCGCGCCATGCCCAAAGCCGAGCTGCACATCCACATCGAGGGATCGCTGGAGCCCGAGCTGATCTTCGCGCTGGCGCAGCGCAACGGCCTGTCGCTGCCCTATGCCGATGTGGAGGCGCTGCGCAGCGCCTACGCCTTCACCAACCTGCAGAGCTTCCTCGACATCTACTACGCGGGCGCCAGCGTGCTGCTGCACGAGCAGGATTTCTACGACATGGCGCGCGCCTACCTGGTGCGCGCCGCGGCCGACAACGTGCTGCACGCCGAGCTGTTCTTCGACCCCCAGACCCACACCGAGCGCGGCGTGGCGATGGAAACGGTGGTCAACGGCCTGCACCGCGCCTGCGTGGACGCGAAGGCCGACCTGGGTATCAGCGCCACGCTGATCCTGTGCTTCCTGCGCCACCTGAGCGAGGAGTCGGCTTTCGAGACGCTGGAACAGGCCCAGCCGTTTCTCGACAAGATCGTCGGCGTGGGTCTCGACAGCAGCGAGGTCGGCAACCCGCCCGAGAAGTTCGCGCGCGTGTTCGCGCGCTGCCGCGAGCTGGGCCTGCATCTCGTGGCCCACGCGGGCGAGGAGGGGCCGCCGGCCTATATCTGGAGCGCGCTCGACGTGCTCAAGGTCGAGCGCATCGACCATGGCGTGCAGGCCGTGCACGACGCCGCGCTGATGCAGCGCCTGGCGCAGGACCGCATTGCGCTCACCGTGTGCCCGCTGTCCAACCAGAAGCTGTGCGTGTTCCCCAACCTGGCCGACCACAACCTGGCGAAACTGCTCGACGCGGGCCTGGCCGCGACCGTCAACTCGGACGACCCGGCCTACTTCGGCGGCTACATCAACGACAACTTCACCGAGGTGTTCGCCGCCACGGGCATGACGGTGCGCCATGCCTACCAGCTGGCGTTCAACAGCTTCGAAGCCAGCTTTGCGGGCAATGCCGACAAGCGGGTGTGGGAGCACAAGCTCAAGGAGCGCTTCGAGCGCTTCATGGAGCACGACTACTGATCCGGGGCGCTCGCACCAGAGGAGTGCAAAAATTCAGGGTAAACCCTATAATTCAATTTTCTGTAAGCATTTGTTGGCTCCCATGAGGTGCTGGCACTGCTGAATGCGGCCCCTGGGGGCCGCATTTTTTTGCGCAACCCACGCCCCTTCCTGGCCGGAGCCTTCCCCATGTTTCTCAATCAGCTGTCCATCGGCAAGCGCCTGACCCTGGTGCTCGGTGTGATCCTTGCCCTGTTCCTGCTCAGTTCCATCGTGGCCGTGGTCCGCCTGGGCCAGCTCGGTACCGAGATCGACACCATGGTCAACGACAACATCAAGGTCGAGCGTGCCGGAGCCGACTGGCTGCGCCACACCACTTCGGGTGTGCAGCGGGCCGCCGCCATCGCCAAGAGCAGCGACGCCTCGCTGATCCCCTACTTCGCGCCCGCCACGGCCACCTCCATCAGCGAAACCAACGAACTGCAGAAGTTCATTGAATCGAAGATGGACACGTCCGCTGAAAAGGAACTGTTCACCAAGGTCGGTGAACTGCGCAAGGCCTACTTGGCCGCCCGCGAAGAGGTGAGCAAGTTCAAGCAGGCCGGCGATGCCGAGAACGCCAGCAAGGTGTTCAGCGAGCGCTTCGAGCCCACCTCGCGTGACTACCTGGCCGGGGTGCAGCAACTGGTCAGTGCCCAGCGCTCCGATCTGGATGCCGCCGGCAAGCGCGCCGAGGAACTGCGTTCCCAGACCACCGTGCTGCTGTACGTGTGCACGGCCATCTCCCTGGTGCTCGGGGCCCTGCTGGCCTGGCTGCTGGCCACCAGCATCACGCGCCCGCTGCGCAAGGCGGAAGCGATCGCCGAGTCCATCGCCAACATGGACCTGACCGGTGCCCCCCAGGCCAGCTACGCCAATGACGAGACCGGCCACCTGCTGCGCTCGCTCGATGTCATGCGCAGCGCGCTGCACGGCTCGCTGCAGCAGGTGCGCGGCGTGGTGGACAGCATCTCCACCGCCAGCGCGCAGATCGCCATCGGCAACCAGGACCTGAGCGCGCGCACCGAACAGACAGCCGCCAACCTGGAAGAGACGGCAAGCTCCATGGAAGAGCTCACCAGCACCGTGCGCCAGAGCGCCGACTCGGCCGTGCAGGCCAACCAGATGGCCGCGTCGGCCGCCCAGGTGGCGCAGCGCGGCGGCGAGGTCGTGGCCCAGGTGGTGAGCACCATGGACGCGATCAACGCCAGCAGCAAGAAGATCAGCGACATCATTGGCACCATCGACGGCATCGCCTTTCAGACCAACATCCTGGCGCTCAACGCCGCCGTGGAGGCGGCGCGTGCCGGCGAGCAGGGCCGGGGCTTTGCCGTGGTGGCCAGCGAAGTGCGCAGCCTGGCGCAGCGCAGCGCCGAGGCCGCCAAGGAGATCAAGACCCTGATCGGCCAGTCGGTCGAGAAGGTGGAATCGGGCGCTGCGCTGGTGCAGAACGCCGGCAGCACCATGGACGAGATCGTGGGGTCCGTGCGCCGCGTGACCGACATCATCGGCGAGATCAGCGCCGCGGCATCGGAGCAGAGCCAGGGCATCAGCCAGGTGAACGTGGCCGTCAGCCAGCTCGACCAGATGACGCAGCAGAACGCTGCGCTGGTGGAGGAATCCACGGCTGCGGCCGAGAGCCTCAAGGACCAGGCCGCGCGCCTGTCGGACGTGGTCGGCGCCTTCCGGCTGGGCACACCCTCGGGCGCATTGCGCCTGCATTGAGCGCCAAAAGCGCGCAACTGGTTACAATACCCACCCGCAAAGGCTGCTGTCCCGGCAGCCTTTTGCTTTTTCTGCCATCGGGACCATGTAGAGGACTACCATGTATAAAAACCTCGCCACCGCACTGCGTGCGGTCTGTGTGAGTGCGCTGTTCGGCGCCGTTTCCGTCTCCCCCGCCTTTTCCCAGTCCAGCAAGACCGCGCCTGCAGCGCCCGTCAAGGCCGGCTTCGTCTATGTCTCGCCCATCACCGAGGCCGGCTGGACCAGGCAGCACGACGAGGGCCGCAAGGCCGTGGAAGCGGCGCTGGGCAAGGACGTCAAGACCACCTTCGTCGCGGACGTGGCCGAGGGGGCCGACGCCGAGCGCGTGATCCGCGACCTGGCCGCCACCGGCCACCAGATCATCTTCACACCGAGCTTCGGCTACATGGAGCCCACGCTCAAGGTCGCGCAGGACTACCCGAACGTGAAGTTCGAGTCCATCACCGGCTACAAGACGGCCGCCAACGTGGCCGCCGCCAACGCGCGCTATTACGAGGGCCGCTACCTGGCCGGCATCGCCGCCGGCCGCATGAGCAAGACCAGCGTGGCCGGCTATGTGGCGGGCTTTCCCATTCCCGAGGTGCTGCAGGGCATCAACGCCTTCACCCTGGGCATGCGCTCGGTCAACCCCAAGGCCACCGTCAAGGTGGTCTGGCTCAACGCCTGGTTCGATCCGCCCAGGGAGCGCGATGCCGCCATGGTGCTGTTCAACCAGGACGTGGACGTGATCGCCTTCCACACCGGCTCCACCGCCGTGATGGCCGCCGCCCAGGAGCGCGGCAAGATGGCCGTGGCCTACCACTCCGACATGCGCGGCACGGGGCCCGATGCGCAGATCGTCGCCGTCACCCACCAGTGGGGCCGCTACTACACCGAGCGCGTGCGCGCCGTGCAGGCCGGCACCTGGAAGAGCGCCACCGTCTGGGGCGGCGTGCGCGAGGGCCTGATCCGCGTGGGCGACTTCGGCCCCAAGGTGCCGCAGGCCGTGCAGCAGGAAGTGCTGGCCGCGCAAAAGGCCGTGGGCGCAGGCACGCTGCACCCCTTCCGCGCAGGCAAGGCCGCCGTGCGCGATAACGAAGGCCGCGAGGTCATCGCCGCAGGGCAGGTGCTCAGCGACGAGCAGATCCTCAAGATGAACTGGCTCGCCGAAGGCGTGCAGGGCAAGCTCAGCCACTGAACCTCGCATACCCATTATGGGCGGCTGCATATGCAGCGGCACGCCTGTGCCGCTAAGCTAGTCCCCATGCGTGTCTACCGTTCTGCCCTTTTGCGTTTCGCCGACGATGGCTCGGCCCTGTACGACGAGGATGGCCTGCTGGCCATCGCCCCCGATGGCGCGGGCCGCCAGCGCGTGGTGGCCGCGGGCGCGTGGAGTACCCTGGCGCCCACCTACGGGCAGGGCGCGGTCGAGCACCTGCCCGGCCGCCTCATCGCGCCGGGCTTCGTCGACATGCACATCCACTTCCCCCAGACGGATGTGATCGGCGCGCCGGCCGCGGGCCTGCTGCCCTGGCTGGAGAACTACACCTTCCCGCACGAGTCGCGCTTCGTCGACCCGGCCTACGGCGCCCAGGTGGCCGGCTTTTTTGTGGACGAGTTGCTGCGCAACGGCGTGACCACGGCCCTGACATTTGCCACCTCGCACCCTGCGAGTGTGGACGCACTGTTCACCGAAGCGCAGAACCGCCAACTGCGCCTGATCACCGGCAAGGTGCTTCAGGACCGCCATTCGCCCGACGGCGTGCGCGACCTCACCGAGCAAAGCCTCATCGACACCGAGGCGCTGATCCGGCGCTGGCACGGCGTGGACCGCCTGGGTTACGCCATCACGCCGCGCTTCGCGCCCACCAGCACGCACGAGCAATTGCAGGGCGCAGGCGAACTGGCCGCGCGCCACCCCGACGTGTGGATCCAGTCGCACGTGGCCGAGAACCTCGACGAAGTGCGCTGGGCGCGCAAGCTGTTCCCGGCCTCGCGCAGCTACCTGGGCGTGTATGGCGACTACGGCCTGATGCGCGAGCGCGCGGTGTACGCCCACTGCATCCATTTCGACGACGACGACCGCGCGCTGATGCGCGACACCGGCACCGTGGCCGCCGTCAGCCCCACCAGCAACCTGTTCTTGGGCAGCGGCTTCTTCGACTATGCGGGCGCCGACCGCGTGGGCTTTGGCTATGGCCTGGCCAGCGACGTGGGGGGTGGCACCAGCTTCAGCCCGTTTCGCACCATGCTGGCCGCCTACTACGTGGGGCGCGAAGGGCAGACCAAGCAGGGCCTGAGCCTCTCGCCCCAGCAGCTGTGGTGGCAGCACACGGCAGGCGCCGCCAAGGCCCTGGGCCTGGGCGGCGTGGTCGGCAACCTGCAGCCCGGCTGCGAGGGCGACTTCGTCGTGATCAACCCCGCCGCCACCCCGCTGCTGGCGCGCAAGACGGCCCAGGCCGGCAACCTGGACGAACTGCTGTTCGCGATGATCGTGCTGGGCGACGACCGCCTGGTCGAGCGCACGGTGATCAGCCAGTCAGTCCTGGATTTGCAGGCTGCAGGCACCTGACCGGCGGCCTGGCATCCGGGACCATGCTGCGTACCGTGTCCTGCGCCGCTCCCTGGCTGGCCCTCGCGGCGGGCCTGCTGGCAGGCGAGCCCGTCCGGGCCCAATTGGCGAGCGACAGCACCGCCGCGCAGCGGGTGCAGGAAGCCTGCCGTTCCGAGGTCTCGAAGTTCGAGGAGGCCATCGGTTTCATTCGCCGCTCGCAGGGCAACCAGGCGGCCGCGGACCTCAAGGAGAAGCTGCTGCCCGCCCAGCAGGAGCGCGACATCCTGTTCAAGGAAGGCTACTGCGGCCTGGCGCGCCACATCCGCGAGAAAAAGCTGAGGTGACACTTGCGCCGCTCTGGTGGGCTGGCAGGCGGCGCGCATGAAAAAGCCCGGCTCCGAGGGCTGCTGCGCAGGGCCGGTGGCAGCGTCCTGCCTAGAATACGGCGCAGGAGTTAACCAATGAGCATCAAAAGCGACAAATGGATCCGCCGCATGGCGGCCGACCACGGCATGATCGAACCCTTCGAGCCCGGCCAGGTGCGCGAGGCCGAGGGCCGCAAGATCATCAGCTACGGCACCAGCAGCTATGGCTACGACATCCGCTGTGCGCCGGAATTCAAGGTCTTCACCAACATCCACAGCACGGTGGTGGACCCGAAGAACTTCGACGAAAAGAGTTTCGTGGACTTCCATGGCGACAGCTGCATCATCCCGCCCAACAGCTTTGCGCTGGCACGCACGGTCGAGTATTTCCGCATTCCGCGCAACGTGCTCACCATCTGCCTGGGCAAGAGCACCTATGCGCGCTGCGGCATCATCGTCAACGTCACACCCTTCGAACCTGAATGGGAAGGCTATGTGACGCTGGAATTTTCCAACACCACGCCGCTGCCGGCGCGCATCTACGCGGGCGAGGGCTGCGCGCAGGTGCTGTTCTTCGAGAGCGATCCCGACGACGTCTGCGAAGTCTCGTACAAGGACCGTGGCGGCAAATACCAGGGCCAGGTCGGCGTGACCCTGCCCAAGGCCTGACCGCCCAGGGCGCATGCGCGCCGCCGGCGGTCCTGTCCTACAGGGCCAGGGCACTTCGGCTGAAGTGCAAGTGTTGGTAAGTTTCCTAGCATGGATGCATGCCTGCGGATGTTCGCAGGGTCCGTGTGAAGGAGTCCAACATGATCGACTTTGTTGACCCGTCCGCACCCCGCACGATGGCGGGTGCCGACCTGCCCCACCTGGCTGGCCCCAGCGCCGCCCGCCATGACCAGCATGGCGAGGCCGAGATCCATTACTGGCCGTGCGAAGTGCTCGATGCCTTCATCCTGCAGATGGCCAAGCGTGGCCACTGTGTGAACACGGCCATGATGCTCGGCCACCCGCCGTATGCGCAGGAACAGCTGGCGATAGCACGCCAGCACCGTGACAGCGAACTGGACGGGCTCGCCGCCCGTCTGGGAGACTATTTCAGCACCGGTCCGGCTTCGGGCTCCACGCACACCCTGTTGCGCCCCTGGCCCTTGGCCTCGTAGAGCGCGGCATCGCTGCGGCGCATCATCTCGTGGGCGCTGTCCTGCCCCGGGCGCAGGCTGGCAATGCCCGCGCTCACCGTGATCCGCCCCACCAGAGGATCGTCCTGCGCCGCCATGCCGTCCACGATGGACTGGGCGATCGCGCGGGCGCCATCGAGGTCGGTGTCGGGCAGCACCACGGCAAACTCCTCGCCGCCGAGCCGCGCGATCACGTCCGACGCTCGCAGGCGCTGCTGCAGCGTCAGCGCCAGTCGGCGGAGCACCTCGTCGCCCGCCTCATGCCCGAAGCTGTCGTTCACGCGCTTGAAATGGTCCACGTCCACCGAAACCAGGCTCAGGGGCCGGCCGCTGCGGCGCGCCAGGGCCAGCGCAAACTCCATTCTGCTGTCGAACCCCCGGCGGTTGAGCAGGCCGGTCAGGGCATCGGTGCGGGCCTGCAGGTCCAGCGCGCGGTTGGCGGCCTCCAGCTCCAGGGTGCGCACCCGCACCTTGTCTTCCATGGCTTCATGGGCCGCCATGAGGCGCTGCGTCATGCCGCTCAGTGCCGATGACAGCTGGTGCACCTCGCGGTTGTGGGTGACCAGCGGAATCGTGGCCCCCGGCTTCCCCGACTCCACGAGGCTGGCCGCATCGGCCAGGACATAGAGGTCTTCGCTCAGGCGGCGGACTGCGATCCAGGCCAGGCCGGAGGCCAGCACGGCAGCCAGCAGGCCGATCACCACGGCCATGTGCACGGCACGGTTGGCTTCCGCGAACGCGACCTCCACCGGCTCCCGCGCCACGATGTGCCAGCCCAGGTCGCTGGGGGCGTTGCGGGCTTCCATGCGCACGCTGGAGGTCAGGTAGTTCTTGCCGTCGGCCCAGGGCACCACGCTGGCGGGCCGGGTGCCCGACTCCCGGGTGGCCACGGTCAGTGGCACGGGCAGGCGCTGGCCGCCGGCTTCGAGCGGGCTGCGGTGCTCCGGGGGGGCGAAAATGAGTTTGCCCGTGCGGTCGAACACGAACAGGTCCACCGAGGCGCCCTGGATGCCAACGGGGGCCAGGCTTTGCAGCACCTCGCGCGTCCACTCCCAGCTGCCGTGCATGCCCAGCACGCCCACTGTCGTCTGCCCTGTGCGGATGGGGGCGGCAAAGTCCACGAAGCGGTGGGGTTCCCCCGAGGTGTTGGGTGGCAGCAGGGTCTCCAGCAGCTTGGCCGGGTGCACGTCGCCCACATGCAGTTGCGCAAGCCCGGCGATGAACCAGGGCCGCTCGCGCACGCTTTCACCCTCCAGCAGCCCCTTGGTCGCGGCCCGCACCACCCCCTGGACATCGGCCACGCCGATCCACAGGCTGTGCGGATCGATGGCCTGGCTGCGTGCCAGCAACTGGCGCACCTCGACCGAGCCCAGGCCGTGCTCCCAGATGCCTGGAGCATCGGCCAGCACCTGCACCACACGGCTGCGTTCGTACAGGCCCTGGGCGAGCTGCCGGCTGGCGTTGTCGGCCACGGTGTGCAGCGCCCGGCTGGCGTCGCGCTGAATGCGCAGCTGGAGCAATTCGCCAAAACCCAGGGACAGCAGCACGGCCAGCCCGACAACGAGCACCGCGAACACCAGCGAAATCTGCGTGCGCAGGCTCTGGCCGTGAAACCGGGTGGGATGGGTCATGGTAGTGGGGTGGTCCCTGGCGGGGAATGTGCGCCCGCTCCCATGTTCCCGTCAATGCCCCGGGGTCGCGGTGTTGGCGGAGCGCAGCACCAGGCGGGCAGCCGCCAGGTCCCAGCCGGCCCAGCCGCAGCTCTTGAACAGCACGGGCCCGGTGCGGGACCGCGCAGCACCTGCCTGCCGCACCACGTCCCGCAGCGTGGGCAGGCGCGCGACATCGAGCCCGGCCTGCAGCAGGTCGCCGGCCTCGTGCCCGGCATCGGCCGTGTCCACCACCACCGTGCCCTGCTGTGCCATCCACTGGCACAGCCCGGGCGAGAGTTCGGCCATGGTGGGGGTGTAGGCACCGACCGCCGCCACGAAGGCATCGTGCCGGGGCCGGGCGCCCAGCACCACCGCCGTGCCCGGGGTGCATGCCGCCACCAGGGGGCAGTGGGCCAGGGCCGCGTCGGCGTCCTGCACGACCCGGGCCTTTGCGCCCAGGGCGCGGGCCGCCTGTGCCAGGGCTTCGGCACTGGCCGCGCTGCGCGATGCGACCCAGACCTCGCGCACGCCGAGCACCTCCACGAAGGCCTGCACATGGGCCAGGCCCTGCACGCCGGCACCCACGACGAGCAACGGGCCCTGCGGCACCGGCGCCAGGCGCTGCGCTGCCAGCAGCGAGACGGCTGCCGTGCGCCGGGCCGTGACGGTGGGGCCGTCCAGCACCACGCGGCGCTCGCCGCTGGCCACGTCGAACACCACCACGTCGCCCTGGATGGTGGGCTGGCCGCGCGCCGCATTGCCCGGGGTCAGGGTGATCAGCTTGGCCATGGCCACCGTGCGGTCGCTGGCCGGCATCACGAACAGCGTGCTGCCGCCCGCGAGCGGCAGCACGCTGCGCGGCGGCACGGCGATGCCCTCGTCCTGCAGCAGGGCTGCGATCTCGTCGGCCAGCGCGGCCCAGGGCAGCAGGCCGGCCGTGGCCTCGGGGCCGAGCATGGGGGCGGGGGATGAAGGCGGTACGGAATGCATCGGCAGACTGTACACAGCCCGGGCGCGTGTCGGCACGGGACGGCCCCCGGTTCAGTGGGTGGCGCCAGCCCCGAGCGCGATGTCCTGCTGCGCCAGCACAGCCGCCCACAGCGCGGCATGCAGGCCGCGCACCATGTCGCGCAGCGCCATGTGGGGCGTGCCCTGGCCGGGCAGCCAGGGCACGTGCACGAAGCCGCCGCGCATGCCTGCCGCTCCCTCGGTGGCCAGCAGGTGCAGGAGGCCGTAGAGCACGTGGTTGCAGACGAAGGTGCCGGCGGTCTGCGACACCTCGCAGGGCACACCGGTGCGCTGCACGGCGCGCAGCATGGCCTTGATGGGCAGGCTGGCAAAGTAGGCCGCCGGGCCGCCCGGTACGATGGCGCCGTCGATGGGCTGGGCGCCCCGGTTGTCGGGAATGCGGGCGTCGTCCACATTGATGCCGATGCGCTCGATCGACAGGGCCGCCCGGCCACCGGCCTGCCCCAGGCACACCGAAAGGGCAGGGCGCAGCTGCCGGTGCAGGGCAGCCAGGCGCTCCAGGGCCTGGCCGAACACGGTGGGCAGTTGCGCCGAAACCACCGTATGCCCACCGATGCACTGGCCCTGCAGCGCCTGGGCCAGCAGCCAGCTCGGGTTCACGGCATCGCCGCCGAACGGGTCGAAGCCCGTGAGCAGGATGACGGGGTTGCTGGCGTCCGAGGGCAGGTGGTGGGGATGGGGCAGCATGGGCAGGGCGGGTGGTTGGGCGGCGACAGCCTGCATGGTAGCGCGCTGGTTTCCTACCTGCATCCGGTGTTCGCGAGGGCGCGCCGCGCGTAACATGCGGTCCATGCCCCCATCCGGTGGGGGCGCTGGAGAATCGAAGATGAAATGGGAAGGCAATCGGGAATCCGACAACGTGGAGGACCGCCGGGACGAGGGCGGTGGTGGCGGCGGCGGCTCGCCCATCTTCGGCGGCCGCAGCATCGGCATCGGTACCATCGTGATCGCCCTGGTGGGCGGCTGGGTGCTGGGCATCAACCCGCTGACCATCCTGGGCCTGCTCAGCGGCGGCGGGCCGCCCGCGCAGGTACAGCAGCAACCGCAGGGGCCGGCACACCGCCCGCCGGCCGACGACACCATGGCGCGCTTCGTGTCCACCGTGCTGGCCGATACCGAGGACGTGTGGCAGGGCGTGTTCCGCCAGGGCGGCGGCACCTACCAGGAGCCGCGGCTGGTGTTGTTCCGCGGCTCCACCCCCACGGCCTGCGGTGCCGGCCAGGCGGCCATGGGCCCGTTCTACTGCCCGGCCGACCAGAAGGTCTACATCGACCTGGGCTTCTACGAAACCCTCAAGAACCGCTTGGGCGCGCCGGGCGACTTCGCCCAGGCCTACGTGATCGCGCACGAGGTGGGGCACCACGTGCAGAACCTGCTGGGCATCAGCGGCAAGATGGACCAGATGCGCGGCCGCGTGAGCAAGACCGAGTACAACGCCCTGTCCGTGCGCCTGGAGCTGCAGGCCGACTGCTTTGCCGGCGTGTGGGCGCACCATGCGCAGGCCGCCCGCAAGATCCTGGAGCAGGGCGATGTGGAGGAGGCCATGAATGCCGCTGCCAAGATCGGCGACGACGCCCTGCAGCGGGCCGGTGGCGGCCGGGTGGTGCCCGAGAGCTTCACCCATGGCAGCAGCGCCCAGCGCCAGCGCTGGTTCAACAACGGCCTGCAGAACGGCAGCGTCAAGGGCTGTGACACCTTTTCCGCGCGCAACCTGTGATGGGCCCTGAGCCGTCCTCCGCTGCGGTTCGCGAGGGGACGGCCGGCGCCGGGCCCGCCGTGTCGCCGCCCTCTGGCGCGGCGGCGGCCTGGTCGGCCGCTGCGGTCACGGTCCCGCATGCCGTGGGCCTGGGGCTGCTGGCCTTCGCGCCGCTGGCCGGCGGTTATTCGCTGGCGGCCCTGGCCCTGTGGTCGGCCGCCTTGCCCGGCCTGCTGCTGACCGTGCTGGCGCCGCGCCCGGGTGTCGTCTACGCGCCGACCACCGTGGTAGCCCTGCTGTTCGCCGCCGTGGTGGCCACGGCCCACGGCGCGGCGGGCACCCTGGGCCTCACGGCGCGCCAGGTGCTGGCCGTGAGCGGTGCCACCGTGGCGCTGGCTTTCGGCTTCCAGTGGCTGCTGGGGGTGCTGCGGCTGGCCTCGGTGGCGCGTTTTCTGCCGATTTCGGTGACCCATGGCTTTGCTGCGGGCGTGGGCCTGTCCATGGTCGTGGGCCAGCTGCGCAATGGCCTGGGCGCCGGCACCGGCTGGGGCTGGGACCTGCGCACGGCATGGCATGCTGCGGCGGCCCTGGCGGTGGTGGGCCTGGCGGTGCTGCTGCGCCGGCGCTGGCCCCGCATGCCGGGCCTGCTCACGGCCGTGGTGCTGGTGGCGCTGGCGGTGGCCGTGGCCGGCCTGTGGGGTGTGGGCATGGGCGCCGTGTTCGCACCGGCCGTCACGCCAAGCGCCTTCGCCGGGCCGCTGTGGCCCGACTGGACGGGCATTCCCTGGCTGGAGCTGGCGCACCGGCACGGCTCGGCGCTGGTGGTGCTGGCCCTGCTGATGGCGCTGGTCAACAGCCTGGAGATCCTGGTCTTCAACCAGGAGCTGGAGCTCGACCATGGCCTGCGTGGCAACCCCAACCTGGCCCTGCGGCGCGAGAGCGTGCTGGGCGTGCTCTGCGGCCTGGCGGGCATGATCCCGGCGTCCACCAGCGCCTCGCGTTCGCGCATCGTGCTCGCGCAGGCCGGTGCCTCGGCCAGCGCACCGCGCTGGCATGCTGGCATCATGCTGGCAGTGGCGCTCACGGGCGCCTGGTGGCTGCACTGGGTGCCCATGGCCTGCCTGGCCGGCGGGCTGGTGCTGGCAGGGTTGATGCAGGTGCCCGGCCTGTTGTGGTCGCCAGGGTATGCGCGCCGCTCCAGCGTGACCTGGGCGCAAAGCTGGCTGGTGGCGCTGGTGTTCGCCGTCATGGGCGGCGTGGGGGCGCTGGTGGCCGGGCTGGTGGTGGCCACCTTCGTGCTGCTGCGCGATTCGGCCTCCAAGGTGTTGCGCCATGTGCGGCTGGACGGGCAGATGCGGTCGCGCCGCCTGCGCCGTGCGGGCTCCGACACCTGGCTGGCGCCGCGCATGAACCAGGTCGCGGTGTTCGAGCTGCAGGGCGTGATGTCCTTTGGCGTGGCCGCGCACCTGGCCGAGCAGGTGCGGCTGATGCTGCAGCCCCGCCACCGCTGGGTGGTGCTGGACGCCAGCCGCGTGCCGGCCTGGGACAGCACCGCCCTGGCGCAGCTGCGGGCCCTGGTGCGCGACCTGGGCCTGCAGGGCGTGGCCTGCGCCGTGGCCGCGCTCGACCGGGTGGCGGCCGAGCAGGTGGGCTCCGGCGTGCGCAGCTTCGCCGATGGCGACCGGGCCCTGGAATGGGCCGAGGCTGCGATCCTTGCCGAACGGCCCGAGCATGAACGGCCTGTCTATCCCGAGCAGGACAGGCTCGGCGAAATTGGCGAAGGCATCGCCACGGAGGCCCGGCTGGCGCTGGAGGCCCTGCTGGAAGCGCTGCCCATGGCGGCCCATGGTGTGGTGTTCAACGCCGGCGATACCGACCGCGACCTGCTGGTCGTGCAGTCGGGCCACATCACGCTGGTGACCCAGTGGCCGCCCGAGCGGGGCCTGCGCCTGGCCACCGTGGGGCCGGGCATGGCGTTCGGGGAGATGGCCTTCCTCAATGGCGCGGCCCGCACCGCCAGCGCCGGGGCGGAACTCGGCCCCGCGCAACTGGTGCGGTTGTCGCGGGCGCACTTCGATGCCTGGGCGCACCGCTACCCCGAAGCCGCGCTGACCGTGATGAACAACATTGCCCAGATCGGTGCGCGCCGCCTCGCGGTCACCACGCGCCAGCTGCGCGCGGTGCTGGAGTAGGGCCTGCCGACAGGCCTCGGCCCCCGGAAATTACCATCTGTGACTTGATGGTTATTGGTTTGGTGCTATCGAAATAAAAGCACCAAACCCAGTCTTGTGGCGGCATGCCTCGGTGAATTCACCCTTGCTTACCACCCCCATGGTGTGTTTGGGCCACCGGTGCGACAATAGAAGGCTAAATGACAAGTTCTTTTTCCAATCTTTCGCTGGCCGAGCCGCTGGCGCGTGCCGTGGCCGAAATGGGCTACGAGTCCATGACGCCCATCCAGGCCCAGGCCATTCCGGTGGTGCTCACCGGCCAGGATGTGATGGGTGCCGCCCAGACCGGCACCGGCAAGACGGCGGCGTTCTCGCTGCCGCTGCTGCAGCGCCTGCTCAAGCACGAGAGCAGTTCCACATCGCCCGCCCGCCACCCCGTGCGTGCGCTGGTGCTGCTGCCCACGCGCGAACTGGCCGACCAGGTGGCCCAGCAGATCGCGCTGTACGCCAAGTACACCAAGCTGCGCAGCACCGTGGTCTTCGGCGGCATGGACATGAAGCCCCAGACCATCGAGCTCAAGAAGGGCGTCGAGGTGCTGGTGGCCACGCCGGGCCGCCTGCTGGACCACATCGAGGCCAAGAACGCGGTGCTCAACCAGGTCGAGTACGTGGTGCTCGACGAGGCCGACCGCATGCTGGACATCGGCTTTCTGCCCGACCTGCAGCGCATCCTGTCCTACCTGCCCAAGCAGCGCACCACGCTGCTGTTCTCGGCCACGTTCTCGCCCGAGATCAAGCGCCTGGCCGGCAGCTACCTGCAGAACCCCATCACCATCGAGGTGGCTCGCCCGAACGAGACGGCCTCCACGGTGGAACAGCGCTTCTACAGTGCCAACGACGACGACAAGCGCCGTGCCATCCACCAGGTGCTCAAGACCCGGGGGCTCAAGCAGGCCTTCATCTTCGTGAACAGCAAGCTCGGTTGCGCCCGCCTGGCGCGCAGCCTGGAGCGCGAAGGCCTCAAGACGGCGGCCCTGCACGGTGACAAGAGCCAGGACGAGCGCCTGAAGGCCCTGGAAGCCTTCAAGAAGGGTGAAGTCGACCTGCTGGTGTGCACCGACGTGGCCGCGCGTGGACTCGACATCAAGGACGTGCCCGCGGTGTTCAACTTCGACGTGCCGTTCAACGCCGAAGACTACGTGCACCGCATTGGCCGTACCGGCCGTGCCGGCGCCTCGGGCCTGGCGGTCACGCTGGTGTCGGGCAGCGATGCCCGCCTGGTGGCCGACATCGAGAAGCTCATCAAGAAGAAGATCGAGCTCGAAGCCATCGAGTACGACGAAGACCAGCCGCGTGGCCGCATCAACGATGGCCGCCGTGCCTGGCGCGAAGCGGGCGAAACCGGCGATGGCCGTGACGCCATTGCCTCCGGCCCGCGCCGCGAGCGCGAACGCGAGCACCGCCCTGGCCGTGAAACCCGCGAACCGCGCGAGCAGCACCGGGGCTTCCGCCCTGCAGTGGCATCGCGCGACCCGTTCTTCGAAAAGCCCTACGAATCCAGCGCGGCTGCCGACGCAGCCCCCGCCTGGGAATCGGCCCGATCGGCCCCGCGCAGCAGCGTGTCCGCCAACATCAAGCCCAAGCGCAAGGTCGCGGCGCTGTTCAAGGCCGCAACCGCCGTCGTCGCCACCACGGACTGACGCACGCGTCGGTGGGCGAGGCTCCAAGGGCTGCTGCGGCAGCCCTTGCCACGTCTGGCGCTCCCTTGGCGCTCCCGCAGCGCTGCAGGGCCGTCGACGGCCGCGGCTCAGCCCGGTGCCTGCGACTGCTCGCAGTGCACCTGCAGCAGCTCGCGGTCGGCCAAGGTGGTGCCAAAGCGCATGGCGCTCAGGCAGCCGCCCCAGACGCAGCCCGTGTCCAGCGCCAGGGTGTCGCTGCGGTCCAGCAATCCCAGCGTGGACCAGTGGCCGAAGGCCACCAGGCTGCCTGCCGCCCGCCGGCCCGGCACGTCGAACCAGGGCATCAGGCCCTCGGGGGGCGTGTCCGCGCTTTCGGTGCTCTCGAAGTCCATCACCCCGCCCGCCGAGCAAAAGCGCAGCCGTGTCATCGCATTCACGATGGTGCGCAGCCGGTCCATGCCGGTGAGCGCCGGGTCCCAGCGGTCCGGGCCGTTGCCGTACATCTGGTGCAGGAAGTCCGGCAGCCCCGGGCCGCGCAGCACGTCCTGCACTTCGCCCGCCAGCGCCAGGGCCTCGTCCACCGTCCATGCGGGCAGCAGGCCGGCATGCACCATGGCCAGGCGCTCTCCCGCGTGGACGTGGGTGCGCATCAGGGGCTGCTGGCGCAGCCAGCCGAGCATGGCATGGCGGTCCTGCGCCTCGAGCACCTGGCCCAGAGTGTCCTTGCGCGAGGGCTTGCGTGCCCCATGCGCCGTCGCCAGCAGGTGCAGGTCGTGGTTGCCCAGCAGCGGGCGCAGCGCATCGCCGTGCCGCATGCAGCGGCGCAGGGCCGCCGCTGATTCGGGCCCCCGGTTCACCAGGTCGCCCAGCAGGTAGACCGTGTCGCGGCTGGCGGAAAAACCGATCTCGTCCAACAGGCGTCCGAGCGCGCTGTCGCAACCCTGGATATCGCCTATGCAGTAAAGTGCCATCGTGTTCCCATTTGTAGAACCATGGATTTTCTGCTGATTGCGCTGCTCACGCTGCTCAATGGCGTCTTTGCCATGTCCGAGCTGGCACTGGCGTCGAGCCGCAAGTCGCGCCTGGCGGCCCTGGCGGCCGAGGGGGACAAGGGCGCGCAGGCCGCGCTCGAACTGCTGGACAACCCGACCCGGTTCCTGTCCTCGGTGCAGGTGGGCATCACCTCCATCGGCATGCTCAACGGCATCATCGGCGAGGCCGCGTTCAGCGATGACCTGGCGCGCTGGCTGCAGGCGCTCGGTGCGCCCGAGCGTGCCGCCGGCATCGCCGCGACTGCGCTGGTGGTCACGGTCATCACCTTCATCACCATCGTCTTCGGTGAACTGGTGCCCAAGCGCATCGGCCAGCTCTACCCCGAGACCGTGGCCCGCTTCGTCGCGCGGCCCATGGCCGGCGTGGCGACGGTGGCCAAGCCCTTCGTGCGCCTGCTGTCGCTGTCCACCCAGGGTGTGCTGAGCCTGCTGCGCATCGACAACAATGCCGGCCGCGCCGTGACGGAAGAGGAGATCGTGGCCAGCCTGGAGGAGGGCCGCGATGCCGGGGTGATCGAGCACCACGAGCACCAGATGGTGCGCAACGTGTTCCGCCTCGATGACCGGCCGCTGACCTCGCTGATGGTGCCCCGCACCGATGTGCAGTGGCTGGAAGCACGGCTGAGCGTGGCCGAAGCCCTGCAGATGGCGGGCACCGGCGGCGGCCATGGCGCCCACTCCTGGTATCCGGTGAGCCGGGGCTCGCTCGACGAGGTGGTGGGCCTGATCAGCGTGGCGCGCCTGCTGGAACTGGGCGTGCAGGCCCCAGGCTCCATCGAGCGGTACGCGCTGCCGGCAGCCTTCCTGCCCGAAACCCTGAGCGGCATGGAACTGCTCGAACAGTTCCGCGCGCGCTCCGGCCGCATGGTCTTCGTGGTGGACGAATATGGCGTGGTGCAGGGCATCATGACGCCGCGCGATCTGCTGGAGGCGATCACCGGGGAGCTTCAGCCGGGCGCCGCCACCGACGCCTGGGCCACGCAGCGCGAGGACGGCGCCTGGCTGCTCGATGGCCTGATGCCGGTCAGCGAACTCAAGGCGCGCCTGGATATTCGCGAGTTACCCGGCGAGGAGCGGGGCCGTTACAACACACTGGCGGGATTGCTCATGGCCGAATCAGGCCATTTGCCTGCCGTGGCCGAGCGCATTGCCTGTGCCGGGTGGATATTCGAGGTGCTTGGCCTGGAAGGCAAGAGAATCGACAGGGTATTGGCACAAATGGAACAGCCTGACCCATCCGGGTGATTACCTGGACAACTGGATATATTTTCGCCCGTCCGGTTGTTTCAACGGCTTGTCGCGATTTTTTTGGCCAACCCGGCAAAATTTGCCCATTATTCCTATAATGGGGCCTCCTTTGTCCACCCAGCAACCCAACATACCATGACAACCAGCTACAAAGAACTCCTCAAGCAACGCGATGCCCTGGAACAGCAAATCGGTGAAGCGCGCAAGCGCGAGCTGTCCGATGCCGTGTCGCAGGTGCGTGCTCTGGTGGCGGAGTTTGGCCTGACCGCGCAGGACGTGTTTCCCAGCGGCCGGGCACGCAGTGCCAGTGCGGGTACCAAGGTAGCGCCCAAGTACCGTGACCCAGCCACGGGCCAGACCTGGACAGGCCGTGGCAAGGCACCGAAGTGGATTCAAAACGAAAACCGCGAGAAATTCGCCATTTGATGGGTTGAATCATCGATTGCGGGACGGCCCTTTGCCGGGCCGCATAAATAAAGAGCCCGCAGTCGCGGGCTTTTTGCATGGCGTGCACCCTGTGGGTGCGGGTCGGATGCTGCTGCGACGGCCGCAGCGGCAGCACTGCTCACTGGGGAGCCGCGGCTATTTCGCGCAATACCTGGGCCGTGAATTCATCGGCGGGAAAGAATGACTCCACCGCCAGCTCCTGCAAGGTCACGTCCACCGGCGTTCCAAATATGGTGGTGGTGCTGATAAACGAAAGCGTTCCCCGCGCACTTTGAAAGCAGAAGGGCATTACCACACCCAGCATTTCACCGTCGAGCACCAGGGAACTCGATTCATCGGGCGCCGGGTATTCGAGCAGTTCGGCCTGCAGGGCGATCAGCACCGGGTCGGCCGTGGCCTGTATCTGCTGGCGCAGGCGCTCGAACAGATGGGCCCGCCACTGCGCAAGATTGGCGATGTGCGGGGCCAGGCCCTTGGGGTGCAGGCTCAGGCGGAACACGTTCACCGGCCCTTCCAGCAGTTCGGGGCTCACATGGTTGGCCAGCAGCGCCTGGGCGGCACGGTTGGTGGCCACCACGTTCCAGCAGCGGTCCAGCGCCAGCGCCGGGCAGGGCTCGTGCCCCTTGAGAACCAGCTCCACAGCCTGGCGTGCGGAGGCCAGGGCCGGGTCGTCCAGCGCGCGCTCGCGGTACATGGGCGCATAGCCGGCCGCCACCAGCAGCGCATTGCGCTCGCGCAGCGGGATCGCCAGGCGCTCGCACAGGCGCAGCACCATCTCGCGGCTGGGGTTGGTGCGTCCCGTCTCCATGAAGCTCACATGGCGGGTGGAGATGTCCGCCTCGTCGGCCAGCTCCAGCTGGCTCAGGTGGCGCTGCTGACGCCAGGTGCGCAGGTGGTCCCCGAACGAAGCGGGGCCCGGCGTGCTGCCGCGGTGGCCGGCGGCCGCAGGCCGGTGGGGCAGGGAGGGGCGTGGGGCGTGGTGTGGGCTGGTCATGCCCTGCATCCTAGAGGCATATCGCACGCGGGCCATTACCTCGCAGGTCATCGACGCCGTGAGCGGTCGCGGCAACCATGGAGGCTCTTGCACTTCAACACAACCCAAGGAGTCCATCATGTCCTATCTGTCCTCTCCCTCGTTCCTGCGTGCCGTGGTGTGGTTCGATGCTGCCACGGGGGTACTGCTCGCCGCCCTGCACCTGGCGCTCACCGAGCCCCTGTCGCAGTGGCTCCCCCCCCCCCC
>NZ_AKJX01000004.1 GCF_000276605.1 Acidovorax sp. CF316 | reverse complement strand
CGTGGCCAAGATCATCGCCTGATCGATCCAATAACAAGAAGGAACTGACATGTCCAAGCAAAAGATCCGCATCCGCCTGAAGGCGTTTGACTACAAGCTGATCGACCAGTCCGCTGCCGAGATCGTTGACACCGCCAAGCGCACCGGCGCCATCGTCAAGGGCCCCGTGCCCCTGCCGACGCGCATGAAGCGCTTCGACATCCTGCGCTCGCCGCACGTCAACAAGACCAGCCGCGACCAGCTCGAAATCCGCACGCACCAGCGTCTGATGGACATCGTGGACCCCACCGACAAGACGGTTGACGCCCTGATGAAGCTCGACCTGCCAGCCGGCGTGGACGTCGAAATCAAGCTGCAGTAATGATCCCTTCCTGGCGGGCCTGCCCGCCAGGTTTTGGTCTCGTATAACGCGAACTTGCTTGCAAAAGCAGTTCGCGTTATACTTTAGGGCTTCGCTTTATTTGCGTGCGCTTTTGTGCATGCGAATTCATAGGTTCATCTTGCCCCAGGCAAGGTGCACGGGCGAAGTTTTAATAACCCTCTTTCATGCACGCGAGTGCAACGCCGCAGCCAATTGAAGTTGCGGCGGTGGAAGTTTTGGAGAAACAAATGAGTCTGAGCAACTCCCTCGGGTTGCTGGGTCGCAAGGTGGGCATGATGCGTCTGTTCACCGATGACGGGGACGCAGTGCCTGTCACGGTGGTGGATGTGTCCAACAACCGCGTAACCCAGATCAAAACCCAAGAGAACGATGGCTACGTGGCCCTGCAGGTCACGTTCGGTTCGCGCAAAGCATCGCGTGTGACCAAGCCAGAAGCCGGCCACCTTGCCAAGGCAGGTGTCGAAGCCGGTGAAATCATCCAGGAATTCCGCGTGACCGCCGATACCGCTGCCCAGTACCAAGCTGGCGCATCGGTGGCTGTGACGTCCGTGTTCTCCGTGGGTCAGAAGGTCGACGTGCAAGGCACCTCGATCGGTAAAGGCTACGCCGGTACCATCAAGCGCCACAACATGAGCTCGCAACGCGCGTCGCACGGTAACAGCCGTTCGCACAACGTTCCCGGCTCCATTGGTATGGCGCAGGATCCAGGCCGTGTGTTCCCTGGCAAGCGGATGACGGGCCACCTCGGCGATGTCACCAAGACCACGCAGAACCTCGATGTGATCCGCATCGACGAAGCGCGTCAACTGCTCTTGATCAAGGGCGCTATTCCGGGCTCCAAGGGTGGGTTCGTGACGGTGCGTCCAGCGATCAAGGCCAAAGCCTCCAAAGGAGCGAACTAATGCAGCTCGAACTCCTGAATGACCAAGGCCAGGGCGCATCCAAGCTGGATGTTCCTGAAACCGTGTTCGGTCGTGAATACAACGAAGATCTGGTGCACCAGATCGTGGTGGCTTACCAAGCCAACGCACGCCAAGGCACTCGCGCTCAGAAGGACCGCGAGCAAGTCCGTCACTCGACCAAGAAGCCTTTCAAGCAAAAGGGTACGGGTAACGCACGTGCAGGTATGACCTCGTCGCCACTGTGGCGCGGGGGCGGTCGGATTTTCCCGAACCTGCCAGAAGAAAACTTCACGCAAAAGATCAACAAGAAGATGTACCGCGCCGGCATGTCTGCGATCCTGTCGCAGCTGGCCCGCGAAGGCCGTCTGGCGGTGGTCGACTCCCTGAAGCTTGACTCGCCCAAGACCAAGGTCCTGGCCGACAAGTTCAAGGCGATGAACCTGCAATCGGTGATGGTGATCTCCGAGGAAGTGGACGAAAACCTGTATCTGGCTTCGCGCAATCTGGTGAACGTGCTCGTCGTCGAGCCGCGTTACGCCGATCCCGTGTCGCTGGTCCGTTTCAAGAAAGTGCTCGTCACCAAGGGCGCAATCGACAAACTCAAGGAGATGTTCGCATGAGCACACTCAAGTTTGACGAAGGTCGTCTGATGCAAGTGCTGGTCGCTCCCATCGTGTCCGAAAAGGCCACCATGGTTGCCGAGAAGTCCAATGCTGTGACGTTCAAGGTGCTGCAGAACGCTACCAAGCCAGAAATCAAGGCCGCTGTGGAATTGATGTTCAAGGTCGAGGTCAAGGGCGTTTCCGTGGTGAACACCAAAGGCAAGACCAAGCGCTTCGGCAAGACCGTGGGCCGCCGCGACAACGTTCGCAAGGCATACGTCACGCTGCAGCCAGGTCAAGAGCTGAACCTGTCTGGGGAGGCTGCTTAATCATGGCCGTTATCAAGATGAAACCCACTTCGCCCGGCCAACGTGCCGTGGTGAAGGTCACGCGTGACCACCTGTACAAGGGTGAAGCGTACGCCCCCCTGCTGGAACCCCAGTTCCAGAAGGCCGGCCGTAACAACAACGGTCACATCACCACCCGCCACAAGGGCGGTGGTCACAAGCACCACTACCGTGTGGTGGACTTCAAGCGCAACAAGGACGGCATTCCGGCCAAGGTTGAGCGCATCGAGTACGACCCGAACCGTACGGCCCACATCGCTCTGGTGTGCTATGCCGACGGCGAGCGCCGCTACATCATCGCTCCCCGCAACCTGGAAGTGGGCGCAACCCTGCTGTCCGGTTCGGAAGCGCCGATCCGCGCTGGCAACACGCTGCCTATCCGCAACATCCCCGTGGGTTCGACCATCCACTGCATCGAGCTCAAGCCCGGTGCCGGTGCGCAGATCGCCCGCTCGGCTGGTGCCTCGGCAACCCTGCTGGCCCGCGAAGGCACCTACGCCCAAGTGCGCATGCGCTCGGGTGAAGTGCGCAAGATCCACATCGAATGCCGCGCCACCATTGGCGAAGTGGCCAACGAAGAACACAGCCTGCGCCAACTGGGCAAGGCCGGTGTGAAGCGCTGGATGGGTATTCGTCCTACGGTTCGCGGCGTGGCCATGAACCCGGTGGATCACCCTCACGGTGGTGGCGAAGGCCGCACCGGCGAAGGCCGCCATGCAGTCGATCCTTGGGGCAATCTGACCAAGGGTTATCGCACCCGTAACAACAAGCGCACACAGATCATGATCGTGTCGCGTCGCAAGAAGTAAGGGGTAACAGATGACTCGCTCTCTCAAAAAGGGTCCATTTGTTGACCATCACTTGCTGGCCAAGGTCGAAAAGGCCGTTGCCACCAAGGATAAGAAGCCAGTGAAGACCTGGTCGCGCCGCTCCATGGTTCTGCCCGATTTCATCGGTCTGACCATCGCCGTGCACAACGGCAAGCAGCACGTACCTGTGTACGTTACCGACCAGATGGTGGGCCACAAGCTGGGCGAATTCGCCCTGACGCGCACCTTCAAGGGCCACCCCGCGGACAAAAAAGTCCAGAAGAAATAAGGAACGACCATGTCTGAAACACGTGCAGTCCTCCGGGGCGTCCGTCTGTCGGTCGACAAAGGCCGTCTGGTCGCTGATCTGATCCGCGGCAAGAAGGTGGATCAGGCTCTGAACATCCTGAACTTCACGCAGAAAAAAGCTGCGGGAATCGTCAAGAAGGTTCTGGAGTCCGCCATCGCCAACGCTGAGCACAACGACGGCGCCGACATCGACGAACTGAAGGTCAAGACCATCTACGTCGAACAAGGCACCACGCTCAAGCGCTTCACCGCGCGCGCCAAAGGCCGCGGCAACCGCATCAGCAAGCCCACGTGCCATGTGTACGTGACGGTTGGCAACTAAAGGCTCGGAAGACTATGGGACAAAAAATCCATCCTACCGGCTTCCGCCTTGCGGTCAGCCGCAACTGGTCCAGCCGTTGGTACGCCAGCAACCGCGACTTCGCGGGCATGCTGGCCGAAGACATCAAGGTGCGCGAGTACCTGAAGGCCAAGCTGAAGAACGCCGCCGTGTCGCGCATCCTGATCGAGCGCCCCGCCAAGAACGCCCGCATCACCATTTACTCGGCACGTCCGGGCGTGGTGATCGGCAAGAAGGGTGAAGATATCGAGAACCTCAAGAAGGAACTCGCTGCTCGCCTGGGCGTGCCCGTCGCAGTGAACATCGAAGAAGTGCGCAAGCCCGAAATCGATGCCAAGCTGATCGCCGACAGCATCACGCAACAGCTCGAAAAGCGGATCATGTTCCGCCGCGCCATGAAGCGCGCCATGCAGAACGCCATGCGTCTGGGTGCCCAGGGCATCAAGATCATGTCGTCCGGCCGTCTGAACGGTATCGAAATCGCTCGCTGCGAGTGGTACCGTGAAGGCCGCGTGCCACTTCACACGCTGCGCGCCGACATCGACTACGGCACCTCCGAAGCCAAGACCACCTACGGTGTGATCGGCGTCAAGGTCTGGGTCTACAAGGGCGATACGCTGGGTCGTAACGACCTGCCTGCCGTGGAAACCCCACGTCCAGACGAAGAACGCCGCCCACGCGGTCCACGCCGTGATGGCCGCCCAGGTGGCGACCGTCCAGGTGCTGGCCGTGGAGGCCCACGTCGTCCAGCCGGTGTGAACACCGGCCCGGCCGACGGCAGCGACAAGCCAGCGGAAGCTGGTGGCGCTGATAACACCGCCGTTAAGCGCGTACGCAAAGTCGCCGCGCCCGCTACAGCAGCGGACGGAAAAGGAGAATAAGTATGCTGCAACCTGCTCGCCGCAAATACCGCAAGGAGCAAAAGGGCCGTAACACTGGTGTTGCAACGCGGGGTGCCTCCGTTGCTTTCGGTGATTTCGGTCTGAAGTGCACCGACCGTGGCCGTCTGACGGCCCGCCAGATCGAGGCTGCACGCCGTGCAATCTCCCGTCACGTGAAGCGTGGCGGCCGCATCTGGATCCGCGTGTTCCCGGACAAGCCAATCTCTACCAAGCCCGCAGAAGTGCGTATGGGTAACGGTAAGGGCAACCCCGAGTACTACGTGGCCGAAATCCAGCCCGGCAAGATCGTCTTCGAGATCGTCGGCGTGCCCGAAGAACTGGCCCGTGAAGCGTTCCGCCTGGCTGCCGCCAAGCTGCCGCTGCGCACCACGTTCGTCAGCCGCCACATTGGCTCGTAATTCAGGAGAACAAGCAATGAAGACTACTGAACTGCGCCAAAAAGACGTTGCCGGCATCGAAAGCGAAATCAAGGCTCTGCAGAAGGCCCACTTCGGCCTGCGCATGCAGAAGGCGACCCAGCAGTTGGCCAACACCAACACGCTGCGTACCACCCGCCGCGACATCGCCCGTGCAAAAACCATCCTTGCTGAAAAGCAAGCCGCCAAGTAAGGAGCCGACATGACGGAAGCTAAAAAATCCCTCAAGCGCACCTTGATTGGCAAGGTGGTCAGCGACAAGCGCCAAAAGACCGTGACCGTGCTGATCGAGCGCCGTGTGAAGCACGAGCTCTACGGCAAGATCGTGGGCAAGTCGAGCAAGTACCACGCCCATGATGAAAATGGCGAGTACAAGCTGGGCGACGTGATCGAAATCACCGAGAGCCGTCCGCTCTCCAAGACCAAGAACTGGGTTGCCACCCGCTTGGTGCAAAAGGCCGGCCTGCTCTAAGCCCTCCCGGCTTGTTGGCAGCACTGCCCTCCAAAACGACCCACAATGTGGGTCGTTTTGCTTTTGGGGGTCGCATTTTGTGTGCGGCGCCCGGGGCATGCGGATACATACCTACCAACAACCCTAGGAGAGATCAATGATCAAAGTCGGTGACACCCTGCCTGCCAGCACCCTGATGGAATACTCGGAAGTCGAGGGCGAGGGCTGTTCCATTGGCCCGAACCCCGTGCCGGTGGACAAGGCTACGGCAGGCAAGACCATTGCGCTGTTCGCGCTGCCCGGCGCCTTCACGCCCACCTGCTCGGCCAAGCATGTGCCCGGCTACCTGGAAAAGGCCGCCGAGTTCAAGGCGGCGGGCGTCGATGAAATCTGGTGCGTGAGCGTGAACGACGCGTTCGTGATGGGCGCCTGGGCGCGCGACCAGAAGACCGACGGCAAGGTGCGCATGCTCGGTGACGGCGACGCCACCTTCGCCAAGGCCACTGGCCTGACGCTGGACCTCAACGGCAAGGGCCTGGGCCTGCGCAGCAACCGCTACTCGATGCTGGTGCGCGACGGCAAGGTCGTCACCCTCAACATCGAAGCCCCGGGCAAGTTCGAAGTCAGCGACGCGGCGACCCTGCTGGCCCAGGCCAAGGCCTGATTTCAGCCCTTCGCCGCCAGCCCGCTGTCCATCGACCCGAAGCGGATCGCGGCGAGCAAGCGTTGCAACTTTGCAGTGCGCGCTGGTGCCAGCCATTGGCTGGCCCAGCGGATTTCCCCCTCCAACCGCGCGCGCTCGCCCGCATCCACCTGCGCCTGCTGTGCCAGCCGGTGCAGCCGTGCCTTGAGCGTGTCGAACTGCACTCGGCTGTAGTTGGCGCGCTGGTTGACCACCAGGCCGGTGACAAACTGGCGCTGGTGGGCGGGCATCACCCGGGTCTTGTCGGCCCGCAAGGCAAAGCCTTCGTCCTGTGCAATCGCCGCGACCCAGGCGCGCAGCGCAATGAACTGGCGCCGCAGCATGTCGGGACCGGAAAAGACCAGGTCGTCGGCATAGCGCGTGTAGTTCGCGCCAAAACGTTGCGCGAGCGCCTGCAGCCTCACATCGAGCCCAAAGGCGCACAGGTTGGCCAGTGCCGGCGACGTGGGCGCACCCTGGGGCAAATGGGGCCGGGCCAGGCGCTGGGCGGTGGCGCGGCGCTGCGCAATGGACGTCGGCAGCTCGGGCATGGATTCCAGCAGCCGATCCCGCACCCCCGCCGGGGTGCGCGCGGTGGTCAGTTGGGTGAGCAGTTCGGCGGCGGCGCGTCCGTGGCCCAGGGCGCGCCACAGTGCCCGCACGCGCGTGGCGTGAATCTGCGTAAAGAAGTCCGCCAGATCGAAGCGGATGACCACGGCCTGGCCGGTGTGAATGCGTGCGTGGCTGCCCACGCTGCGGCCGCGAACAAATCCGTGCGCAGCTTCATGGGTGGGGATGTTCGCCAGCAGCGTGTACAGGATGCGCCGCTGCGCGTGCACCAGGCGCGGGCGCGGGGACTCGAGCAGGCGCAGGCCACCGCTGGGCTTGGGCAGCAGCCTGTAGCGGTAGTGCGACGCAGGAAGGGAATGGCCTTCGGAGTGCCGCTCACGCCAGAAGGCGCCTTGGGGCGCAAGCCACAACAGATCCTCCACCGAAACAGCCAGGACCTGGGCCACATCGGTGGCTGTCGCCAGGACCGGCACTGTGGTGCCGCGGTCCATCCAGGCGGGCAGGGGCCCCGCTCCGGCGGGGCGCAGCAGCCAACGCCGTGGCACGGCGCTGCGTGCCGTCGCGGTCCAGATGCGAAATGCCTGGCCCAGGCGCGGTGCCGTCCAATCGGTGGGCGGCAGGCCGGGCAGGATGTCATCGCCTTCACCATCGCCGTCGGGTTCGGCGATGTCTTCGTCATCGCCATCCCAGGCCGATGCGCCATCTTCCACCCCAGCCCCGGAATGCTCCGTTCCCCAGCGCAGACCTGCGCTGCGCCACCAACGGCCCCAACAGAGCCAGGCGGCCACATCTTCCGGTTCCCACCGCGCCCACTCCGGGGATGACATCGCGGACAGGCGCTGCAACTGTTCCAGCAGAAAGGCAGGGAGGGGAGAGCCTGCAGCAGGCTCCAGTCCCAGGCTGGCCTGTACCCGCGCGACCAAGGCCTGGGGCGTGCGGTGCTCGGGTGTCTGCGCGTCGGCCAGCACGGCCATCGAGATCGCCTTGGCCAGCACGCGGGAGCGGACGGGTGTCTTCACGGCGTATTGGCGGGGATGGGCGGCTGTGGGATGGAGGTGGCCTGGCACCAACCTGCGGGTCGGGCGCGAACTGGGCGCCACGGGTGGCGGGTGGTTCGCGCGCCGCGAAGCGTGCTTGTCGGATACACCGTGGGGCTACCCCACGGCCCGAACCTTCAGTGGTTCAGAATGCTTGGCACCAGGCCGCAGGCATTCTATCGTTGCTATCAAAAACAGGGCAACGAACGATGGCCCAACAGGTGCAGTGGAACACCATCGACCTCAGGAGATGTCCACCTTGAGGTAGTGCGAGCCCGCAATGGGGTTGTGGTAGTAGGGCGGGATCTCCTCGAAGCCCAGGTCGGTGTAGAGGGCTCGGGCCGACTCCATGCCATCGAGCGTATCGAGCAACACGCAGGCATAGCCCGCGCGGCGCGCCTGGTCCAGCATGGCCTCGGCCAGTTCGCGGCCCAGGCCGAAACCCCGAAAGGCCTTGCGCACGTACAGGCGCTTCATCTCGCTGGCGTTGGGGTAGTCGGCAGTATCCAGCGGGCGCAGGGCGCAGCAGCCCGCAATGGCCCCCTCCACCATGGCCAGCAGCAGGTGGCCGCGCGGTGCGACATAGTCGCCGGGCAACCGGGCCAGCTCGGTCTCGAAATCCTGGAACGCCAGGTCCACGTTCAGGGTGCCGGCGTATTCCCGGAAGATGTCGCGCACCGCCTCCATCTCGGCGGCGGACGACGGATTCAGCAGGGTGACGGCAGGCTTGTCCAAGGCGGGAATTCAGGGGCTGGGGAAGGGGCAGTGTAGCGGCTCGACCCGGGGACGCCGGCAACATGCTCTCAGAACGCGGCTGCCCCGAGGGTCGACACCCACCAGGCCAGACCCGCGCCCAGGGCCAGGGCCACCACCGCCGCGATGCGGCTGGCCAGGTCGTCACGCGAAGGCGCCACGGGCTGGGGCAGCTCCTTGTCGCCGTGGAGCATGGGCCGTACCATCCCGTGCTTGCGCACCACCACGTAGAAGACGATGGCCAGCAGGTGCAGCGCGACCAGGCCCAGCACCAGGTACTGGCCGATCTCCTTGTGGTAACCCGTGGCCTGGCCCACGACCGCGTTGGAGACAAAGCGGGTCAGCGGTCCTGAAAAGGCGATCTCATCGTCGCTGAGCAGGCCGGTGCCCACCTGCGCGGCCAGCACGGCCAGCAGGGCGAAGACCGAGAGCGCGCCCAGCGGGCTGTGGCCCACCGCGTCCTCGGGGTGGCCGGCGCCGCGCAGGTAGCGCACCAGGCGGGCAGGCGAGTACAGGAAGGCGCCAAAGCGCGACCAGTGCCCGCCCACCAGGCCCCAGACCAGCCGAAAGACCAGCAGCGCCAGCACCACGTAGCCCAGGCGCAGGTGCCAGACCATGGCATTGCCGCCCACCTTGGCCGTCACCACCAGGGCGATCACGCTGGCGGCCAGGGTCCAGTGGAAGAGGCGGGTGGGCAGATCCCAGATGCGGACGGTGTGTGTCATGGTCGTGCTCCGGCGCTTGCCGTGTCGTAGGGGTGTTCTTGGCCGCATTGTGCGCGAGATGGCCGGCGTCGCCAACGCGCATCGACAGACATGCCAAAACCGCCGCAAAGCGGCATACTGGCGTCGGCTGGTTGGTTTTTGCTCCCCACGATAAAAGGAAATATCCGATGAAAACCCTCGCTGTAGTCGCCTTTGCCGCGGCCGTCACCATGCTGTCGGCGCCCGCATCTGCCCAGTTCGCCAAGCCCGAAGACGCCATCAAGTACCGCCAGAGTGCGCTGTTCGTGATGGGCCAGCACTTCGGCCGCCTGGGCGCCATGGCCAATGGCCGCATTCCCTTCGACGCCAAGGCGGCGCAGGAAAATGCGGACATCGTCGCCGAGATGGCCAAGTTGCCTTGGGCCGGCTTTGGCGCCGGCACCGACAAGGGGGCGCCCACCAAGGCCCTGCCCGAGATCTGGGCCCAGCAGGCCAAGTTCAAGGAGCACTCGGACAAGCTCGAGGCCGATACAGTCAAGCTGGCGGCGGCTGCGAAGACCGGCAACCTCGACAACCTCAAGACCGCCTTCGGTGCCACGGCCAACAGCTGCAAGGCCTGCCACGACAACTACCGCGCCAAGTGATCCGGCCGCCTCGGCGGTGGTCCCCAACGCAAAAAGCCTCTTCCGGGTGGAAGAGGCTTTTTTCATGGCGCGGTGGCTGGTGGGATCAGGTCTCCGCCAGCAATTTCTCGATCAGCTGGTGCAGTTCGGGGAAATTGGGTGCCCCGACATAGGTCTTGACGATCTCGCCACGCTTGTTGACGATGAAGGTCGAGGGCGTGAGCCGCACGTCGCCCCAGGCCTGGGCCACGGCGCCGGTGTTGTCGATGGCCACCTTGAAGGGCAGCTTGCGCGTTTCGGCAAAGTTCACCACGTAGCTTGGTGGGTCGTAGCTCATGGCCACGGCCAGCGTATCGAAGCCCTTGGGCTGGTACTTCCGGTAGGTGGCGACGATCTCGGGCATCTCGGCCACGCAGGTGGTGCAGCTCGTGGCCCAGAAGTTCACCAGCGTCACCTTGCCGCGCAGGTCGGCCGTCGACTGGCGCGAGCCGTCGAGCAGCACGAAGGTGGACTCGGGTGCCGCGGAGCGGCCCGTGTCCAGGTACACGTAGGCGCCCACGGCGGCAAAAGCCACCACCGCTGCACCTGCTGCCCACTGCTTGATACCCATGGCGTCATTCCATCCCGAAAGTGCGGGCACCAGCCCGCACGGTATTGTGCCGGACAAGGCTCCCGCCTGCCGGCGGCCTGTCCCTCCGTATGGACTGCTGGGCCGCGCAAAAGTTCTCCTTCCCGTTCGCCGTGCACCAAAAAGGCGAGCACTGCCGATAATGGGTCCATGAACTGGACACTGACCGGCGCTGCCAGCGCCCTCCTGGGACTGGCCGCATGCAGCCCGGCACTCAACTGGCGCACCGTGGCCCTGCCCGAGGCTGCTCTCACCATCACGCTGCCCTGCAAGCCCGACCATGCCACGCGCAAGGTGGAGCTGGCGGGCACGCCGGTCGACCTGTCCATGGTGGGCTGCGAAGCCGATGGAGCGACCTTCGCCGTGTCCTACGCCACGCTGGCCGATCCCGCGCAGGTGGGCGTGGCACTCACGCACTGGCGGTCTGCCATGCTGGCGCGCCTGGGCGGCGCACAGGCCCAGGCCACCGATGCTCCATTTGCCCCGCGCAACGCCTTGCCACTGCCCCAATCGGTGCGCACCTCGGCCCAGGGGCGGGCGGCCGATGGGCAGGCCGTCACCGCCCAGGCGGTCTGGTTTGCCCGCCCCGTGGGGCCGCAGATGCGGCTGTACCACGCCGTGGTCTATGCGCCCAAGCCGCGTCCGGAGGTGACCGATACCTTCTTCGCCGGGCTGGTGCTGCCATGAGCGCCGGTGTGCTGCCACGGCGCATGGCCGTCATCGTCTTCCTCGCGTTCGCCTTCGCGTATTTCCTGTCGGCGCTGCTGCGCGCCGTCACGGCCACGCTGGCGCCCACCCTGTCGCAGGAATTCACCCTGCACGCCAGCGACCTGGGCCTGCTCGCGGGCGGCTATTTCCTGGGCTTTTCGGCCACGCAACTGCCGCTGGGCACCTGGCTGGACCGGCACGGCCCGCAGAAGGTGCTGCTGGGCTTTTTGGGCGTGGCCGTCGCCGGTTGCCTGGTGTTCTCGATGGCCACGGGCTTTTCGGGCCTGCTCGCGGGGCGCGTGCTCTGCGGTGCCGGGGTGAGCGCCTGCCTGATGGCGCCGCTCACCGGCTACCGCCGCTGGTTCGATCCCACCGCGCAGATGCGCGCCAACTCCTGGATGCTGATGACCGGTTCGCTGGGCATGGTGGCCTCCACCCTGCCGGTGCAGTGGGCCCTGCCGCTGGTGGGCTGGCGCCCGCTGTTCTGGGGGCTGGCCGTGCTGATCGGCGTGGCCATGGTGGGCATTGCGCTGTGGGTGCCGCGCTGGCATGCGGCGGTGTCCGCGGCAGGAGCGGCTGCGCCGCCAGCTGCCCCGGGCGGTTATGGCGTGGTCTGGCGCCACCCCTACTTCCAGCGCATGGCGCCATTGGGTTTCTTCGTCTATGGCGGCATGGTGGCCATGCAGACACTGTGGGCGGGGCCCTGGATGCAGCAGGTGGCCGGCTACACCGCGTTCGAGTCGGCCATCGGCCTGTTCTGGATCAACGTCTCCATGCTGTGCACCTTCTGGACCTGGGGCATGGTCAACCCCTGGTTGCTGCGCCGCGGCCTCGGGGCCGACCGGCTCATCCTTGCGGGCCTGCCGCTGTCGCTGTGTATCCTGCTGGCGATCATCGTCGCCGGGCCGGCGGCGGGGGGCGCGGCCTGGGCGCTGTTCTGTGTCTCGTGCACTTTCGTATCGCTGTCGCAGCCGGCGGTGGGCATGGCTTTTCCACAGGCATTGGCGGGGCGTGCGCTGTCGGCCTTCAACCTGGTGATCTTTGCCGGCGTGTTCGTGGTGCAATGGGGCATTGGCCTGGCCGTGGATGCCTTTGCGGCCGCAGGCCTGTCGACGACCGAATCGTTCCGGGCGGCCATGGGGGTTTTCCTGGCCTGCAACACCGGGGCCTACCTGTGGTTTGCACGGGCCCAGCGCCATAATGTGCTCCAAACCTCTGTCCCATGAGCACCAGCATCCTCCTCATCGCCCATGCCCCCCTGGCCCATGCCCTGCGCGAATGCGCATTGCATGTGTTCGCCGACTGTGGCGACAGCGTGGCCGCACTGGATGTGCAGCCCAACGAGCGGCCCGAAGAAACGCTGGCCCAAGCGCAGATCCTGCTGGACCAGCTGGGCGCCGACTCCACCCTGGTGCTGACCGACGTGTTCGGCGCCACGCCCTGCAACGTGGCGCAGCGCCTGGTCGATGGTGTGCGCTCGCGCCTGGTGACAGGGGTCAACCTTCCGATGCTGCTGCGTGCCGTGAGCTACCGTGCAGAGCCCCTGGACTCGGTCGTCACCCGTGCGGTGGTGGGCGGTACGCAAGGGGTGATGCAGGTGGCCATCGCCGCGCCGCAGAACCAGTCCCGACGCAACCGACATGATCAAGACTCGTACGACCATCAGCAATAAACTGGGCCTGCATGCCCGCGCCTCGGCCAAGCTCACCAAGCTGGCAGGCAGCTTTCCCTGCGACGTTTTCATGAGCCGCGGTGACCGCCGCATCAATGCCAAGAGCATCATGGGGGTCATGATGCTGGCCGCCGGCATCGGCACCGAGGTCGAGATCGAAACCAACGGCGATCGCGAGCAGGAGGCCATGGATGGGCTGCTGGCGCTGATTGCGGACAAGTTCGGCGAAGGCGAATAAACGCGCCATGGCTGACATGGCTGAAGAAGAAAGGGGTTTCCGATGACCTTCGCCGTCCACGGTCTGGCGGTGGCACGCGGCATTGCCATCGGCCGTGCCGTGCTCGTGGCTTCGAGCCGCGTGGACGTGGCCCACTACTTCATCCAGCCCGAACAGATACCGGCCGAGATCGAGCGTGTGCGCCAGGGCCGCAATGCGGTGGTCGAGGAGCTGCAGCGCCTGCAGACCGACATGCCGGCCGACGCGCCGCACGAGCTCACCGCGCTGCTCGACGTGCACCTGATGCTGCTGCAGGACGAGGCCCTCACGGGGGGCGTCAAGCACTGGATCACCGAGCGCCTGTACAACGCAGAGTGGGCGCTCACCACCCAGTTCGAGGTGATCGCGCGCCAGTTCGACGAGATGGAGGACGAGTACCTGCGCGAGCGCAAGGCCGACCTGGAACAGGTGGTCGAGCGCATCCTGCGCTACATGAAGGGCGTGGCCAGTCCCGTGGCACCGCCCGCCAGCAGCCCGCGCCGCAAGACCCAGCAGGACCTGCTGCTCGACGACACGGTGGACGTGCCCCTGGTGCTGGTGGCGCACGACCTGTCGCCGGCCGACATGCTGCAGTTCAAGCAGAGCGTGTTCGCCGGCTTCGTGACCGACGTGGGCGGCAAGACCTCGCACACCGCCATCGTCGCGCGCAGCATGGACATCCCGGCCGTGGTCGGCGCCCGCGCGGCCAGCCAACTGGTGCGCCAGGACGACTGGGTCATCATCGACGGTGATGCTGGCGTGATCATCGTCGACCCTTCGCCCATCATCCTGGCCGAGTACGGCTTTCGCCAGCGCCAGACGGAGCTCGAGCGCGAGCGCCTGTCGCGCCTGCGGCACACCCCGGCCGTCACCATCGACGGCCACCGCATCGAACTGCTGGCCAACATCGAGCAGCCCGGCGATGCCGTGGGGGCCGTGCGCGCCGGTGCCGTGGGTGTGGGCCTGTTTCGCAGCGAGTTCCTGTTCATGGGCCGCACCGGCAACCTGCCAGGCGAGGACGAGCAGTACCGCGCCTACCGCGAGGCGCTCGACGGCATGCAGGGCCTGCCGGTCACCATCCGCACCATCGACGTGGGGGCCGACAAGCCGCTGGACAGCAAGGTCCACAAGGACACGCACCTGAACCCCGCGCTCGGCCTGCGTGCCATCCGCTGGAGCCTGGCCGACCCGGCCATGTTCCGCACCCAGCTGCGGGCCGTGCTGCGTGCGGCGGCGCATGGCAAGGTGAACCTGCTGTTCCCTATGCTGGCGCACACCAACGAGATCCGCCAGACCCTGGCCCAGGTGGACCTGGCGCGCGCCGAGCTCGATGCCCGGGGCGAGCCCTACGGCCCGATCCAGCTGGGGGCCATGATCGAGGTGCCGGCCGCGGCGCTGATGGTGCGCACCTTCCTGCGCTATTTCGACTTCCTGTCCATCGGCACCAACGACCTGATCCAGTACACCCTGGCCATCGACCGGGCCGACGAGGCCGTGGCGCATCTCTACGACCCGGTGCACCCGGCCGTGCTGCGCCTGGTGGCCGACGTGATCGCCGAGGGCGAGCGCCAGGGCAAGAGCGTCTGCGTCTGCGGCGAGACCGCGGGCGACGTGACCATGACGCGGTTGCTGCTGGGCCTGGGCCTGCGCAGCTTTTCCATGCACCCGGCGCAGATCCTGGCCGTCAAGCAGGAGATCCTGCGCGCCGACACGCGCAAGCTCGTGCCCTGGGCGCAGCAGGTGCTGGACGGTGAAGAACCTGCGGCGCTGCTGGCATCCTAGAAAACTCTCGAATCAATAGCTGCCAGCGCTCGCTGGAAAAGCGCTGGAGGTCGATTTGGCCCATATCCCGGTAGCAGTCCCTGCAGACGCGTCCCTCATCGACTCGCGCCAGGCCTTCCAGCGCCTCTTGGTCACCCTGGGCCTGGTGGTGCTGGGCAACAGCAGCATGTACGTGGTGTCGGTCGTGCTCCCGGCCGTGCAGAGCGAGTTCGGCATCGGCCGTGCGAGCGCCTCGCTGCCCTACACCCTGATGATGGTCTGCCTGGGCCTGGGCGGCCTGTTCACGGGCCGGCTGGCCGACCGCCATGGCCTCACGCCCGTGCTCTGGCTGGGGGCGCTGGCCGTGCTGGGCGGCTTCGTCGGTGCGGCCTTTTCCGGCAGCATCTGGGCCTTCGGCCTGGCGCATGCGGTGATGGGCTTCATCGGCAGCTCGGCCACGTTCGCGCCCTTGCTGGCCGACACGGCGCTGTGGTGGAACCGCCGGCGTGGCATTGCGGTGGCGGTCTGCGCCAGCGGCAACTATGTGGCGGGCGCGGTCTGGCCGCCCATCGTGCAGTACGGCATCGACACCATCGGCTGGAGGCCGACCTACATGGCGCTGGGCGTGGTTTGCGGCCTGGGCATGCTCGCGCTGTCGCTGCGCATGCGCCAACGCCCGCCGGCCATCCAGGCCGCGGCGGCTGGCGCCCAGGCGGCCGCCGTGGACCACGCACGTCCCTTCGGCCTCACGCCGGGCGCCGCGATGGCGCTGCTGTGCGTGGCCGGTGTGGCGTGCTGCGTGGCCATGGCCATGCCGCAGGTCCACATCGTGGCCTACTGCACCGATCTGGGCTTCGGTGCCGCCCAGGGCGCGCAGATGCTGTCGCTCATGCTGGCCTGCGGCATCGTGAGCCGGCTGGTCTTCGGGCTGATCTGTGACCGCATCGGCGGCATCCGCACCCTGCTGCTGGGGTCTGCGCTGCAGGGCATCGCCCTGCTGCTGTTCCTGCCCTATGACGGCCTGGTCCCGCTGTATGTGATCTCGGCACTGTTCGGCCTGTTCCAGGGCGGCATCGTGCCGACCTACGCCATCATCGTGCGCGAGCACTTCGCGCCCGCGCGGGCGAGCGCATTGGTGGGTGCCGCCATCATGGCCACGCTCGTCGGCATGGCGCTGGGCGGCTGGCTGTCGGGCTTCATCTTCGACCTCACCGGCAGCTACCACGCCGCCTTCCTCAACGGCATTGGCTGGAACCTGCTGAACCTGTCCATCACCGGCTGGCTCTTCCTGCGCTTGCGCAGGGCGCAAATGGCTCCCAGGGTGTCCGCGGGGGCGGCTTGAGCTGTTGGCGCTTGCGGGGTGTTCTTTCTCTACTTCGCCCGCATGCCCAGGATGGCCGCACTGATGATCATGGCCGTGGCCAGCGCGATGCTGGCGCTGAACGCGCGGCCGCTCACCACGATCAGCAAGGCGGTCGAGGCCAGGGGCGTGATGTAGCTCAGGATGCCGATGTGCCGGGCATCGCCGAGCTTGAGCGCCTTGTCCCACAGGAAGAACGAAGCACCCAGCGGCCCCAGGCCCAGCACGGCCAGCAGCATCCAGTCGCGCGGCGCCAGGGTGGCCGCGGGCTCCAGCGCCACGTGGCACAACAGCGAGAGCACGCCCGAGACCAGGCCGAAGAGCCCTATGGCCGTGGTCGGAAAGGCCGCCACGCGCTTGGTCATGAGCGAATAGGTGGCCCAGATCAACGCCGCTGCGAAGGCCGGCAGGTAGCCCCAGGCCAGGGTGCCGCTGAGCTCGCGGCCGCCCACGATGGCAATCGCCGCGCCGCCGAAGCCCAGCAGTGCCGCTAGCACGTGCGGCCAGCGCAGTGACACGCCAGGCAACAGCACGGGTGCGAGCACCACGATGAACAGCGGCCACAGGTAGTTGACCAGGTTGGCCTCCACCGGTGGCGCGTGGCGCAGCGCGATGAACAGGAGAAAGTGGTAGGCGAACAGCCCGTACACGCCCAGGGCCAGCGTGCGCAGCGGAATGCGCCACTGCGACGGGTCGCGCAGCACGAAGGGCCAGGCCGGCACGCTGCCGATGATCAGCGCCACCCCGGTCAGCAGGAAGGGCGGCACATGGGTCAGCGACACGCCCAGCGAGGCGAGGGAAGCCCACAGCGCAATGGCGCCCAGGGCATAGAGATTGGCTTGCATGCGGCCACTGTAAGCGCGCCGGGCATCGCGCAACGACGGAGCGTCGTCGCCATCCCCCGGTCGTGGAGCCGGGCCGGTCAGCCGCGGCGCAGGGCCGCCGTGAGGGCCGAAGGTGAGCGGTAGCCCGTGCGCCGCGCCACCTCGGCCACAGCCATGCCACCCGAGCGCAGCAAGCGGGCGTGTTCGAGCCGCTGGCTGCGCAGCCAGGCCATCGCGCCCTGGCCTTGTTCCTCGCGGCAACGCGCGGCGAACTGGCTTGGGCTCAGGTGCACCTGCCGGGCGATGTCGGCCACCGACAGCGGCCGGTGCCATTGCAGTGCGGCCCAGGCGCGCAGCGCGGGCCAGTCGATGGCGCGCCGGCGTGCGGTGGCGTCCAGCGGGTTCGGCGTCCGGGAGGCGGGGGAGGGGGGCAGCCAGGCCTCCAGCAGCAGCGCGGGCCCGTGGGCCTGGGCCAGGGGGCGGCCCTGCTGCAGGGCGCTGGCGAGGTAGCGGGCCAGGGTCAGCGCCGGGGGCGGCGGGGCGCTCTGCAATGCCGGGGCGGTGCAGTGCGTCCAGCCCATGTCGCTGCTGTCCAGCACCAGGCACAGGCTGCCACCGGTGGCCTCGAAATCGTGGTGCGCGCCCGGTGCGATGACGCAGCCGCCGCCGGTGGCCACGCGCATGCCGCGTCCATCGATCTCCAGCTCCAGCGCGCCGGCCAGGCCCAGCAGCACCTGGAAGTGGTCATGGCTGTGGCTGCCGGGGGAGGGGCCATACCGGCGCAGCGAGAGCGAGCCGGTGGTGTCCATGGGCAGGAGGGCAGGGCGCGTTGGCGGCGCAGCAGGTCTTACACGCCGGCGGCGTGGGCCTGCTGGTCGGCGTGGTAGCTCGAACGCACCATGGCACCCACGGCGGCGTGGCTGAAGCCCATCTTGTAGGCCTCTTCCTCGAACATCTTGAAGGTGTCGGGGTGCACATAGCGGCGCACCGGCAGGTGGCTGTTGCTGGGCGACAGGTACTGGCCGATGGTCAGCATGTCGATGTCGTGTGCGCGCATGTCGCGCATCACCTGCAGGATTTCTTCGTCCGTCTCGCCCAGACCGACCATGATGCCGCTCTTGGTCGGCACCTTGGGGTGCAGGGCCTTGAACTTCTTGAGCAGGTTCAGGCTGAACTGGTAGTCCGAACCCGGGCGCGCTTCCTTGTACAGGCGCGGCGCGGTTTCCAGGTTGTGGTTCATCACGTCGGGTGGCGCGGCCTTGAGGATCTCCAGCGCGCGGTCGTCGCGGCCGCGGAAGTCGGGCACCAGGATCTCGATCTGCGTGAGCGGCGAGAGCTCGCGGATGTTCTGGATGCATTCCACGAAGTGGCCGCTGCCACCATCGCGCAGGTCATCGCGGTCGACGCTGGTGATCACCACGTACTTCAGGCGCAACTGGGCGATGGTGCGCGCCAGGTTCAGCGGCTCGTCCTTGTCCAGCGGGTCGGGACGGCCGTGGCCCACGTCGCAGAACGGGCAGCGGCGCGTGCACTTGTCGCCCATGATCATGAAGGTGGCCGTGCCCTTGCCGAAGCATTCGCCGATGTTGGGGCAGGACGCCTCTTCGCACACCGTGTGCAGGTTGTTCTGGCGCAGGATGTCCTTGATCTCGTAGAAGCGCGTGGTGGGCGAGCCGGCCTTGACGCGGATCCACTCGGGCTTCTTGAGCACTTCGCCCTGTTCGACCTTGATCGGAATGCGCGACAGCTTGGCCGCGGCCTTCTGCTTGGCCAGCGGGTTGTAGGCTTCGATGGACTGCGCTTCGCGGACGACGTCGGTGGTGCTCATGGCTTGGTGGCGGTTCAGGGAGACAGGCGGATGCCGAGCTGCTGGCCCAGCACCTTGGCGGCATCGTCCCAGGTGGTTTGGACCCCGATTGTAGAAAGGTCCACGGTTTGCAGTCCCGCGTAGCCGCAAGGGTTGATACGGCCGAAGGGTTCCAGGTCCATCGCCACGTTGAGCGCGGCGCCGTGGTAGGTGCTGTGGCGGCTGACCTTGATGCCCAGTGCGGCGATCTTCCCGAGGCCTGCGAAATCCGGCTCGCCAGGCCCGGCGGCCTCGCGCTTTTGCGGGCGCTGCGGCAGCATGGCGTGGCTGTGCGGGTCATCCAGGCGCACATAGATGCCCGGGGCACCGGCCACGCGGTGGCCGGTGACGCCGAAGTGCGCCAGGGTGCGGATCAGCGCCTCTTCGACGCGGTAGACGTATTCCTTGACGAAGTAGCCCGCGCGCTGCAGGTCGATGAGCGGGTAGGCCACCACCTGGCCCGGGCCATGGAAGGTGACCTGGCCGCCGCGGTTGGTGGGCACCACCGGAATCGTGCCGGGATTGAGCAGGTGATCGCTCTTGCCCGCCAGGCCTTGCGTGTAGAGCGCGTCGTGCTCGCACAGCCACAGCGCATCGGGCGTGTCGGCCGTGCGCGTGGCCGTGTAGTCCTGCATGGCCTGCACGGTGGCGGCGTAGTCCACCCGCCCCAGGGTGCGCAGATCGATGGCCACGGACTTAGAGCACCACCTTGACGAGGGGGTGCGATGACAGGGCCCGGTACAGGTCGTCGAGCTGCTCGCGGCTGGTGGCCGTGATGGTGACAGTAACTCCGAGGTAATTGCCCTTGCTGCTGTCGCGCAGTTCAATGGTGGCAGGGTCGAAGGTCGGGTCGTACTGGCGAGCCAGCTCGGTCACTGCATGGACGAAGCCATCCACCTTGGCGCCCATGACCTTGATCGGGAACCGCGAGGGGTATTCGATCAGCGAGTCCTTGCGGGCATCCGCAGAGGAGGAGTCGAGGATGGTGAGGTTCGGTGGCAAAGGAGAAGACGTCATGGGCAGGTGCTACGGTTGCGGTGGCGGTGCGGGCAAGGCCATTGTGCGGCAAGCCCTTCGCGGTGTCGTGGATGTGTCACACGGATGTGCGCCTTTTCGGTGCATAACCGGGAACCCCAGCGCCCGGGCGGGCGTTGGTGGGTCACCACAAAGGTGCTGGCGAGCGCACCCCTTTCAGTCCCGATTGCGGGTCTTTGTCGCTGCGCACGGGTTTTTACTTATAATTAGAGGCTTTGTGAAATTTGCAGTCTGTAACACGGGCGTTACTCAACAATGAAAACAATCGCCCCTGAGACTGAAACTGAGGCTGAAGATTCTGACTTCAAGCCCCTGACCGCGCAGGAAGCGCAGCAGTGGCGAAGCCGCAACCCACCTGTCTCGATGTGGAGGGTGGTGGCGGGTCAGGCGCTTGTCGGCGTGCTCGTGGCCCTGGTGGCCTGGGGGCTGACGGGCAGGACCGAGGTGGGCTGGTCTGCCGCCTACGGCGCGCTTGCAGTGGTGGCTCCGGCCGCATTGTTCGCCCGCGGTATGTCGCGCCAGATGGCGTCCGGAAATGCGGGCGCCTCCATGGCGGGGTTCTTTGGTTGGGAGATTGCCAAGATCGTGTTCACCATTGCATTGCTGGCAGCGGCCCCCTGGGTTGTGCCGGGGCTGGTGTGGCTGGCCTTGCTGGCAGGCATGGTGCTCACGATGAAAACGTATTGGGTCGCGCTCATGGTGCGGTCCGGTGTCCGAAAAACCGATTGATATAGAGAAGAGTTGTCCGATGGCCGCAGAAGCGCACGCTCCGACTGCAAGTGAATACATCGTTCACCACCTGCAGCATCTTCAAAACGTCAACCAGACCAAGATTGTTGACTTCACGGTCATCAACTATGACTCGATCATCGTGGGTTTGGTTCTGGGTGCTCTGACCCTTTTGATCCTGTGGTCCGCGGCCCGCAAGGCAACCTCCGGCGTTCCCGGTCGCTTCCAGGCGGCAGTGGAAATGCTGGTCGAGATGGTGGACAACCAGGCCAAGGCCAACATCCACAACGCCGAGAGTCGCAAGTTCATCGCGCCCCTGGGCCTCACGGTGTTCGTCTGGATCTTCCTGATGAACTTCATGGACATGCTGCCCGTGGACCTGCTGCCCGCCATCTGGGCCCAGATCTATGGCGCTGCCGGCCATGACCCGCACCACGCCTACCTGCGCGTCGTGCCCACGGCCGACCTCTCCACTACCCTGGGCCTGGCATTCGCCATCCTGATCCTGCGCTTCTGGTACAGCGTGAAGATCAAGGGCGCCGGCGGCTGGGCGCACGAACTCGTGTCGGCCCCGTTCGGCACCAGCAAGAATCCCATCTTCGCCCTGATCCTGGGCGTGGTGAACCTGCTCATGCAGGTCATTGAATATGTCGCCAACACCGTGTCGCATGGCATGCGGTTGTTCGGCAACATGTACGCCGGCGAACTGGTGTTCATGCTGATCGCCCTGATGGGTGGTGCGGCTGCGCTGTCGCTGTCGGGTGTGCTGCTGCCTGTGGGCCACGTCATCGCTGGCACCATCTGGACGCTGTTCCACATTCTGGTGATCTCGCTGCAAGCCTTCATCTTCATGATGCTTGCGCTGATCTACCTCGGTCAGGCGCACAACGCGCACTAACGGTTCCCTTTCGTTTCTCTTTCCTTTCAACCTTTCTTTTTTTAACTCAGGAGTCATCATGGAAAACATTCTCGGTCTCGTCGCTCTGGCTTGTGGTCTGATCGTTGGCCTCGGCGCTATCGGCGCTTCCATCGGTATCGCACTGATGGGCGGCAAGTTCCTCGAATCGTCGGCACGTCAGCCTGAGCTGATCAACGAACTGCAAACCAAGATGTTCATCTTGGCCGGTCTGATCGACGCTGCCTTCCTGATCGGTGTGGCCATCGCCCTGCTGTTCGCCTTCGCCAACCCCTTCGCTTCCACGTTCTTGGCCAACCTGCCCAAGTAATTCCCACTCAACGCCACTCTAGAAAGGTGTTGCCGTGAGTATCAACGCGACCCTGTTCATTCAGGCCATCGTCTTCCTGATCCTGGTGTGGTTCACGATGAAATTCGTGTGGCCCCCGATCGCGAAGGCGTTGGATGAACGAGCCCAGAAAATCGCCGAAGGCCTCGCTGCTGCCGACCGTGCCAAGTCCGAACTGACCGCTGCCAACCAGCGCGTCGAGAAGGAACTGTCACAGGCACGCAACGAAACGGCCTCGCGTCTTGCGGACGCCGACCGACGTGCCCAGGCCATCATCGAAGAAGCCAAGGCACGCGCCACGGAAGAAGGCAACAAGATCGTTGCTTCCGCCCGTGCCGAAGCCGAACAGCAAACGGTGCAAGCCCGCGAAGCCCTGCGTGAGCAGGTTGCCGCGCTGGCCGTCAAGGGTGCAGAGCAGATTCTCCGCAAGGAAGTCAATGCCGGCGTTCACGCCGACCTGCTCAACCGCCTGAAGACCGAGCTGTAAGGGGACACACATGGCTGAACTCGCCACCATTGCCCGCCCTTACGCCGAAGCCCTGTTCAAGGCCGCTACTGCGGGCGCGGGCATGGACCTGGCCAGCACCGCTGACTGGGTCGATGAACTGGCGGCCATTGCCGCCAACCCCCAGTTGCGCCAGCTGGCAGACAGCCCCAAGGTGACGGCAGACCAGGTGTTCGCCGTCGTCACGGGTGTTGCGCGTTCGGCGCTGTCCGATACGGCCAAGAACTTCCTGCGCACGGTCATCGACAACGGGCGCCTCAACGCGCTGCCGGAAGTCGCCGTGCAATTCCGTGCCCTCGTGAATCGCCGCAGCGGCTCTTCGGATGCCGTGGTGCACAGCGCCTTCCCGATGGACGCCGCAGCGCTGGCTGAGGTCGGCTCGGCGCTCGAAAAGCGCTTCGGCCGCAAGCTCAACCTCGCCGTTCAGCTGGACGAGTCCCTGATCGGTGGCATTCGCGTAGTGGTGGGTGACGAGGTGCTGGACACTTCGGTCAAGGCCCGTCTTGAACAAATGAAAGCGGCCCTCACCGCGTAACGCGCGGCGAGGACAGCGAACCAAAGAAAGAAGGAAAGAGTCATGCAACTCAATCCCGCAGAAATTTCTGAACTCATCAAGAGCCGCATCGAAGGTCTGGCCGCCAGCAGCGATATCCGCAACCAGGGTACCGTGGTGTCCGTGTCCGACGGTATCGTGCGCGTGCACGGCCTGTCGGACGTGATGGCCGGTGAAATGCTTGAGTTCCCCGCCACCAAGGACGGCCAGCCCTCCTTCGGCCTGGCCCTGAACCTCGAGCGCGACTCCGTCGGCGCCGTGATTCTGGGTGAGTACGAACACATCTCCGAAGGCGACACCGTCAAGTGCACGGGCCGCATTCTGGAAGTGCCGGTCGGCCCCGAGCTGGTTGGCCGCGTGGTGAACGCCCTGGGCCAGCCGATCGACGGCAAGGGTCCCATCAACGCCAAGCTCACCGACGTGATCGAAAAGGTCGCTCCGGGCGTGATCGCCCGTAAATCGGTGGACCAGCCCCTGCAGACCGGCCTGAAGTCCATCGACTCGATGGTGCCCGTGGGCCGTGGCCAGCGCGAGCTGATCATCGGCGACCGCCAGACCGGCAAGACCGCCGTGGCCATCGACGCCATCATCGCCCAGAAGGGCCAGGGCGTGACCTGCATCTACGTCGCCATCGGCCAGAAGGCTTCGTCGATCAAGAACGTGGTGCGCGCACTGGAACAAGCCGGTGCCATGGACTACACGATCGTGGTGGCCGCATCGGCCTCCGAATCGGCAGCCATGCAGTACGTGTCGGCCTACTCGGGCTGCACGATGGGCGAGTACTTCCGCGACCGCGGCCAGGACGCCCTGATCGTTTATGACGACCTGTCCAAGCAAGCCGTGGCCTACCGCCAGGTTTCGCTGCTGCTGCGCCGCCCACCAGGCCGCGAAGCCTACCCCGGCGACGTGTTCTATCTCCACAGCCGCCTGCTCGAGCGCGCAGCCCGCGTGAACGCCGACTACGTCGAAGCCTTCACCAAGGGTGAAGTCAAGGGCAAGACCGGTTCGCTGACCGCACTGCCCATCATCGAAACGCAAGCCGGCGACGTGTCCGCCTTCGTTCCGACCAACGTGATCTCGATCACCGACGGCCAGATCTTCCTGGAAACCAGCCTGTTCAACGCCGGTATCCGCCCCGCCATCAACGCCGGTATCTCGGTGTCGCGCGTCGGTGGTGCTGCCCAGACCAAGCTGGTGAAGAACCTGTCCGGCGGTATCCGTACCGACCTGGCCCAGTACCGTGAACTGGCTGCCTTCGCGCAGTTCGCTTCCGACCTGGACGAAGCCACCCGCAAGCAGCTGGACCGCGGTGCCCGCGTGACCGAACTGCTCAAGCAGGCACAGTACAGCCCCCTGTCCATCTCGCTGATGGGCGCGACGCTGTTCGCTGTGAACAAGGGCTTCATGGACGACATCGACGTCAAGAAGGTTCTCGACTTCGAACACGGCCTGCACCAGTTCCTGAAGACCAGCCATGCCGCACTGCTGGCCAAGCTGGAACAGGCCAAGGCCATGGACAAGGACGCTGAAGCCGAATTGACCGCCGCCATCGGCGCGTTCAAGAAGTCGTTCGCTTAAACCGGACGAGGAGCCATCATGGCAGCAGGCAAGGAAATACGCGGCAAGATCAAATCGGTGGAAAACACCAAGAAGATCACCAAGGCCATGGAGATGGTGGCTGCATCCAAAATGCGCAAGGCGCAGGAACGGATGCGGGCTGCCCGCCCCTACAGCGAGAAGATCCGCAACATTGCAGCCAATCTCGGCCACGCCAATCCGGAGTACGTGCACCCGTTCATGAAATTGAACGATGCCAAGGCGGCCGGCGTGATCGTGGTGACGACCGACAAGGGCCTGTGCGGTGGCATGAACACCAACGTGCTGCGCATCGTGACGGCCAAGCTGCGTGAGCTGCAGGGTGCTGGCGTGTCCACCGAGGCGGTTGCCATCGGCAACAAGGGCCTGGGTTTCCTGAACCGTGTCGGCGCCAAGGTGGTTTCGCACGTGACGGGCCTGGGTGACACGCCCCATCTGGACAAGCTGATCGGCCCTGTGAAGGTGCTGCTCGACGCTTACGCGGAAGGCAAGATCAACGCGGTGTACCTGAGCTACACCAAGTTCATCAACACCATGCGCCAGGAATCGGTGGTGGAGCAGTTGCTTCCCCTGTCGTCCGAGCAGATGCAGGCCGAGAAGACCGAGCATGGCTGGGACTACATCTACGAACCCGATGCCCAGACCGTGATCGACGATCTGCTGGTCCGCTATGTCGAGTCCCTGATCTACCAGGCGGTTGCGGAAAACATGGCGTCCGAGCAGTCGGCACGCATGGTGGCCATGAAGGCCGCCACCGACAACGCCGGCAGCGTCATTGGCGAGTTGAAGCTGGTCTACAACAAGACGCGCCAGGCAGCGATCACGAAAGAACTTTCGGAAATCGTGGCTGGCGCCGCTGCTGTGTAAGCAGCTCAACCAACATCTAAATTGGAGCGAAAAATGGCTCAAGTGCAAGGCAAGATTGTTCAATGTATCGGCGCTGTGGTGGACGTTGAGTTCCCGCGCGACCAGATGCCCAAGATTTACGATGCTCTGAAGCTCGAAGGCACGACGCTGACGCTGGAAGTGCAGCAGCAGCTGGGTGACGGCGTGGTGCGTACCATCGCCCTGGGTTCGTCCGACGGCCTGCGCCGCGGCATCATGGTGACCAACACCGGCAACGCCATCACCGTGCCCGTGGGCAAGGCGACGCTGGGCCGCATCATGGACGTGCTGGGCGCGCCCATCGACGAACGCGGTCCCGTGAGCCAGGAACTGACGGCATCCATCCACCGCAAGGCCCCTGCGTACGACGAACTGTCGCCTTCGCAAGAGCTGCTGGAAACCGGCATCAAGGTGATCGACCTGGTCTGCCCGTTCGCCAAGGGCGGCAAGGTGGGTCTGTTCGGTGGCGCCGGCGTGGGCAAGACCGTGAACATGATGGAACTCATCAACAACATCGCCAAGGCCCACTCGGGTCTGTCGGTGTTCGCTGGTGTGGGCGAGCGTACCCGCGAAGGGAACGACTTCTACCATGAAATGGCCGATTCCGGCGTGGTGAACCTCGAGAAGCTCGAAGACTCCAAGGTCGCCATGGTGTACGGTCAGATGAATGAGCCACCAGGCAACCGTCTGCGCGTGGCGCTGACCGGCCTGACCATCGCCGAGTCCTTCCGTGACGAAGGCCGTGACGTGCTGTTCTTCGTGGACAACATCTACCGCTACACGCTGGCCGGTACCGAAGTGTCCGCTCTGCTGGGCCGCATGCCTTCCGCCGTGGGCTACCAGCCTACGCTGGCCGAGGAAATGGGCCGCCTGCAAGAGCGTATCACCTCGACCAAGGTCGGTTCGATCACCTCCATCCAGGCCGTTTACGTGCCAGCCGATGACTTGACCGACCCTTCGCCTGCCACGACTTTCGCCCACTTGGATTCCACCGTGGTGCTGTCGCGTGACATCGCTTCGCTGGGTATCTACCCTGCCGTGGATCCTCTGGACTCCACCAGCCGTCAGCTGGACCCGAACGTCGTGGGCGAAGACCACTACGCCACGGCCCGTGCGGTGCAAGGCACGCTGCAGCGCTACAAGGAACTGCGCGACATCATCGCCATTCTGGGCATGGACGAACTGGCTCCTGAAGACAAGCTGGCCGTGGCCCGCGCGCGCAAGATCCAGCGTTTCCTGTCGCAGCCTTTCCACGTGGCCGAAGTGTTCACGGGTTCGCCAGGCAAGTACGTTCCCCTGGCCGAAACCATCCGTGGTTTCAAGATGATCGTCGGCGGCGAATGCGATCACCTGCCAGAACAGGCGTTCTACATGGTCGGTACCATCGACGAAGCCTTCGAAAAGGCCAAGAAGGTGGCCTGATTGCCCGGCGGCTGAGCAGCGGCCCACCGCTGCTCGGCCTTCCACTGCAATCGAGCAACCCATCCCCTTTTCCTAGGAGCAATGATGAACACCATCCACGTTGATGTGGTCAGTGCCGAAGAGTCCATCTTCTCCGGTGAAGCACGCTTTGTCGCGCTGCCTGGTGAGTCTGGCGAACTGGGCATCTTTCCCCGCCACACCCCGCTGATCACGCGCATCAAGCCGGGCTCGGTGCGCATCGAAATGGCCGACGGTCGCGAAGAGTTCGTGTTCGTGGCAGGTGGCATTCTGGAAGTGCAGCCCAACCGCGTGACCGTGCTGTCCGACACCGCCATCCGCGGCAAGGACCTGGACGAAGAGAAGGCCAATGCTGCCAAGGCATCGGCCGAAGAAGCCCTCAAGAATGCCAAGGGCGAGATCGACTTGGCACGTGCCCAGTCCGAGCTGGCCGTCCTGGCAGCGCAAGTCGCCGCATTGCGCAAGTTCCGCCAGAAGAAGTGAGAAGAGAAAACAAGTAAGCAAGCAAGCCCTCCAGATCCTCGCGGATCTGGCCTGAAAACCCGGCCCTGCCGGGTTTTTTTATGCCTGCTCGCCGGGGCCCTGGACCAGGCGGATCTGCAGGCCTTCGCATGCCAGCGCCAGTGTGTCCTCGGTGGTGCTGTCTGCCTGCAGCAACTGCCGGGGGGCCAGGAAGGCGCGTGCCGTGGCCAGCGAGTGCACGCCGAATGTGAGCGATTCGATGCGCAACTGCCCGGCGGGAAACAGCTCCAGCCCGATGCCGGGTGCGAGGCGGACGGCATGGCCGGGCGGGGTACCGGTGAGTGCCTGCCAACGGCACTGGTGCGCGGCAAGGTCCGGCGTGCCCATGCGCACCGTCTGCAGCCCGAGAAGTCCCAAAGGGCCGCCAGCCTGACCCTGCAGCGCCTGCCTGTGCTGGGCGCGGCGTTGCGTGGGGGTGGCGGCTTCACCCCAGGGGTAGATGCTCCCCTGGGCATTCCATTCGCAAAAGAACACGCAGCATTCAGGTGCCGACAGGTCCAGCAGCACAGAGTTGGTGAAGTTCGTGACCACTTCGCCGTGGGCATTCGTGGATTGGAACGGCCGGGATGGTTTGCATTGAATGCCCAGTGCCGCGACTTGCGCCATGGCCGCTGACAAAGGCCCCGCAGGCTCGAGTGCGAACCCATGCACGAGAGGTGGTTGCGCGTGGGCGGGCAAGTCGGCGTTGGACGCCGCGGCCCAGAGCTCCAGGTCCGTATTGCCCACATGCACCCAGCCGTAGGTGGCGAAAGCCGTGCGCTGCAAAGGCCAGGCCACGGGCAAGCCGAACACGCGGCTGAATAGATCGAACAAGGGCTCCGCAGCGGTCAGGCGCAGCATGACGTGGTCGATGGAACGGTAGGGTGGCATCCGGGGCGTGTGTGTGGTCCCTGTCCGATGCATTGTGCCTGGGTGAGCCATCACTTCCGCTGTTTGGCGCCCCCCATGCAAAAGGCCGGTGCCC
>NZ_AKJX01000003.1 GCF_000276605.1 Acidovorax sp. CF316 | reverse complement strand
CCCCCACCATCGGCTGGCCCAGCCGGTCCTTCATCTCGGCCGCGAGCGTGCGTGCCATGGCATCGGTGGGGCCGCCAGGCGGGAAGGGGATCACCAGCGTGATGGGACGGTCCGGGAAGGTGTCGGCGTGCGCCAGCGGCATCAGCGGCAGTGCAGCGGCGCTGGCGAGCACGAGGGTGGTGAGAAGTCGCATCGGTTTGTCTCCGTGTTGTCGTGGGGGAAAGCGGTCGATCAGGCCGGCACGGCGTTCGCGGCGCCGCCGGTCCATTCCAGCGGCAGGTGCGGCGGGGCGAGCGGGTCGCGCGGCAGCACGCGGTGCAGCAGCACCAGCTGCGCCCATTCGATGCGCTGCGCGGAACCACCGCGTGCGCCCTCCCAGGCCATGGCGATGGCGCTGGTGACGTGGTAGAGCGCCGAGGCGGCCTGGCGCGCGAGCACATCGCCGCCCTCGTCGGCCGCGAGCAGGGCCAGCGCTGCCGCGCGGGCGAGCGCACCGCGCAGCGCGGCCGCAAAGCCCGGCGCGATGGCAGCGTCGTCCAGCAGCGCCTCGCAATGGGCCTGCAGCACGGGCAGCGAGCCCTCGCGCTTCACCGCGCGGACCACGTCCAGGGCCACGATGTTGCTGGTGCCCTCCCAGATCGAGCCCAGGTGCGCGTCGCGCACCAGGCGGGGATCGCTCCACTCCTCGATGTAGCCGCAGCCGCCGCGCACCTCCATGGCATCGCCGGTCACCTTGCGTGCATCGCGGCAGGCGCGGAACTTGATGAGCGGCGTCAGGATGCGCAGCAGGGGATAGGCAGCGGCCTCGCCCGCGTCGGAGCGTGCCAGCGCCTGGGCGGTCTGGAACACCATGCTGCGGGCCTGCTCGGCGGGCAGCACCAGCTTGTGCAACTGGCGCTGCATCAGCGGCATGTCCTGCAGGGGTTTGCCGAAGGCCCGGCGCTCGCGGGCGATGTGCTCGGCCTCGGCGACGGCGCGGCGCATCAGGCCGGCTGCGCGCACGCCGTTGGACAGGCGCGAGTTGTTCACCATGTCGGCCATCTGCACGAAACCCCGGCCCTGCTCGCCGACCAGGTAGGCCAGCGCCCCTTCGAGCCGGATCTCGCCACTGGCCATGGAGCGCGTGCCCAGCTTGTCCTTGAGCCGCAGGATGCGGTAGTGGTTGGGTGCCCCGCCATCGAGCAGGCGAGGCAGCAGGAACAGCGAGACCCCCTTCAGGCCCGGGCTGCCGCCATCGCAGCGCGCCAGCACCATCGCGAAATCGGCATCGGGGTTGGAGCAGAACCACTTGTCGCCGGTGAGGCGCCATTGGCCCTGCCCATCGAGCCAGGCGCGCGTCTGCGTTGCCGCGATGTCCGAGCCGGCGGCTTGCTCCGTCATGAACATGGCGCCCTGGGCCACGCGGTCGAAGTCCAGGTGCTGCAGGCGCGGCAGGAAGCGCGCGACCAGCTCGGGGCTGCCGAATTTCTTCAGGGTGCGCGCCAGCGAGTCGGTCATCGACACCGGGCAGCACAGGCCGAACTCGGCCTGCACGAAGAGGTAGGTGAGCACGTACTTGACCAGCGGCGGCATGCGCCCCTTCCACCCCAGCGTCTCCTCGCGGTGCGACATCGCGGCCAGGCCGAACTCGCTGAAGGCCAGCCGCTCCATCTCCACGTAGGCCGGGTGCTTGTGGACCGTCTGCAGGTCGATGCCCGTGCGGGTGCGCAGCGACAGGGTGGGCGGGTTCCTGTCGGCGGTGCCGGCCAGTTCATCCAGCACGCCACCGGCCAGCGCGCCCAGCCGCTCGAAATGCGGGCGCATGTGCGCCAGCAGGTCGGCCGGCAGGTAGAGCGCCAGCAGCCGGTGCAGTTCGGTGTCGCTGTCGTAGAGGCTGGCGCCATGGCGGTCGGGCACGGGGTGGTCGTGGACCGCGTCGGATGGCGAAGAACGGGTGGGCATGGCGTGTCTCCTTTGCCGCGATTCTTGGCCGGTGATCAATTCTTGTCTAATATTGATTAGGTCTTGTTCATTCCGATTTGAATATCGGTAAAGGGTTTGCGATGGAACTGCGCCACCTTCGGTACTTTGTTGTCCTGGCCGAGGAACTGCACTTCGGACGGGCCGCCCGGCGCCTGGCCATCTCCCAGCCGCCGCTGAGCGTGGCCATCCGCCAGCTCGAGGATTCGGTGGGCGCGCAGCTGTTCGAGCGCAGCAGCAAGGCCGTGCGCCTCACGCCGGCAGGGCAGGCGCTGCAGGCCTCGGCGCTGAGCCTGCTGCAGGCGGCCCAGGAGGCCGCCACCGAGGCGCGCCAGGTGGCCCAGGGGGCGGCCGGCCGGCTGCGCATCGGCTTCGTCGGCTCCATGCTCTACCGCGGCCTGCCGCAGGCGCTGGTGCGCTTCCAGGCCGCACACCCGGCCGTGCGGGTCACGCTGACCGAGCTCAACTCCGCCGAGCAGATGGCCGAGCTGCTCCACGACCGGCTGGACATCGGCTTTGCCCACACGCACCGCGTGCCGGCCGAGCTCGACTGCCGCCTGCTGGTGTCCGAGCCTTTCGTGGCCTGCCTGCCCGCAGGTCATCGGCTGGCCAGGAAGCGCGCGGTGGCGGTGGGCCAGCTCAAGGACGAGCCGTTCGTGCTGTTCTCGCGCAGTGCGTCGCCCGACTACCACGCGCGCATCCTCTCGGTCTGTGCCGACGCAGGCTTCTACCCCGAGGTGCGCATGCAGGTGCGGCACTGGCTGGCCGTGGTGTCCCTGGTGTCCCAGGGCATGGGCGTGGCCCTGGTGCCCGATGCGATGCGGCACTGCGCCCTGCCGGGAGCGGTGTTCCGGCCGCTGGCTGGTTCGGGCCGGCAGTCCGAGGCCTATGGGGTCTGGCAGGCGGCCTCGCGCAACGTGCTGGTGCCGCGCCTGCTCGAGGAGCTGGCGGCACACCCCGATCGCGCCGGCCGGGCGGCAAGCGACTGACTGGCAGGTCGCTCAGCCTTGCACGGCCTGCGCCAGGTCGTCCACATGCACCATCAGCTCCCGCACGCAGCGCAGCGTGGGGTACTGCTGCAGCACGGGTTCCCACTGCGGTGATTCCAGCAGGGCCTGCCAGACGGGCTCCAGGTCCTGCGCATCGGCCGGCCGGCCCTCGGCCAGTGCGGTGGCGAACGCCAGGCTCTGGGCGGCGCCGAGCAGCTGCATGCGGCTTGCGGCGGCAAGCAGGTGGGGTGTTGGCGGGGCGGGGGCGTCGGTGCAGTAGAGCACCGTAGCCCGCAGATCCGTGTCCGGCCTGTCCAGGGCGCCCAGGGAGGCGCCGCGCAGCCGCACTTCGCCCTCTCGGCTGAGGAAGGTGTACGCCGTGCCCGCGTCGGCATGGCCAAGCAGGCGCAGGCCGCGCCGCAGGCGCGAAAAATCGCTCGCCACGGCATCCACCGAGGCCTTGGCCTCCAGCAGCAGGCAGACATCCCAGGCTGGTGGCTGGCCCGCAGTGCCGGGGGCCTGGTGCAGCAGCACGGCATCCCATTCGCTCTTGGCGCGCTCGGCGCTGGCGGGGATGGAGGGCGGCACCCGCAGCGAGGTCACCACGCGCCAGGCACCGTGGCTGCCCTCGGCCCGGTCCAGTCGCTGCGCCAGGGCCTCCAGGGCCCGGGCGGCCAGGGTTTCCATGGCGGCACCGCGCTGCTGCGCCATGTCGCCATAGGCGCTGGCTTCGGCCGTGCCCGGGCGGGGGCCCTGCCGGTCGCGCAGGCGCTGGTAGGCCTGTACCTGCGGGTCGTCCTGCAGCGCGCCGGCGCGTTGCAGGCGTGCCAGGGCAGGGCCTTCCAGCAGCCGGGCCAGGCTGCGCTGCAGCGCAGGCGCATCGGCGGTCTGCGCCATGGCAAGCAACTGCTGCAGCGTATCGCCCAGTGCGGCCCACTGCCCGGACTCCGCCTGGGCGTGCAGGCGCTCCAGGGCATCGTGCAGTGCACCGGGGCCGCAGTGCTGGCGCCTGGCGGGGTGTGCCACGGCATTGGCGCCCGCGCGCAGCTGCCGGCGGTCCTGCTCGGCATGGTTCTGCAGGTCGATGCATTCCTGCACCTGCGGGGCCTGGCGTGCGAGCACGGTGGCCTGGTAGGCCGCGTCCCCATCCTCCATGCGCATGGCCTCGCGGATCAGGTGGGCCAGGGCTTCCAGGAACGACTGCCGCGTGGCCGCATCGGGGCGCTGCGCGCCGGCCCGGGCCCGGCGCACCTGTTCGAGGGCCAGGGCCATGGCGGCCGTGGGGCCGGCCTGGGGTCCTGCCTCAGGCTCTGCAGGCAGCCGGTAGCGGCGTGCAGCCGTGCGCAGCACCTGGTCGAGCAGGGGCGGGCGGGGAGGCCGGGGCAGTGCCCCCGGATCGGACATCAACCCCTGCCGCCTGTGGGCTCGGGTCCGGCGCCACGGTGGGACTTGGTCCAGTCGTAGGGCGAACCGTCGGGCAGGAGCCGGGCTTGCACCGTGCTCACCCCGGCACGCCCCACGCTCTCGCTGAGTTCGCTGGAAAGGCTCACATGGCGCTTGCCGGCCTTGCGCTTGTCTTCGCAGAACTGCAGGGCCGGCATCAGCTGGCCCGGGTCGAAGACCTGCATGGCGGGAGTGCCGGGTGCTTCCAGCCAGTAGACGACGATGCTCATGGGCGACTTTCTTCGGGTTCTGCCCCCGATTCTCGCCTGCCTGTCGCGCGTTGGCTGGATGCGCCTGGTTTGGGCGGCCTTACCTGGCCAGCGTCAGCGTGCCCTTCATCAGGCTGGAATGGCCCGGAAAGGAGCAGAACCAGGCGTAGGCCTCTCCTGCCTTGAGCCTGGACACGTCGAAGCCCACCGCGTCGGTCTCGCCACCGCCGATGACCTTGGTGTGCGCGATCACGCGGGCATCCCCGGCCTTGACGTAGGCCTTGTCCACGCCGGCCGCCATGCCATCGGCGGCCGCGCCCTGGGCATCGGCCGCCTTGGTCAGCACCCAGTTGTGGCCCATGGCCGTCTTGGGCAGCTTGCCCACGTGCTTGAGCTTCACGGTGAACTGCTTGCAGCTGGCAGGCACGGCGATGCTCTGCTTGTTGAACTGCATGGCATCGTTGCCTTCGATCTCCACATCGCAGGTGGCGGCAAACGCCGGGCTGGCAAGCAGGGCGGTCAGCAGCAGGGCGGCGGAACTCTTCATCATCATCCTGGTCGTCATTGTCGATTTCTCCATCGGTAAAAAGGCGCTTGCATGCCCGGCGTGAGAGGCCGGGCCTGGCGGTGAGTGGACCACCGCTGGCCGCTGGGCTCCTTGATGTGCATCAACGGCGCGTGCGCCCTCTTGCAGCGGCAATCCGGTGGGGACAGGGGAAGGCCCGGTATTTCGGGACCCCGGCTTGAGCTAGCATGGTCCATGGCCGAGAATTCCCCACCCATGCCCCTGCGCGCCGAGCAACCCGGCCGCCGGCTGGGGGCATTGCTGACGGGCGCCAATGCCCTGCTTGCGGCGCTGCTGTGTGGCCTGGTTCTGTGGGTGCTGTCCTCTTCGCGGCAGAACCACGAAGAGCGAGCCCGCACCACGGCGGAAAGCCTGGTGGCGATCACCGGTGCCAACGTGGGCTCCGAGCTGGGCCTGATCGATGCCGTGCTCAGGATGACGATGGATGACCTCCTGCGCAGCGGATTTGGCTCGCGTGTGGCGGGCGACGACATCCAGCGCCTGCTCGATGAGCGGCGCCACCTGCTCCGGGGCGCCGAAGGCTTTCGACTGGCGGATGAGAAGGGCGCCGTGCGGTGGGGCAATCAGGTGGGAGGGGCGATGGTACCGTCAATCGCTGGCCGGGAATTCTTCCAGCAGGCCAGCCAGTCCGTATCGGGCGATCCCATCGTTTCCCGACCCGTGGTCTCGCAGGTCTCAGGCAACTGGGTGATCGTCATCGCACGTCCCCTGCGCGTGAACGGTCAGTTCGCGGGGGTCCTGTACGCGACCATCCGGGTGGACCACTTTGCACAGATGTTCCACGGCTACGAGCTGGGTGAGCGCGACGCCATCACGCTCCGGACGCGGGATCTGCGTTTCGTGGCATGGATGTCGCCCGGGAACGAGGTCCATGTCGAGATTGGATCGACCCAGGTCTCCGACGAGCTGCGGGCTACCCTGGCGATCAAGCCTTCATCCGGCGTCTACACGGCCGCTTCTGCGACCGATGGAGTGGAGCGGACGGTCGCCTACCGTGAAGTGCAGGGCTGGCCGTTCATCGTCTTTGCAGGGCTCAACAACCAGCATTTCTTCCAGCCCCTGGCGCAGGAGGCACGCACGCTGTCGCTGATGGCGGGGCTCATGTGGCTGCTGAGCTGCGCTGCCGCCATCGTGGTCTACCGGCTGGGGCTGCGCGAACTGGGCACCCTGCGCGCCCTGGAGGCGCAGAGCCGGCGCACACAGATCCTTTTGCGCGTGGCTGGTGACGGCATCCACATCATCGACCGCCAGGGACACCTGGTCGAGATGAGCGATTCGTTCGCGCAGATGCACCGATCTTCCCGGGAGGCGCTGCAGGGCAGGCACGTGTCCAGCTGGGATGCCAACCAGAACGAAACGGCCATCCGCGGCTGGCTGGCCAAAGTGCGTGATGGAGATCGGCAGCGTGTGGAGGTTCAGCACCGGCGGGCGGACGGCGAGGTCATCGATGTCGACTTGCACTGGCATGCGGTGGACATCGACGGACGGTTGCTGATCTTCGGCTCAGCCCGGGACATCACCGACAGGAAGCGCCTCTTGCAGCGTGTCGAAGAGTCCGCGGCGCGCATGCAAGACCTCTACGACCATGCACCCTGCGGGTATTTTTCACTCGATGCCGATGGCGGTGTCGTACACATCAATGCCACCCTGCAGCAATGGCTGGGCAGCACGCCCCTGGACTCTCATACCCGCTTCAGCGAGCTGCTGCAGGGCGAGCACCGCCAGCGCTTCCATGACCACTTCCTCATGCTCACCCTGCAGGAGCGGGCACCCGAGATCGAGGTCGAGCTGGCGCCGCCGGGCGCTGCGCGCCGCTTCGTGCGCATCAACTCCACGGCCGTGCGCGATGGACAGGACGGGCAGGGCAACTTCCTGATGAGCCGCACCGTGGCGGTCGATGTGACGGCGCAGCACGAGGCGCTGCGCCAGGTACAGGCACTGTTGCACGAGCAGTCGGCCATGCTCAACAGCGACCTGGTGGGCATGCTCAAACTCAGCGGACGCACCATCACCTGGAAGAATGTCGCCATGGAGCGCATGCTGGGCTATGGGCCCGGCGAACTCGAGGGGACCGAGGTCCAGGCCCTGTATGCGCGCGGCGAGGACTACCGCAACGTGGAAGAGGCCGCCGCGCTGCGGCTGGGCCGGGGCCAGAACTACCGCACCGACGTGCGCCTGCAGCACAGGAGCGGCGAGGCCATCTGGGTGGACCTGAGCGGAGTGGGCCTGTCCGACAGCGAGACCTTCTGGATGGCGGTGGACATCTCGGCGGCCAAGCGGGCGCATGCGCAGATGACGCACGTGGCCTTCCACGATGCGCTCACGCAATTGCCCAACCGCCTGCTGCTGGTGGACCGCCTGCGCCAGGCCCTGGCGGCGGCGCAGCGGGCCGGCCACGGGGTGGCGGTGTGCTTCTCCGACCTGGATGGATTCAAGGCCGTGAACGACCAGTTCGGGCACGATGCGGGTGACCAGCTCCTGGTCGAGCTGGCCCGGCGCATCTCCGGCAGCATCCGTGCATCGGACACGGCGGCGCGCATCGGGGGAGACGAGTTCGTGCTGGTCCTCACGCCCGTGGCCGGGGACGAATGGCGTGCCGTGCTCGATCGCCTGATGCAGGCGGTTTGCCAGCCCGTGCACCTGCCGGCCTCCGGCGCGACCGTGCGCGTGGGCATGAGCATCGGTGTCGCGCTGTCGCAGGGGCGGCTCGACGCGCAGGAACTGCTGGCCGAGGCGGACGAGGCCATGCTGCAGGCCAAGCGGTCCGGAAAGCACCGCGTGCAGCTGGCGCAGGTGGTGCAACCGCTGTCTTGACGCCGCGCGGGGGACTACGCGGGCAGGTACTGGCGCAGAAAAAGTTCCAGCTCGTCGGCCGGCAACGGCCGGCTGAACAGGTAGCCCTGGGCCTCGTCGCAGCCCTGCTCACGCAGGAAGGCCAACTGGCCTGGCGTTTCCACGCCTTCGGCCGTGGTGCGCATGCCCAGTGCCTGGGCCATGCGGATGATGGCGCTGACGATGGCGCGGTCGTTGCCATCGTCGCCCAGGTCGCGCACGAAGGACTGGTCGATCTTGAGCTTGAAGATCTGGAAGCGCTTGAGTTGGCTCAGCGACGAGTAGCCGGTGCCGAAGTCATCCATGGACATGCGCACCCCGCGCGAGTGCAGGCTGTCCATGGTGGCCACGGCCGAGTGCGGGTCGTCCACGGCCACGCCTTCGGTCAGTTCCAGCTCCAGGCAGTCGGGCGGCAGCTCGAAAATGGTCAGGATGCGGCTCACCAGCTCGGGCAACTGGGGCTGGCGGAACTGGATCGCCGAGAGGTTGACCGCCATGGTCAGCCCCGGAAAACCGTTGGCGTGCCAGTCCTTGAGCTGGGTAAGGGCCGTGCGCAGCACCCATTCGCCGATCTGCAGGATCTGGCCGCTGTCCTCCGCGATGGGGATGAACTCGGTGGGCGAGATGCTGCCCATCTGCGGGTGGTCCCAGCGCAGCAGGGCCTCCACGCTGTGCACCTGGCCGGTGGCCAGGTGGATCTGGGGCTGGTAGTGCAGGTACAGCTGGCCGCGCTCCAGCGCGCGGCGCAGCGCGTTCTCGACCTGCAGGGCGCGCACCGACTGGGCCTGCATTTCGGGCGTGAAGAAGCGGAAGGTGTTGCGCCCGTCGAGCTTGGCACGGTACATGGCCACGTCGGCCGACTGGGTCAGCGTGTCGAAGTCGGCGCCGTCCTGCGGGAACAGGGCCACTCCCATGGACGGCGCCATGGTCAGCTCGTGGTGGTCGATCTGGTAGTGCTGTCGCGAGGCCTCCTGCAGCTTGCCGGCCACGCGTGCGGCCCCGTGGGCATTGGCGCCCGGCAGCAGCAGGATGAACTCGTCGCCCCCCAGGCGCGAGACGGTGTCCTTGTCGCGCACCACCGCGCGCAGGCGCTTGGCGATCTCCACCAGCAGGGCGTCGCCCACGCGGTGGCCCAGCGAGTCGTTGACATGCTTGAAATGGTCCAGGTCCAGGAAGATCAGCGCCAGCGGCGTATTGCCCTCCTGCGCCACGCGGATCGCCTCCTGGGCGCGCTCGGACAGCAGGGTGCGGTTGGGCAGGCCGGTGAGCGGGTCGTAGTGGGCCAGCCAGTAGATGCGGTCCTGGTCGGCCTTGCGGTCGCTGATCTCGCGGTGCAGGTTGTCCACCGTCTCGCGCAGCTCGCGCGTGCGGTCCTGCACCTGCTGCTCCAGTTGTTCATGCACGCGCGCCAGGGCCGCCTGGGCCTGCTTGCGCTCGGAGATGTCCATGGTGATCCAGATCGATCCCTGGTCCGGGTCGTCGGGATCGATGAACTTGGCGCGCACCTCGCAGGTGAGCGGCGTGCCGTCCCGGCGGCACATGACCACCTCGCCCTCGTAGGACTGGCCGGCGGCGAGCACGGGGTAGCAGCGGTGGCCCACCTCCTCCCAGTCCTCGTCGCTGGCATACCAGCGGCGCGAGGGACTGCCCGCCAGCTCACCGGGGCCGTAGCCCAGCATGTGCTCGAAATGGCGGTTGCAACGCGTCAGGTGCCGGTCGCGCAGGAACACGATGCCGACCATGGCCTGGTCGAACAGCACCTGCTTTTCGCGCACGGCGGCGCTCAGCAGGGCCTGGGCCTGCTTGTGCTCGTCGATGTCGTCGAGGATCCAGATCGAGCCTTCGCTCGTGTCCTGCGGGTTGATGAGCCGCCCGGTGAGGCTGCCCCAGAACAGCCGCCCGTTGCGCCGGCGCATCTGGCGCTCCACGCGGTAGGCCTGTCCCCGGGCCAGCACGGGGTAGGCCTCGCGCCCCAGGGCGCGGAAGGCGTCGCGGTCGGGGTAGAAGGCCTCGCTGCTCAGGCCCGCCAGACGCTGCGCCGACTCGTAGCCGAAGATCTCCGCATAGCGCGGGTTGCAGCGCACCACCACCCGCTGGCGGATGAACACGATGCCCACGCCCGCGCTCTCGAGCAGCATCTGCTGCTCGCGCAGCGTGCGCTCCAAAGACGCGTCGGAAGAGTCCCCAGACGGCAGGCGTTCTGGGGCAATGGACAGCAAGGACATGGCGGCCGGACCCGGGGGGTGAGGCGCGATGCCCCAAAAAAAATGTACCAAAGTGTAGCAGTCCAGGCTTACAGCGGTAACCGCCTGGTAACCGGACCCCTTCCGCACAGGTGCAGGCACCCCCAGGGCGCAGTCGGGTGGTGCATCCCGCTTGTCATGGCATTGACATCCTGCGGACACGCAGGCGTCACCTGCGGCTTTCAAACTCCATCGCATTGAAGCACACCACCCGGTGATCCGGGGCACCAGCGGCCATGGGGCCGCCTTGTACGAAGGAGTTGATCCATGAGCGATTTGCCCAACCCCACCCTGCCGCTGGCCCCTGCCGCCCCCTCCAGGGGCGCAATTCAGCGCCCCGAATCCGCGGTGGGCGCGGTCGCTGCGGTGGCCGGCATCCCGGTGCGTGGCGGTGTGGAGGTGGAGTGGGCACGGCACCTCGACGAGGTCCGCCAGGCACAGAAGCTCCGGTTCGACGTGTTTGCCGGGGAAATGGGCGCTCGATTGACGACCCCCGTGCCCGGCCACGATGTGGACCTGTTCGACGACTATTGCGAGCACCTGCTGGTGCGGGATGCGGCCAGCCGGCAGGTGATTGGCACCTACCGGGTCCTGACCCCCGCGCAGGCGCGCCGCGTGGGCAGCACCTACAGCGACACCGAATTCGACCTCACCCGCCTGCGCACCCTGCGCCCGCGCATGGTGGAACTGGGCCGCAGCTGCGTGCACCCCGAGCACCGCCACGGCGGCGTGATCATGGCGCTGTGGAGCGCGCTGGCCGACTTCATGGTGCGCAACCAGCTCGACACCATGATCGGCTGTGCCAGCATCCCCATGCTGCACAACGGCGTGATCAGCGGCGACGCGGCCGCCAGCATCTGGAACCAGGTGCGCCAGACGCACCTGGCCCCCATCGAATACCACGTGCTGCCCCGCCTGCCACTGCCCGTCGAGAAGCTCGACGGCTCCACCTTCGTGGAGCCGCCGGCCCTGATCAAGGGCTACCTGCGCCTGGGTGCGCGGGTGCTGGGTGCCCCGGCCTGGGACCCGGACTTCAATTCTGCAGACCTGCCGATGCTGATGCGCCTGGCAGACCTGCACCCCCGTTACCGCAAGCACTTCCTGGGGGCCTGATGCGCGCCGCGTTCGACGCGCTCGGCGACTGGACTGCACACGTGGGAGGTGGGCAGGACTCTGCCGCCGACGCCGACGACGCGCATCCACCGGGCCACCGCCACCTGCGCGCGGTGTTCATCTCCGACCTGCACCTGGGCACGCCCGGCTGTCAGGCCGAGGGCCTGCTCGACTTCCTCAAGCACCACCCGAGCGACCACCTGTACCTGGTGGGCGACATCGTGGACGGCTGGCAACTGCGCCGCCGCTGGTTCTGGCCCCAGGCCCACAACGACGTGGTGCAAAAGCTGCTTCGCCGCGCGCGCAAGGGCTGCCGCGTGGTGTTCGTGCCCGGCAACCACGACGAGTTCGCCCGGGCCTTCGTCGGCCATTCGTTCGGCGGCATCGAGGTGGCCGAGGACACAGTGCACACCACGGCCGATGGCCGCACCCTGTGGGTGACCCATGGCGACTATTTCGATGGCGTGATCCAGTGCGCCAAGTGGCTCGCCTATGTGGGCGACAACCTCTACGAGTTCACGCTCAAGCTCAACCGGCACCTGAACACGCTGCGCGCGCGCATGGGGCTGCCGTACTGGTCGCTGTCGGCCTATCTCAAGGGCAAGGTGAAGACGGCGCTGAACTACGTGACGGACTTCGAGGTGGCCGTGGCTGCCGAGGCGCGCCGCCGTGGCCACGATGGGGTGGTCTGCGGCCACATCCACCGCGCCGAGATGCGCGAGATCGACGGCATCCTGTACTGCAACGATGGCGACTGGGTGGAAAGCCACACGGCGCTGGTCGAGCACATGGATGGCCGCCTGGAGCTGGTGCAGTGGCACTCCGTGCCCGGGCACCAGACGAACACGCAAACCCGCAGCAGCGAGATGGCCGTATGAAAATCGCCTTGTTGTCCGACGCCTGGTCCCCCCAGATCAATGGCGTGGTCACCACCCTGGTGGAACTGGTGCGCCACATGGAGAGCGCCGGGCACCAGGTGCATGTGATCCAGCCGGGCCTGTTCAAGACGCGCCCCTGCCCGGGCTACCCGGGGATCGACCTGGCTGTCCGGCCGGGCCGGGAGATCCAGCGCATCCTGGACGAGCTGCAGCCCGACGCCATCCACCTGGCGACCGAGGGCCCCATCGGCTGGGCCGGGCGCCGCTACTGCCTGCGCAGGAAGCTGGCCTTCACCACGGCCTTCCACACCCGCTTTCCCGAGATCCTGAATGCCGCAGCGCACATCCCGCTGGGACTGGGGTACGCACTGTTCCGGCACTTCCACCGGCCTTCGTCGGGCGTGATGGTGCCCACGGTCGGCGTGCTCAAGATGCTCGAACGGCGGGGTTTCCGCAACCTGCGGCAGTGGACGCACGGGGTCGACACCACGGCCTTCAGCTACCAGGCCGAGGCCACGCCGCACCCCTTGGTGGGTGCCCTGGCCCATCCGGTGGCCCTCTATGTGGGGCGGGTGTCCTACGAGAAGAACATCGAGGCCTTTTTGCAGCTGGATATGCCGGGCAGCAAGGTGATCTGTGGCGTGGGCCCGCTCGAAGAGCGGCTCAAGGCCCGCTACCCGCAGGCGCGCTGGCTCGGGATCCTGGACCGCGCCACCCTGGCCGGGGTGTACGCGGCGGCCGACGTGTTCGTCTTTCCCAGCCGCTCGGAGACCTTCGGCCTGGTGATGCTGGAGGCCATGGCCTGCGGCACGCCCGTGGCCGCCTACTTCGAGGACGGCCCGATGGAAGTGCTGGGCGCCCATGCCGGCGGGCAGGCGCGCGGCGGCGTGCTGGACACGGACCTGATGACCGCCGCCCAAAGCGCGCTGGCCGTGCCGCGCCACGAGGCGCGCAACCGGGCGCTGGAGTTCACCTGGGCGCATACCGCCCGGTTGTTCCAGCAATTCCTGGTTCCCGCCCGTCCACGCCGAGATGACGACGCGGTTTCTGTCACAAAAACTGTCACATCACTGTCATCTGGCCGTTAAATACTGCAGGCACCCGCTCCCCGTGGCTTTCGAGTGCCCATGCCTTCCTTCTCCTCCAGAAAACCTGTGATTTCGCAATGTGACAGCCCCGATGACCGCCAGGAAGCCGCTCGGCAGGCGGCGGCCGAACCCGTGCCCGCGCCTGTGGTGGCTGCCGCCGTGCCGGGGGCGCCGATGTTCCTGGATCGGGACCACAGCATCCTGGGCTTCAACGAGCGCGTTTTCGACTGGGCCGTGCGCACCGACGTGCCGCTGCTGGAGCGTCTGCGTTACCTGTGCATCGTGTCGTCCAACCTCGACGAGTTCTTCGAGGTGCGCGCCGCCGCCCACCTGACCGCCGCCAAGAGCGGCGAGGGCAAGGGGGTCTATACCGAGGCCTCCTTCGTTGCGCTGGCGTCCAAGGCCCATGACCTGGTGGCGCGCCAGTACTCGCTGTACAACGACTCCCTGGTGCCCGAATTCGCGCGGCACGGCATCCGCATCGTCTCGCACGGCGAGCGCTCGGCAGCCCAGCGCTCCTGGGTGCATGAGTATTTCATGCGCGAGGTGCGCCCGCTGCTGATCCCGGTGGGGCTCGACCCCGCCCACCCGTTCCCGCAGGTGGCCAACAAGTCGCTCAATTTCATCGTCCGCCTGCATGGCCACGATGCCTTCGGCCGCAAGAACGAGGTGGCCATCGTCAAGGTGCCGCGGGCGCTGCCGCGCCTGGTGCGCATGCCGCCGCGCCTGGCTGCCAAGGGCGAATCGCTGTTCGTGAGCCTCTCGAGCATCATCCGCGCGCACCTGGACGACCTGTTTCCCGGCCGCGAGGTCACGGAGTTCTCGCAGTTCCGCGTCACGCGCCACTCCGATCTGGCGCTCGACGAGGAGGATGTGCGCAACCTGCGCACCGCCCTGCGCCAGGGCCTGCAGCACCGCCACTATGGCCAGGCCGTGCGGCTGGAGGTCTCGGCCGGGTGCTCGCAGTTCCTCTCGCGCTTCCTGCTCGAGCAGTTCGACCTGCCCGAGCCGGCGCTGTACCGCGTGCACGGCCCGGTGAACCTGGTGCGCCTGACGCAGCTGGTGGACCTGGTGAACGACCCCGCGCTGCTGTTCCCGGCCTGGCGCTCGGCCTGGCCGCGCCAGCTGGTGCCGGGGGTCTCGATCATGGAGCAGCTGGGCAAGCGCGACGTGCTCATGCACCAGCCCTTCGAGAGCTTCGATGGGCTGCTGGCCTTTCTGCGCGAGGCGGTGAACGACCCCCAGGTGCTGGTCATCAAGCAGACCATCTACCGCACGGGCGCCGACTCCGAACTCATGGACCTGCTGACCGAGGCCGTGCGCCGCGGCAAGGAGGTCATGGCCGTGGTGGAGCTCAAGGCGCGCTTCGACGAAGAGGCCAACATCAATTGGGCCGAGGCGCTTGAATCCATCGGGGCCCAGGTGGTGTATGGCGTGGTGGGGCTCAAGACCCATGCCAAGATGCTGCTGGTGACGCGCCGCGAGGGGCGCCAGCTGCGCCGCTACGGGCACCTGTCGACCGGCAACTACAACGTGCGCACCGCGCGCCTGTACACCGACCTGAGCTACCTCACGGCCGACGAGGACACCACGGCCGACATGGATGGTGTGTTCAACCACCTGGCCAGCCAGAACCGGCCGCCCAAGCTGCGCAAGCTGCTGCTCGCGCCCTTCCACCTGCAGCGCCGCATGATCGAGAAGATAGAGCAGGTGGGCCTGGCCGCCAGCCGGGGCGAGGATGCGCGCATCGTCGCGAAGATGAATGCGCTGACCGACGAGGCGCTGATGCGTGCCCTGATCGTGGCCGGCCAGCGTGGCGCGCGCATCGACCTCATCGTGCGCGGCGCCTGCATGCTCGCGGCCCAGGTGCCGGGAGTGACCGACAACATCCGCGTGCGCTCGGTGATCGGCCGCTTCCTGGAGCACACGCGGGTTTTCTACTTTCGCGCAGGCAGCGAGGAAGACCTGTACCTGTCGAGCGCCGACTGGATGAACCGCAACATGATGCGCCGCGTGGAGCTGGCCTGGCCCGTGACCGAGCCGCGCCTGCGCCGCCAGATCGTCGACGAGTGCCTGGTGGCCTACCTGCACGACGACCGCGACGCATGGACGCTCAACCCCGACGGCACCTATGCCCGGGCACCCCATCCCGAAGACGGGCAAGGTGCGCAGGCGGCGCTCATGGTGCGCTACGGACCGCCTGTGCCGGTGGCGCGGGTGGAGCAGCAAGGAACGTGATGATGGACTTGATCCTGTGGCGCCATGCCGAGGCCGAAGAAGCCCAGGACGGCTCGGACGACCTGACCCGCGCGCTCACGCCACGGGGCGAGAAGCAGGCGGCGCGCATGGCCGCCTGGCTGGACCGCCAGTTGCCCGAGGGCCTGCGCGTGCTGGCCAGCCCATCCCGACGCACCGAGCAGACGGCCGATGCCCTGGGCCGCAAGTTCAAGATGCGCGCCGAGCTGCTGCCCGGCGGCACCACCGAGGACCTGCTGGAGCTGGCGCAGTGGCCACGGGCGCGCGGCGCCGTGCTGATCGTGGGCCACCAGCCGGTGCTGGGCCAGACCATTGCGCAGTTGCTGGGCATGCAGGCGCCCGAATGCGCGGTGCGCAAGGGCGCCGTGTGGTGGCTGCGCCAGCGCCAGCGCATGGACGAAAGCCAGACGGTGCTGATGGCTGTGCAGTCGCCAGAGTTCGTCTGACCCTGGCGGCAGCACCTTCAATCACCACCACGCAGCGGCCCGAGGGCCGCTTTTTACTTGCGGCCGTTCTTGGCGGCAGGTGCGTCGGCCTTCGGGCGGCCGGTCTTGATCGACGGCACGGCCTGCAGCGCGCTGCGCAAGGCGGTGTCGGACAGGCCGGCCAGCAGCTTGAGGCCAGCGCGCAGCAGCTCGCTCTTCTTGGCGGGCTGGGCCAGGGCGGCGGCGCGCTGCTTGAGCGTCTCGACCACGGCGTACTCGTCCTTGGGGATGGTGAAGCTGTCGCGCACCAGCTTGGGCTTCTTGGCCTTGGCTTCCTTGGCGGGGGCCACGGTTGCAGCGGGCTTGCTCGCAGCGGGGGCGGCTGCTGCCTTGGTTTTTGCGGCGGTCTTGGCGGTGGCCGCAGGCTTGGCTGCGGGGGCCTTGGCGGCTGCCTTGGGCGCGGCGGCGGCAGGCTTGGCTGCTGCGGACTTCTTGGGTGCCTTGGCGGTCTTGGCTGCTGCGGCGGCCTTGGTGGTGGCGCTGGTCTTTGCGGCGGCGGGTGTCTTGGCCGCGGGGGCTGCGGCCGGGGTGGCTGCAGCGGTGGGGGTGACGGGGATGGATGCTGGTGCAGTGGTAGTCATGGCTTCGGAAAGTAAAACGGTATAAACAGTTTATACCGTTTTTATTTTCGAGTCACGGCAGCTCTGCCACCAGCTCCCATGGGGTCTTTTGCCAGGCCAGCATTTCCTCGCGCAGCAGGTGGGCCGATTGCGGGTAGCCCGTCGCCCAGCCCCGGCGTGCCGACAGCAGGAAGCGGTTGCCCTTGACCTGCAACTGCAGGCCCTCGGTGTCCGGGTCGCGGCGCGCATGGCACAGGGCCACGGCCAGCCGCAGGCACAGCAGTTGCAGGGCGAATCCCGCGTCTTCGAGGTCCACATCGAGCTTGCGCACCTTGCCACGCTGGCCCAGCACCAGCTGGCCCAGGCGGTGCAGCTCGGGCATGGCAAAGCCGGCGGCGTCGGTGTGGTCCAGGATGTAGGCGCCGTGGCGGTGGTAGTCGCTGTGCGAGATGCGGCAGCCGATCTCGTGCAGGCGCGCCGCCCAGTCGAGCTTGCGCGAGGCGCGCTCGCTGCCGGCCGGGGCGGCCTGGTCGAACAGCTGGCAGGCGATGCGCGCCACGCGCTCGGCATGCTCCACATCCACGCCAAAGCGCTGCATGAGGCCGTTGACGGTGGTGCTGCGCAGGTCGGTGCCCGGCTGCTCGCGGTCGAGCAGGTCGTACAACGCGCCCTGGCGCAGGGCGCCCTGGGCCACCTGCATCTGCTCGATGTGCAGCAGGTCGAACACGGCGCGCAGCACGCTGATGCCGCCGCCGATCACGGCGCGGCGCTCGTCCTTGAGGCCATCGAGGCGCACGCGGTCGGCGCTCTGCGCACGCAGCAGGCGCTCGTGCAGCCAGTCCAGGCCTTCGCGCGTGATCAGGCCCTCGGGCCCGCCAGCGGCGGTGAGGATGTCGCCGACCGCACCCGCCGTGCCCGAGGACCCGTAGGCCACATCCCAGCCGTCGGGCCGGAAGGTGGCCAGGGCTTCGTCGAGCACCGCCTTGGCGGCGATCTCGGCGGCCATGAAGGCCTGGGGCGTGAACAGGCCGCCGGCAAAGTAGCGCGAGGACCAGGCCACGCTGCCCACCCGAAAGGAGGCCACGGCGTGCGGCGTGAACTGCTGGCCCAGGATGAGTTCGGTGGAGCGCCCGCCGATGTCCACCACCAGCCGGCGCTCGTCGGACTGGGGCAGCAGGCGTGCCACGCCCTGGTAGATCAGCCGTGCTTCCTCGGGGCCCGAGACCACGTCGATCGGGTAGCCCAGCACCTGGCTGCCGCGGGCGATGAATTCCTCGCGGTTGCGCGCCTCGCGCAGGGTCTGGGTGGCCACGGCGCGCACCTGCGTGCGCGAAAAGCCGGCCAGGCGCTCGCCGAAGCGTGCCAGGCAGTCCCAGCCGCGCTGCATGGCCTCTGGGGTGAGGTTGCGGTCCTCGTCCAGGCCATTGCCCTGGCGCACAGTCTCCTTGAGGTATTCGACGCGCTGGACATGGCCGTGCTCGTAGCGGCCGATTTCAAGGCGAAAGCTGTTGGATCCCAGATCCACGGCTGCGAGCAGTGTTCCGTTGTGCATGGTGGTGCGCGGGGTGCGCTGTTTTCCTTTCGGCCCAGCATAGCACCCGGGCCGTCGTCTGGAGGCGAGTTCAGCCAATGATGCGTCCCGCCGTGGTGAGCATGGCCTGGGTCACGTAGGCGCTGGCGCGCTGGCGCCCCTGGTAGCTGACCGTATAGCCGCCGATGTTCAGCGTGGCGCGCTTTTGCAGCGCGGCCAGCATGCTGGCCCGGGTGATGGGGCCGTTGATGCCGCCCATGACCTCGGCGGTGTAGCGCGCGGCGATGTAGCCGGCCAGGCCCAGCGGGGAGGGCGGTTCGTCGTAGAGGCGGGCCAGCGCCTCGCGGTAGCTGCGCACCACGGGCAGGCTGGCGTTCACCATGGGAACGGCCTGCGTGACGATGACCGAGGCCTTGGCCGCGGTCGGACCCATCTGGGCCAGCACCTGCAGGTTCACATCGGCCAGGGCCACGACGTAGCACTGGCGGCCCTGGGGCAGCGCGAGCTGGTCCAGGAACGAAAAGAGCTCGGGCGTGCCGCCGATGAAGAGCACGATGGACTGGTCCACGCGCGCACCGGCACCGGTCTTGGCTGCAGCACCCTGCGGCGCAAGGGCCTGCACCTTGAGCGCCATCGATTGGGCGGCATGCGCCACCATGGCTTCGGACTGGCGCCGCGCGGAAGCGCTGGCATAGGCCACGCCCACCGTCTGCACCCCCATGCTGGCCAGGTTCTTGATGGCATGGGTGATCTGGGCCTCGTGCCCGGCGAACACGTCGAACACGGTGTCGCTGGAACCCGTGGCGGTGGAAATGCCTGCCGTGTCATGCAGCCAGGGCGCCACGAAGGGCAGGGCAGCATCGCCGGGCGCCTTGGCCTGCAGGGCGATGAGGCCGCTGGCCGCAGTGTTGCCCACGCAGCCCGACAGGGCGATGCAGGCGGCCTGGCGCTGCGCGGTCTGCCAGGCGGACTGCAGGCCCGCGGGCGTGCCGTCGGTCTCGAGCGTCAGGTGCTGCACGGGCCGGCCCTGGACGCCCCCCCTGGCATTGATCTCCTGCCAGGCCGTGCGCGAGCCGACGAGGAAGTCGCGGCTCACGTCCTGCTGGTCGGGGGACAGGTCGGCGATCTGCGCCACCACATGGGGGCGGTCGGCATCCGATTTTCTGGTGGATGGGTCGGTGCCCTGGCCCCAGGCCGGGCCTGCCAGGCCCATGGCCGCCACCCCTTGCAGCCAGTGGCGGCGCTGAACGCCGGAAGGAGGGGGTGTGCGTTCCATGTCGCGTGGTGGTGCGATTACTTCTTGGGAGGCATCAGCACGCGGTCGACCACGTGCACCACGCCGTTGGTGGCCACGATATCGGCCTTCTCCACCATGGCTTCTTCCACGGTGACGAAGGTGCCGGCGCGCGACAGGGCCACGTCGGAGCCGTTCAGGGTCTTGGTGTTGCCGGACTTGACGGCGGCAGCGGTCACGTTGCCGGCCACGATGTGGTGGCTGAGCACGGCCTTGAGCTGGGCCGGGTTGGCCTGCAGGTCGGCCAGGGTCTTGGCGGGCACCGCCTTGAAGGCGTCGTCCGAGGGGGCGAACACGGTGTAGGGGCCGGCGGCCTTGAGGGTGTCAGCCAGGCCCGCCTGGGCTGCGAGCTTGTTGAAGGTGCTCAGCGAAGGCGTCTTTGCAATCGTGCTGTCCAGGGGGGTGGGGGCGGAACCGGTGCTGGCGCAGCCGGCCAGGGCGGCGACCGTAGCCAGGGCGAGGGCAGATTGCAGTGCGTAACGGCGGAACATGTGATTCTCCAGGTAGGTAGCCGATTCATCTCGGTGGCGGGAGACTAAGCAGGCACCGTGACAACTGGATGACAAACGTAAACGCCTGTACAGAGGAGCGGGATGTGTGACAACCGATCTGTGTGTCACGACAATGTCACATACGGGTCCTAGAGTCGCCTCATCCCAACTCATTCATCCCAAGAGGTATCTCCATGAAAATGTCCGCGATTCGGGTCCTTGTTGCTGGTGTGGTCGCTGCTGGTGCGTTCTCTCAGGCCATGGCACAGCAGGAAGCCACCGGCGCAGGCGCCAGTTTTCCGGCTCCTCTGTATTCCAAGTGGGCGGCTGACTACAACAAGGCCACGGGCGTCAAGATCAACTACCAGTCGGTGGGTTCGGGTGCCGGCATGCGCCAGATCGAAGCCAAGACGGTCGACTTCGGCGCTTCGGACGCGCCCCTGAAGGACGACGAACTGGCCAAGAAGGGCCTGGTGCAGTTCCCCACCGTGATCGGTGGCATCGTTCCCGTGGTGAACATCAAGGGCATCGCGCCCGGCCAGATGAAGCTGAGCGGCCAGGTCCTGGGTGACATCTACCTGGGCAAGATCACCAAGTGGAACGACGACGCCATCAAGGCGCTGAACCCCGGTGTGAACCTGCCTGACGCCGCCATCGCCCCCGTGCGCCGCGCCGACGGCTCCGGCACCACCTTCGGTTTCACCAACTACCTGAGCAAGGTGAACGCCGAGTGGAAGTCCAAGGTCGGCGAAGGCACGGCCGTGAACTGGCCCACCGGTGCGGGCGGCAAGGGCAACGAAGGCGTCGCCGCCTTCGTGGGCCGCCTGCCCAACTCCATCGGCTACGTCGAGTACGCATACGTCAAGCAGAACAAGCTGACCTACACGCAGCTGCAGAACGCCGCCGGCAACTACGTCTCTCCTGACGATGCCACGTTCAAGGCCGCTGCTGCCGGTGCCGACTGGGCCAAGAGCTTCTACCAGATCCTCACCAACCAGCCCGGCAAGGATTCGTGGCCCATCACCTCCGCCACCTTCATCATGATGCAGAAGGCGCAGGACAAGCCTGTCCAGGCCACCACGGCCCTCAAGTTCTTCGACTGGGTCTACACCCAGGGCGACAAGACCGCCGCCGACCTGGACTATGTGCCCATGCCCGACAGCGTGAAGGCCATCATCCTGAAGTCCTGGGGTGATATCAAGGATACGTCCGGCAAGGCCGTAGCGTTCAAGTAATTTGACAGGGCCGGCGGTAAGCCGGCCCTTCAACTTCAAATCCATTGAATCAAGGCTACCAACGTGTCCACAACGATGCCGGTCCGCGACAATCCGTCCATTGCGACGGCCCCTTTGCGTACTGAGAAAATGCCCCCCTCCCCACACCGCCCCCTGATCTCCGGCGTGCTGGCCGACAAGCTGTTCGGCTTTTTTGCACGTGGCGCTGCCATCCTGACCCTGCTCCTGCTGCTGGGCATCCTGGCTTCGCTGGTGGTGGGGGCCTGGCCTTCCATCGCCAAATATGGCCTGGGCTTCCTCACCAGCAGTGTCTGGGACCCCGTGCAGAACGAGTACGGCGGCTTGGTGATGATCTACGGCACGCTGGCCACCTCCGCCATCGCGCTGCTGATCGCCGTGCCCGTGAGCTTCGGCATCGCGCTGTTCCTGACCGAGCTGTCGCCCTCCTGGCTCAAGCGCCCCCTGGGCACGGCCATCGAGCTGCTGGCTGCCGTGCCCTCCATCGTCTACGGCATGTGGGGGCTGATGGTGTTCGGCCCCATCCTCGCGACCTATGTGCAGCAGCCGCTGCAGTCCCTGTTCCAGGGCGTTCCCTACCTGGGTGCGTTCGTGTCGGGCCCTCCGGTGGGCATCGGCATCCTGTCGGCCGGCATCATCCTGGCCATCATGATCATCCCGTTCATCGCCTCGGTGATGCGCGACGTGTTCGAAGTCACCCCTGCCCTGCTCAAGGAATCCGCCTACGGCCTGGGCTCCACGACCTGGGAGGTGGTGTGGAAGGTGGTCCTGCCCTACACCAAGACCGGTGTGCTGGGCGGCATCATGCTGGGCCTGGGCCGTGCGCTGGGCGAGACCATGGCCGTGACCTTCGTCATCGGCAACATGAACCAGCTGTCCTCCCTGTCGATGTTCGAGGCGGCCAACAGCATCACCTCGGCCCTGGCCAACGAATTCGCCGAAGCCGGCGAAGGCCTGCACCAGGCCTCGCTGATCTACCTGGGCCTGGTCCTGTTCTTCATCACCTTCGTCGTGCTGACCTGCTCCAAGATCCTGCTGTCCCGCCTGCAAAAGAATGAAGGAGCGCGCTCATGAGCAGCACCACCACCAGCACCGGGCAGCGCCTGATTTCGGCGGCCGAGCTCGACCAGCAGCGCCAGGCGCGCTACAACAGCCGCAAGCGCGTCAACCAGATCGCCCTGGTCCTGTCGCTCGCCGCCATGGCATTCGGCGTCTTCTGGCTGATCTGGATCCTCTGGGAAACCGTCCGCCTGGGCGTCGGTGGCCTGAGCGTCGCCCTGTTCACGCAGATGACGCCGCCACCCAATGAAGCAGGTGGCATCTCCAACGCCATCTTCGGTTCGTTCGTGATGGTGATGTTGGCGACATTCGTGGGCACGCCCATCGGCATCATGGCCGGCATCTACCTGGCCGAGTACGAGACCAAGAGCCTGCTGGCTTCGGTGACGCGCTTCGTCAACGACATCCTGCTGTCGGCACCCTCCATCGTGATCGGCCTGTTCGTGTATGCCGTGGTGGTGGCGCGCTTTCGCAGCTTCTCGGCCTATGCCGGCATCCTGGCGCTGGCGCTGATCGTGATCCCGGTGGTCATCCGCACCACCGAGAACATGCTGGTGCTGGTGCCGTCGAGCCTGCGCGAAGCGGCCTACGCCCTGGGTACGCCCAAATGGAAGGTCATCATCCTGGTGACGCTGCGCGCAGCCCGCGCCGGCGTGATCACCGGTGTGTTGCTGGCCGTGGCCCGCATCGCCGGCGAAACCGCTCCGCTGCTGTTCACCGCACTGAACAACCAGTTCTGGAACGGCGACCTGTCCAAGCCCATGGCCAGCCTGCCCGTGACCATCTTCAAGTTCGCCATGAGCCCGTACGAGAACTGGCAACAACTGGCCTGGGCCGGTGTGTTCCTCATCACCGTCGCCGTTCTCGGCCTGAACATCCTGGCGCGGGTCCTGACCCGCCACAAGTAAGCCCTAGCAGCAAGAAAGACACTCTCATGTCCGCTATTCTCAAGAACGACGTGCCCAACAAGTCCAAGATCACGGTGCGCGACCTGAACTTCTACTACGGCAAGTTCCATGCCCTCAAGGGCATCAACCTCGACATCCCCGAGAACAAGGTCACGGCCTTCATCGGCCCCTCGGGTTGCGGCAAGTCCACGCTGCTGCGCACCTTCAACCGCATGTTCGAGCTGTACCCCGAGCAGCGCGCCGAAGGCCAGATCGTGCTGGACGGCGAGAACCTGCTGACCAGCAAGCAAGACGTGGCCCTGGTGCGTGCCAAGGTCGGCATGGTGTTCCAGAAGCCCACCCCGTTCCCGATGTCGATCTATGACAACATCGCTTTCGGCGTGAAGCTGTTCGAGAGCCTGAGCGCCACCGACATGGACGACCGCGTGGAATGGGCGCTGCGCAAGGCAGCCCTGTGGAACGAAGTCAAGGACAAGCTCAACCAGACCGGCTCGGGCCTGTCCGGTGGCCAGCAGCAGCGTTTGTGCATCGCCCGCGGCATTGCCATCAAGCCCGAAGTGCTGCTGCTCGACGAGCCCTGCTCGGCGCTGGACCCGATCTCGACCGCCAAGGTGGAAGAGCTGATCGCCGAACTCAAGAACGAGTACACCGTGGTCATCGTGACCCACAACATGCAGCAGGCCGCACGCTGCAGCGACTACACCGCCTACATGTACCTGGGCGACCTGGTCGAGTTCGGCGAGACGGAACAGATGTTCTTCAAGCCGCAGCGCAAGGAAACCGAAGACTACATTACCGGCCGTTTCGGCTAAGGAGACAGCAATGCCCGACAAGCACCTTTCGTCGCAGTTCGACTCCGAACTCAACAGCGTCTCCGCCCGCGTCATGGAAATGGGCGGCCTCGTGGAGTCGCAGATCCGCCAGGCGGTCTACGCCCTGTCGCAGTTCAGCATCGAGGCCGTGGAGCAGGTTGCCGCCATCGAAGTGCGCGTGAACGCCATGGAAGTGGAGATCGACCACGAGCTGTCCTCCATCATCGCGCGCCGCCAGCCCACCGCGCGCGACCTGCGCCTGCTGCTGGCCTTCTCCAAGGCCACGGCCAACCTCGAGCGCATGGGCGACGAGGCCAACAAGATGGCGCGCATGGTGCGTTCCATCATCGAAAGCGGCGCCGCCCGCTCGCTGCCATCGAGCGACCTGCGCGTGGCGGCCGAGCTGGCCTCGGGCCTGCTGCGCAAGGCGCTGGATGCCTTTGCCCGCCTGGACACCGCGATGGCCGTTTCCATCCTCAAGGAGGACGACCTGATCGACAAGGAGTTCGACGGTTTCGTGCGCAAGCTGGTCACCTACATGATGGAAGACCCGCGCACGATCTCCCCGAGCCTGGACCTGCTGTTCCTGGCCAAGGCCATCGAGCGCATCGGCGACCATTCGAAGAACGTGGCCGAACTCATCATCTACCTGGTCAAGGGCAAGGACGTGCGCCACACGGCCCTCGATGAGATCGAATCGGCCGTGCTGTAGGCCTGTGAACGCTGTATGAGAAAGCTACCCCGTGTTCTGATTGTCGAAGACGAACCTGCGATCGCCGAGCTGATCGCGGTCAACCTGCGGCACAACGGATTCCAGCCCTTCTGGGCCGAAGATGGCGATTCGGCCCAGCGCGAGCTCGATGCCGTGCTGCCCGACGTCATCCTGCTCGACTGGATGCTGCCCGGCCAGAGTGGCCTGTCACTGGCGCGCAAGTGGCGCGCCGATGCGCGCACCAAGGCCATCCCCATCCTCATGCTCACCGCACGCGGCGACGAGCCGGACAAGGTGGCAGGCCTGGACGCTGGCGCCGACGACTACATCACCAAGCCGTTTTCCACGCAGGAGCTGCTGGCGCGCATCCGCGCCGTGCTGCGCCGCCGTGCGCCCGAGCAGGTCAGCGACAGCGTGACCATTGCCGACCTGGTGCTCGATGCCGGCACCTACCGCGTGGCCTTCCAGGGCCAGCAGCTCAAGGTGGGCCCCACCGAGTTCAAGCTGCTGCACTACCTCATGAAGCATGCCGAGCGCGTGCACAGCCGCTCGCAACTGCTGGACAAGGTCTGGGGCGACCATGTCTTCATCGAAGAGCGTACAGTGGACGTGCACGTCAAGCGCCTGCGCGAAGCGCTGGGTGCCGCGTCGGTGATGGTGGAGACGGTGCGCGGCGCCGGCTACCGGCTCACGGCGCAATCGCAACCCCAGGCGCAGCAGCTGCAGGCCTGATGGTTCACGGGGCGCCGCGCGGCGCCCCTGGTTTTCTGAGAAGGCTTTGCAACCTGCATGCTCTGGCGATTCACGTATTTTCTGCTCTGGCAAATTGCCGGCGGCGGGCTCGGTTGGTGGCAGGGCGGGCCCTGGGGCGCGGCCCTGGGAGCGGCAATAGCGGCCTGGGCATGGTTTGTGTGGGACCTGCTGCGCGGCGCGCGCGTGCTGCGCTGGCTGCGCACGGGCGAGCTGTCGCGCGCACCGGTCATGCGCGGCATGTGGGGCGAGGCGGCCGACCGGTCGCGGCGCCTGTTGCGCCTGCAGGCCCAGGAGGTGCAAAGCAGCCAGAACCGCCTGCAGGAGATACTGGCTGCGCTGCAGGCCACGCCCAACGGGGTGGTGCTGCTGGATGCAAAGGGCCACATTGAGTGGTGCAACCAGATGGCCGCCGCCCAGTTCGGTTTTGACGCGCAGCGCGACGTCATGCAGTCCATCGGCAACCTGGTGCGCGACCCCGAATTCACTGCCTATTACACGGCCCAGGATTTCTCGCACGACGTGGTGCTGGAGGGGCGCAACAGCACGCCTTCGCGCCCGGTGCGCATCTCGGTGCACCTGCACCCCTATGGCGACGGGCGCACGCTGCTGCTGTCGCGCGATGTGACGGCGCTGGAGCAGGCCGAGGCCATGCGCCGCGACTTCGTGGCCAACGTCTCGCACGAGATCCGCACACCGCTCACGGTGCTCATGGGCTTCGTCGAGACACTGCAGACCCTGCCGCTGGCACAGGACGAGCGCGCCCGCTACCTGGGCATGATGTCGCAGCAGGCCGCACGCATGCAGAGCGTGGTGCAGGACCTGCTCACGCTGTCGCGCCTGGAGGGCAGTCCGCCACCCGGCATGGCCGAGTGGATGCCGGTGCAAGGCCTGGTGCAACGCTGCGAGGAAGAGAGCCGTGCCCTGTCGGCCCTGCTGGCCCAGACCCAGCAGCGCCCCCACACGCTGCTGTTCCCGAGCAAGGCGGAGCTGCTGGCCCAGGGGGACATTGCCGGTGTGCCGGCCGAGCTGCAGAGCGCCCTGTCCAACATCATCAACAACGCCGTGCGCTACACGCCTGCGGGCGGCACGATCACGGTGGGCTGGGTGCGCAAGGAGGATGGCTCGGCCACCTTCTCGGTCAAGGACACGGGCCCGGGCATTGCGCCCGAGCACATTCCGCGGCTGACCGAGCGCTTCTACCGGGTGGACCGCAGCCGCTCGCGCGAGACCGGTGGCACGGGCCTGGGCCTGGCCATCGTGAAGCATGTGCTGCAGCGCCATGGCGCGACGCTCGCCATCCAGAGCACCCTGGGCAAGGGCTCGACCTTCTGCGTCACCTTTCCGGTCAACCGGCTGCGCTTGCCAGTGCCGCAGGCGCTGGCAGCCTGATCGCACGCCAGAGCATGGCCGCGAACAGGGCGGCCGTCACGGCCAGGGCGGCAGCGCTGGCAGCCCAGAAGGTGGCCGGCGTGGCCACCGCGGCCCAGGGCCCCAGGCCCTGGTAGGCCAGCAGGTAGCCGCCGCCCAGGCCGGCGCCCCAGAGCAGGGTGCAGTACACCACCAGCGGCGCCACCGTGATGCGGTAGCAGCGCAGCACGAACACGCACAGGGTCTGCAGCGCGTCGGCCACATGGTAGGCGGCCACCCAGGCCAGCAGCCCGCCCGTGACCGCCACCACCTGTGCGTTCGATGAGTACAGCGCGCCCAGGTGGTTGCGCCCGAGGAACATCAGCGCCGCCAGGGCCAGGCCCATGGCGCAGGCCAGGCGCATGCCCAGCAGCGCCACCTGGTGCGCGCGCAGCGGTTCGCCCGCGCCCAGCCAGTAGCTCACGCGCGCGCTGGCGGCAATGGACAGCGACAGGGGCACCATGTACAGCACGGCCGCCAGGTTGGACGCTATCTGGTGCGCGGCCGAGGCCACCGTGCCCTGGCGCGCGATGAACAAGGCCATGAGGGTGAACGAGGTGACTTCCACCATCACCGCCAGGCCCGCCGGTACGCCCAGGCGTGCAAAACCCGCGATGGTGGGCCAGTGCGGGCGTTCCAGCGGCTTCCAGAGGGCCAGCGGCTGGTACAGCGCCTGCGTGCGCAGCAGCCATACCGCCAGCGCCAGCATGCTGCAGTTGACCACCAGCGTGGCCCAGGCGCAGCCCACGGCGCCCTGCGCGGGCAGGCCTGCGCCGCCAAAGGTGAACCAGATGGACAGCGGCACCTTGATGAACAGCGAGCCCACCTGCAGCCAGGTGACCAGCTGGGGGCGGCCCAGCGCCTGGTTGAGCGTGCTGTAGATGCGGAACAGCAGGGCCGGCGGCAGAGCGAGCGCGAGCACGGCCAGGTAGTTCTCGACCTCGCTGCGCAGCGCATCGGGCACCTCGGTCCAGCGCAGCACGGCGCCGGGCGAGAGCAGCACGGCCATGCCCAGGATGCTGGCCACGGCGCACAGGTACAGCGACTGGCGCAGCGAGGCGCCCAGTTGCTGCTGCTGCCCCGCACCGCGCTGCTCGGCCCACACCGGCAGCAGGGCGCTGAGCACGCCGATCAGCGCCACGTAGACGCTGATGAAGATGGCCGAGCCCACCGACAGCGCGGCCAGCGAAGCCTCGCTGTAGCGGCCCGCCACGATGGTGTCGGCCACGCCGAAGGCCATCACGGCCAGTTGCCCGGCCAGCACCGTCACGGCGTGGCGGGAAATGGTCGACAGCTCGCTCATCAGGGTTTGGTTTCGGTTTCGATGCGGCGCAGCAGCACCAGGAAGTCGGTCTTGTCGGTGGGGCGTGCCACGGTGGCCACGCGTTCCCACTGCAGCCCATCCACGCTGGAGGCCGGTGCGGGCCAGGAGGCGATGTCCGAGACCAGCCACTCGCAGCCGGTCACCGCGAGGCTGGCAGGGTGCAGCGTGAGGCCGGCGTGGTACTGCAGCGCGGCCACCTGGGCGCGGCTCAGGCCCACGGTCTGCACGCAGCCGGGCTGTGGGCCCAGCACGGCCGTGACGGCGCGCATCTGCGGCACATAGCTGCGCGCGAAATCGAGCAGCGGCAGCCACAGGCTCATGAGCAGCAGCCAGCTCAGGGCGGCGCCGCTGGCGGGCAGCACCAGGCTCTTCCAGATCGGGGCGCGGTTGCGCGAGGCGCGCCACCACACCAGCGCGCACCAGCCCACCGAGGCGGCCAATGCCGCCACCAGGGCCAGCAGCGAGAACTGCGGCACGAAGCCCGGCGCGAGCTTGGCCACATTGGCCGCCGGCTTGGCGGGCACGCCGGTCTGCATGGCGATCCAGATGACCCAGATCGCCAGGGCCGAGACGCTGAAAAAGATCAGCGTGAACCAGTCGATCAGCGCGCCCATACTGCGGCTGAGCGTGGGCAGCGCGAAGGCGGCCAGTGCCGCCAGTGCGGGCAGGCCCAGCAGCAGGGCGCGGTCGGCCGGCTGGGTTGTGATGGTGGCACCGATGGAGATGGCCGTGAACCACAGCGGCAGCAGCAGGTGGCGGTGCCACTGGCGGCTGGCGATCTGCTTGCGCCAGCGCCACAGCGTCCACAGCGCCAGGGGCCAGGCTGGCCAGCCAAACCAGACCAGCAGCCGGGCCAGGCTCGCCCATTCCTTGCCACCGCCCTCGGTGCTCACGATGCGCCAGCGCCACAGGTCGAGCTGCCAGGCCAGCACGGCCGCAGCCACGATGACCAGGGCCGTGGCCACCGCCCAGGCCCGGCACTGGCGCGCGTCCTTGTCGGGCAGGCGCAGCGCCAGCAGCACGCCGCTGGCACCCAGCAGCACCGTGAGCGCAGGGGCGCCCGCCAACGTGAGGCCGAAGGCGCCCACCAGCATGGCTCCCAGCGCCTTGGTGGCGTGGTAGGGCAGCACGGCAAAGGCAAAGAACAGGAAGGAGGTGCAGCTCAGTTGCACCAGGTAGCTCGTCACCTCGTGCGAAAGCTGGGCCAGGCCCAGGCAGGCGATCAGCGCGAGCAGGGCGCCATCGGCAATGGCGCGCGCATAGTCGAGCGGGGTGGCCTCGCCGCCGAAGGCAAAGGCCACGGGCTGCGCACCCGGGCTGCGTGCCAGGTAGTACACGCCGTACCAGGTGGCCATGAAGGTGAGGGCCAGCAGCGCGGCAAAAGGGATGCGCACGGCCATTTCGGGCGACAGCCAGGCCGGCGCCCACTGGAGGGCCAGGGCCCCGATCCAGTAGGGCAGCAGGCCCTCGGTCTCGGGTGCCATGCCGCCCAGCAGCGGGTTGAGCCAGCTGGTGCGGCCCTGCGCCAACTCCAGCATGTAGCCGTAGGCGGTGATGTCGGCGCTCTTCCATGGCGCGCGCCCCACGAAGCCGGGGATCACATAGGCAATGCACAGCAGCATCAGGGCCCAGCGCGGCAGTGGCCGCACGGCATTCTGGGTAACGATGGCTGGGGTCGGTGGATTCACGCGTCGGCTGGTGGCTTGAAGGAGCCGCCAAGAATAAGGGATAAGCGCCCGGGTTCCGTCAGCAGGCTGTGAAGGGCAGGGTAAGTCTGGTAACCCCGGTCACAGCGCAGGGGCGCAAACATGAAAAAAGGCAGCTCGGTTGCCCGGGCTGCCTTCTTGGCATACAGCGTGCGAAGGATTACTTGGCAGCGGTAGCGGTGGTCTTGCCGAAACGGTTGCGGAACTTCTCGACGCGTCCGCCCATGTTGTCCACGGACTTTTGCGTGCCCGTGTAGAAGGGGTGCGATTCGCTGGAGGTATCGAGCTTGAACAGGGGCAGCTCACGGCCGTCGTCGGTCTTGCCCATTTCCTTGGTGTTCACGCACGAACGGGTCACGAACTTGAAACCGTTGGACAGGTCCACGAACAGAACTTCGCGGTAGTTGGGGTGAATGCCTTCTTTCATGATCAATCCTTGTCAAGTGCGGGAGCCGTGCTGGACCCGGAGCAACCTTTGCGCCGTGGAGCATCCAGCGTACTTTCCGCAGAAAAAGCCCTCCATTATAACCAGAGTCCAGTGATTTCCCCAAACTCAGGCGGGGCGTGGGCCGGTGTAGGCAGCCCGTGGACGGATCAGGCCGGCGCTGCTGCGCTGCTCCAGTGCGTGCGCGATCCAGCCCAGGGAGCGTCCCAGCGCGAACAGCCCGTAGGCGGCACCCTGCGGCAGACCCAGGTGGCGGCGCACGGCCACCAGCGCGAAGTCCAGGGACGGGGGCTGGCCCACCAGGGCCTGGGCGTCGGCGACCCAGGGCGCCCAGACCGGGCGCGCGGGCAGGATGCGCGCCAGCAGCAGCCGGGCGCGCCCATCGCCTTGCGGGTACAGGTGGTGGCCAAAGCCGGGCAGGGCCTCGCCGCGGGCCAGCCGCTGGCGCAGGCCTGCGGCGGGCGAGGACTGCTCTTGCCTGCCGTCCAGTTCGTCCCACAAGGCCTCCACCCGGGCCGTGGCCCCGCCGTGGCGCGCGCCGGTCAGCGCCGCCAGCCCGCCCACCACGGCCGCGCGCAGGCTGGCGCCGGTGGAGGCCACGCAGCGCGCCGTGAAGCCCGAGGCATTGAGTTCATGGTCGGCGCACAGCACCAGCGCCATGCGCACCAGGTCGGCCCCCTGGTCGTCGAGCTGCCAGGCCCGGGCGCACTGCAGGTGGATGGGGTCGGCACCGGGCGCCGTGCCCAGCAGGCAGGCGGCCAGCTGGCGCACCAGGGCGCCACAGCCCTCGGCCAGGCGCTCGGGCGTGGTCTGCCACTGGGCGGTGGGCGCGTCGTCGCTGGCGATGGTGAACAGCGGCAGCAGGGCCTCCTCTGGCCGGTGGCCGGCCAGATGCGACTGCACGGCAGCCAGCATGGGGGAGGCCTCGGGGGCACCGGCGCCAAAGGCGGCGGCTTGCGTGCACTGCCAGAGCCGGGCGGCCACGGCCTCCACGCTGCAGGACTGCGCCAGATTCTCGACCGGGACGCCGCGCAGGTACAGCTGGCCGTCCTCGATCAGCGTGATCGCCGATTCGAGCACCGGCAGCCCCCAGCTCAAAGTGGCCTTGGCCACCTCGCGCGGCTTGCGGCCGCGCTTGCGCTGGCCAGCCAGCATCTCCACGTCGGCCTGCGCATAGCGGCTTTCGCGTGGTGTGGGGCCGGGGTGGGCATGCAGCAGGCCGCGGCTCACATAGGCGTACAGCGTGGCGCGCGAGACACCCAGGCGCTCGGCGGTTTCGGCGGCGGTGAGGTAGCTAGACATGGGTGGATCAGAGAAAAGGCATGTTGAAAATATAAATCAATATTGACAATAAATGCTGCCAATCTATTCTGAGAAGCTTCTTTCAAGGAGGTTCTCATGCCCGCCCCACTGATTTCTGTTCCCCCAGGCGCCCTGGCGCTGGCTGGCCAGGCATGGACGGCGCTGGGTGGCCCCGCATCGGCGCTGGACCACTTGTCGGTTGCAGGCCGGGGCGATCTGCCCTCGGTGTTTCCGGTCACGGACCTGGCCACCGCCTCGGTCGGCGTGGCGGGGCTGGCCGTGGCTGAGCTCCTGGCGCAGGCGGGTGGCGCGTGGCCTGCCGTGCAGGTGGACCGGCGCCTCGCGTCCTTCTGGTTCGGCATGTCGCTGCGTCCCCAGGGCTGGACCCTGCCGCCGGTCTGGGATGCCGTGGCCGGGGACTACCGCACGGCCGATGGCTGGGTGCGGCTGCACACGAATGCGCCGCACCACCGCGATGCAGCCCTGGCCGTGCTGGGGGTGGCGGCCGACCGGGAGGCCGTGGCACACGCCGTGGGACGCTGGAAGTCCGACGCGCTGGAGGCTGCCGTGGTGGCGCAGGGGGGTTGTGCAGCCGCCATGCGAAGCATCGAAGACTGGGGGCTCCACCCGCAGGGCCGGGCGGTGCAGGCGGAGCCCCTGGTGCACTGGGAGACCGCAGACCCGGTGGCCCAGCCCACCTGGCCCACCAAACCCGCGCGGCCCCTGCGCGGTGTGCGCGTGCTCGATCTCACGCGCATCCTGGCCGGCCCCACGGCCACGCGTTTTCTCGCGGGCCATGGCGCGGACGTGCTGCGCATCGATCCGCCCGGTTGGGACGAGCCCGTCACCGTGCCCGAGGTGGTGCTGGGCAAGCGCTGCGCGCGGCTGGACCTGCGGGTGCCTGCCGATAGCGCGGTGTTGGAAGGCTTGCTGCGCCAGGCCGATGTGCTGGTGCATGGCCTGCGGCCCGGCGCGCTGGAGCAACTGGGGCTGGGTGCGCAGCGCAGGCGCGCGCTCAACCCGGGCCTGGTGGATGTGTCGCTCAGCGCCTACGGCGCAAGCGGTCCCTGGCAGGGCCGGCGTGGTTTCGACAGCCTGGTGCAGATGAGCACCGGTATCGCCGACGCTGGCATGCGCTGGGGTGGGCACGACCGGCCCACGCCGCTGCCGGTGCAGGCCATCGACCATGCCACGGGCTATCTGATGGCGGCCGCTGCCGTGCGCGGCCTGGTACGCCGCGTGGCCACCGGAGCGGGCAGCACGGCGCGGCTGTCGCTGGCGCGCACGGCACGCTGGCTGGTGTCCGCCGAGCGCGGCGCCGTGGAGCCGCTGGCGCCTGAGCAGCACGAGGATGTGGATGACGCGCTGGAGCCCACCTCCTGGGGGCCGGCCCGGCGGGTGCGCGCACCACTGCAAGTGCAGGGCGCCGCCATGCACTGGGACCGGCCGGCACTGGCCCTGGGTTCCGCGCAGGCGCGCTGGTAGGTGGTGCAGAAGGCACAACGCCCCGCAGGCCGTGAAACCTGCGAGGCGTTGTGCGAAGGTGCCAGGGAGTGCCTAGCCGCCGCGGCGCATCATGTCGAAGAAGTCGACGTTGGTTTTCGTCGCCTTCATGTTCTTGATCATGAGTTCCATGGACTCGATCTCGTCCATGTTGTACATGAACTGGCGCAGGATGCGGGTCTTCTGCAGGATCTCGGGCACCAGCAGCAGCTCTTCGCGGCGCGTGCCGCTCTTGTTGAGCTCGATGGCGGGGAACACGCGCTTTTCGTACAGGCGGCGGTTCAGGTGGATTTCGCAGTTGCCCGTGCCCTTGAATTCTTCAAAGATCACTTCGTCCATGCGGCTGCCGGTGTCGACCAGCGCGGTGGCGATGATGGTCAGCGAGCCACCTTCCTCGACCTTGCGGGCGGCGCCGAAGAAGCGCTTGGGGCGCTGCAGCGCAGCGGCGTCCACACCACCCGACAGCACCTTGCCGCTGGAGGGCACGACGTTGTTGTAGGCGCGGGCCAGGCGGGTGATGGAATCGAGCAGGATCACCACGTCCTTCTTGAGCTCGACCAGGCGCTTGGCGCGCTCGATCACCATCTCGGCCACGTGCACGTGGCGTGCGGCGGGCTCGTCGAAGGTGGAAGCGATGATCTCGCCCTTGACCGTGCGCTGCATTTCGGTCACTTCTTCAGGGCGCTCGTCCACCAGCAGCACCATCAGGTGCACGTCGGGGTTGTTGGCCGTGATGGCGTGGGCGATGTGCTGCATCATCACCGTCTTGCCGCTCTTGGGCGGGGCGACGATCAGCGCGCGCTGGCCGCGGCCGATGGGCGCGATGATGTCGATGATGCGGCCGGTGATGTTCTCTTCGCTCTTGACGTCGCGCTCCAGGCGCATCTGCTCCTTGGGGAACAGGGGCGTCAGGTTTTCGAACATCACCTTGTGCTTGTTCTGCTCTGGTGGGCCGTCGTTGACCTTGTCGAGCTTGGTCAGGGCAAAGTAGCGCTCGCCGTCTTTCGGAGTGCGCACTTCGCCTTCGATCATGTCGCCGGTGTGCAGGTTGAAGCGGCGCACCTGGCTGGGGGAGATGTAGATGTCGTCCGTGCTCGCGGTGAAGCTCGTGTCCGGGCTGCGCAGGAAGCCGAAACCGTCGGGCAGAATTTCCAGCACCCCATCCGCAAACACCTGCTCGCCCGCCTTGGCGCGCTTCTTGATGATGGCAAACATCAGCTCCTGTTTGCGCATCCGGCCCGTGTTTTCGATTTCGAGTTCTTCGGCCTGCTTCAGGACTTCAGACACGTGCAGTGCCTTGAGTTCGTTTAAGTGCATGGAATGACTCCTTGGCGGAGTAGGTAGGTGTCTCGGGGGAGGTGGGCTGTTCGCCGGTGGTCTGCTGATGGCAGTCACGGCGTGCCTGAGGATCTCTCGAACCGGCTGCCAATGCGTGCAAGCCGGTGATCTGCTGGAATTATGACAGGAAAAAATCCGGGAAGGCCGGGCCGCTGCTTGCGGGCATGTGAAGAGATGCAAGCGGCGGTGAAGAAAGAGGGCTGCGGCACCCCGGCCCGGGGAGCCGCAGCCAGCAAGGCCTCAGGCCAGTTGCTGGTCGACGAAGGCCGTCAACTGCTCCTTGCGCATGGAGCCGATCTTGGTGGCCGACAGCTGGCCGTCCTTGAAGAACATCAGCGTGGGAATGCCGCGGATGCCGAACTTGGCAGGCGTTTCGCGGTTCTCGTCGATGTTCAGCTTGGCGACCTGCAGCTTGCCTTCATAGGTCTTGGCCAGGTCGTCGAGGTGGGGGGCGATGTCCTTGCAGGGGCCGCACCATTCGGCCCAGTAGTCCACCAGCACGGGGGTGGTGGACTGCAGTACGTCGGCTTCAAAGCTGGCGTCGGTGAGGTGCTTGATGAGTTCGCTGGCCATGGCGTATTCCTTGTATCTGGGCGGGTTGGGACCGGGGTACGTATAAAGTTGGGTCATTGTGACAGAAACCAATCCCACGTTCACCGGTGTGGCCGGGCCCTCCGATGCTATGACTGTCATAGCTAAAACCGATCAGGCGGCCCCTTGTTGGGCCCGGGTGCTGGACGCCGTGTCGCGGCACCTCGCTGGGTGCGGTGCGCATGCGGCCCGCACCGTGGTGCTGGTGCCCTATGCGCAGCTCATGCCCTGGGGCCAGCGCCTGTGGGCGCGCCGGCAGCCGGACAGCTTCGTTCCGCGCTTCGAGACCACGCGCAACTGGGCCCACCAGTTGGCGGTCTTCGTGCCCGAGGGCCGCGACCTGGCCGGCGATGTGGCGCGCGATACGCTCACTGCGCGCACCCTGCTCGACCAGGCGGGCCTGTCGGCGCAGCGCGAGGTGCTGGCCACGCCGCTGCAGCAGGCTGCGGCCCAACTGGCCCTGGCCGTGGCGGCCGTGCCGCCCGCGCAGCGCGATATATGGGGCGTGCAGGCGCGCGGCCTGCTGCCGGTGGCGGACGAGGGCAGCGCCCTGCGCTTCGAGGCCGTGGTGGCGCGCATTGCGCTCGAATGGGCACTGGCCTCGCGCTACGCCACCGACGTGCTGTTCGAGGCGGGCGTGCGCGCCGCCACCGACGCGCTGGTGGTGCTCGAAGGCTTCCAGGCCGAGCCCCTGGCCGCCGCGCTGCAGGCCCACTGGGGCGAGCGGGCCCTGGTGCTGCAGCTGTATGCCCCCGGCGAGGATGGGGGGGCGCAGGGGCAGGTCGCCCTGCATGCGGCCAGTGACGCCGAGGACGAGGCGCAGCGCGCCGCCGCCTGCGTGCTGGACCACCTGGCCGCAGGCCGCACACCCGTGGTGCTGGCCGCCACCGACCGGGCGCTGACCCGCCGCGTGCACGCCCACCTGGGCAGCAGCGGCGTGGACGTGCGCGATGAAAGCGGCTGGACGCTGTCGACCACGCGCGCGGCCGCACAGGTCATGGCCGCACTGAAGGCCTGCGCCTGGGATGCCGATGCCGACGCCGTGCTCGCCTGGCTCAAGCAGGTGCCCGCATGGCCGGCCGCCGCGCTCAACCCGCTGGAAAAAGCGCTGCGCCGGGCATCGCTCGCGCGCTGGGATGCGGTGGCCGCGCGCGACTGGAGCGCGCACCCGGCGCTGGCCGCCGGCGTGGCGCAGACCGAGGCCTGGCGTGCCGGCCTGCGCGCGGCGCGCCCGCTGGTGCAGTGGCTCGCGGCCCTGCGGGGGCTGCTCGAGGCCACGGGCCAGTGGGCCGTGCTCGAGGCCGACGAGGCCGGCGAGCGGGTGCTGGCCTTGCTGCGCCTGCCCGAAGGACTGCAGGCCGAGCTCGAAGCCTGGGAGGGCGTGGGCCGGCGCATGGCACTGGCCGAGTTCACGCGCTGGGCCGACGAGGTGCTGGAGGCTGCGCGTTTCGTGCCCCCGCCGCCGCCCGGCGCGCCGGTCGTGATCCTGCCGCTGCCGCAGCTGCTGGGGCGGACCTTTGCGGCACTGGTGCTGCCGGGCTGCGACGAAAAGCGCCTGCAGCCTGCGCCCGAGCCGCCCGGTGAGTGGACGCAGGCCCAGCGCGAGGCCTGGGGCCTGCCCACCCGCGAATCGCTGGAGGCCGCACAGCGCCTGGCCTGGCGCAGCGCGCTGCAGACCCTCGTGGTGGACGTGCTGTGGCGCACCGGCGACGAGGGGGGCGAGCCGCTGCTGGCCAGCGCCCTGGTGCTGGCGCTGCACCTCGATGGCACGGCGCATGCGGGCCAGGACCTGCGCCTTGCGCGCAGCGTGGCCAGCACGCCCACGGCCCGGCCGCTGCCCAGCGGCCAGGCCTTGCCGGTGCACAAGCTGTCCTCTACCGCGTATTCGGACCTGCGCCATTGCCCGTATCGCTTCTTCGCGCTGCGCCAACTCGGCCTGCAAGAGGCGGAGGAGCTGGGCAGCGAGGTGGACAAGCGCGACTTCGGCAACTGGCTGCACGAGGTGCTGCAGCATTTCCACGAGGGCCTGCTCGATGCCCCGCTCGACGCCGGGCCTGCACGCCTGGGCCGGCTCGACGAGTCGGCCCAGGCGGTCACCGCGCGCCAGGGCCTCTCGGGCGGCGACTTCCTGCCCTTTGCCGCAGGCTGGCCCCAGGTGCGCGATGGCTACCTGCGCTGGCTGGCACGGCACGAGCAGCAGGGGGCGGTCTTTCGCCAGGCCGAATTGCGCACAACGCAGCCGCTGGGCGCGATGGAACTGGTGGGCACCATCGACCGCATCGATGCGGTGTCGGGTACCGGCGAAGTGACCACCCTGGTGATCGACTACAAGACCGAGACCGACTCCGTCACGCGCCAGCGCATCGGCGCCGGATCGGAGGACACGCAGCTGGCCTTCTATGCTGCGCTCCTGAGCCACGACACCCTGCGCGCCGCCTACGTGAACGTGGGCGAACGCGGCGAGACGCAGATGCACGAGCAGGAGGAGGTGGTGGCCCTGCGCGACCTGCTGGTCGAGGGCATACAGCACGACTTCGAGCGCATCGCCGCAGGCGACCCCATGCCCGCGCTGGGCGAAGGCATGGTCTGCGAATACTGTGCGGTGCGCGGCCTGTGCCGCAAGGACTTTTGGGCATGACGAATCCTGGAATGAAGGGCGCCGCCTACGAACACAACGGCCAGCCCATCTCGCGCGAGGGCTTCTATGCCATTGCCTGCGACCCGCAGCGCAGCGTGGCAGTCGAGGCCTGCGCGGGCGCGGGCAAGACCTGGATGCTGGTCTCGCGCATGCTGCGCGCGCTGCTCGACGGGGCCGCGCCGCACGAGATCCTGGCCATCACCTTCACCAAGAAGGCCGCGGGCGAAATGCGCCAGCGCCTGCAGGAATGGCTGGAGCAGTTTGCCGATGCGCCGCTGGACCGGCTCACGGGGGAGCTCGTGGCCCGTGGCATCCACCCCGAACGTGCGCTGGAGCAGCGCGAGGCCCTGCGCGGCCTGTACCGCACGATGCTGGAGAGCGGCCGGCCGGTGCAGATCCGCACCTTCCACAGCTGGTTTGCCGCGCTGCTGGGCACGGCGCCGCTGGCGCTGCTGCAGGCCCGGGGCCTGCCGGCCAACTTCGACCTGTTGGAGGACGATGCCGAGGCCGTGCGCGAGGTCTGGCAGCCCTTTCTGCACGCGGTGGACAGCCACGCCGGCCTGCGCGCCGACTACGCCGCCGTCGTGTTCCGCCACGGCCGCTCGCAGACGCACAAGGCGCTCGCGGCGGCCCTGTCCAAGCGCGTGGAGTTCGACCTGGCCGACGAGGCCGGCGTGGTCGATGCCTCGGTGCCGCCGTTTTTCGAACACTGCCCCGAACTGGCCGGCCTCGCCAGCCCCGCCGAGGCGCTGCGGGGCGACCCAGTGCGCCGCCGCTGGCTCGACCGCGCCCAGGCCCTGGGCGCCGAGTCTGCCAAGACGCCGCAGAAGGCGGCCGATGCCATCGTCGACGCCTTCGCCTGCGACGACCTGGACCTGCGCCTGGACCTGCTGCGCAAGGCCCTGTTCGTGGCCAAGGAAGACCGGCTCTCCAAGAACCTCGAAAAGTTCGCCGCCGCGCAGGAGGCCGAGCCCGAGCTGCAGCGCCTGCTGCTGGCGCGCCTCCAGCACGATGCCTGGCAGCACCAGCAGCGCATGGCGCGGCTGGCGCGGTGCCTGGTCAGGGAGTTCGCCGCCGTCAAGAACGCGCACGGCTGGGTGGACATGAACGACGTGGAGCGCACGGCCCTGGTCATGCTGGCCGACCCGGTGCTCAGCGGCTGGGTGCAGGAGCGGCTCGATGCCCGCATCCGCCACCTGCTGGTCGACGAGTTCCAGGACACCAACCCGCTGCAGTGGCAGGCCCTGCACGCCTGGCTGTCGGGCTATGCGGGCTCGGGCGGCGGTGCCGGCGCGCCCAGCGTGTTCATCGTGGGCGACCCCAAGCAGAGCATCTACCGCTTTCGCCGGGCCGAGCCGCAGGTGTTCATCGCGGCGCAGGCCTTCGTGCGCAACGGCCTCTCGGGCGACCTGCTCAGTTGCGACCACACGCGCCGCAACGCCACCGGCGTGATCGCGGCCGTGAACGATGCCCTGGGAACGGCCCAGGCGCAGGGCGAGACCAGCGGCTTTCGCGAGCACACGACCGAATCGACCGACCCCGGCGAATTGCTGCGCCTGCCCGCGATCGGCCCGCTGGACGAAGAGGGACCGTCGGGCCGCAGTGGCCTGCTGGCCTGGCGCGACAGCCTGACCGAGCCGCGCCACGAGGCCGAGGAAACCCAGCGCATGCGCGAATGCGAGCAGGCCGCGCGCTGGGTGGCCCGGCAGATCGCGCAGGGCGTGCCACCCAAGGAGGTGCTGGTGCTGGCACGCAAGCGCGACCGCCTGGCCTCCATGCAGGACGCACTGCGTGCCCTGCACCTGCCCTGTGTGCAGCCCGAGAAGGCCGACCTGTTCGATGCACCCGAAGTGCAGGACATCGTGGCCCTGCTCGATGCGCTGGTCTCCACCGGGCACGACCTGTCGCTCGCGCGCGCGCTGCGGTCGCCGCTGTTCGGCCTGGGTGACGATGCCCTGGTGGCCCTGGCGCTGCTGCGCCGCCAGCCCGAGCACGCCAGCCTGAACTGGTTCGAACTGCTGCAGCGGCCAGAACTCATGGAGGGCACGCCAGCTGCCGCTGCCGGCCCCGTGCTTGCGCTGTACAAGGCCTGGGTAGATGCATTGCCGCCGCACGATGCGCTGCACGCCATCTATGCAGAGGGCGACGTGCTGGCCCGCTTTGCGGCGGCGGCGCCGGCTACCCAGCGTGCGGCGGTGCAGGCCAATCTGCGCGCCTTGCTGGCGGCGGCGCTGCAGCACGATGGCGGGCGCTACCTCACGCCCTATGCCTTCGTGCGTGCCATGAAGAAGGGCGGGGTGCGGGCGCCCGGTCGCGTGGATGCGCAGGCCATCCGCCTGCTCACCGTGCATGGCGCCAAGGGGCTGGAGGCCGAGTGCGTGCTGCTGCTCGACACCGACACCCGCCCGCAGAAGGCCGAGACCATGGGCGTGCTGGTGGACTGGCCCGGTGAGCAGGCGGTGCCCACGGGCTTCGTCTTCCTGGCCAGCGAATCGAGCCCGCCACCCAGCGCGGTCGATGCCCTGGCCGTGGAGCAGCAGGCGCGCCAGCGCGAGGAGCTCAACATGCTCTACGTGGCGATGACGCGGGCCAAGCACTGCCTGGCCCTGTCGTCCGTGCAGCCCACGAGCTCGGCGCCCGGCAGCTGGTGGAACCGCCTGGCGACGCTGGTGCAGGAGGCCGTGGTGCCCGGCGACGACGGCGCCGGGGGCCTGGTGGTGGAGGCCGACGCGCCAGAGGTCTTCGCCGTGGCCGGGTTGCCTGTGCTACCCCCGGAACTGGGCCAGGGTCGCAAGGGCGAGTCCGGTGCGGGCCTGGTCGAAGGGTTCGGGGGCTCGAACCGCCCCGACGGCCCGGCCGAGCGGCAGGCGCGCGAGTCCACGCCCGAATCCCGCCTGGGCGAGGCCATGCACCAGCTGCTGGAGCAGGCCGGCGTCGCGGGCATGGCGCTGGCCCAGCTGCGCAGCCACGGCTGGCAGCCCGCGCGCCTGGCCCGCCTGGCGCAGGACCACGAGATCACCGCCGCGGCCGCCGCGCGCGCCGCGCAACTCGCCCAGCGCATCCTGGCGGGCGAGGGCGCCTGGGCCTGGGATCCGGCCGAGATGGACAGTGCCATGAACGAGGCGCCCCTGAACCACCAGGGGCAGAGCCTGCGGCTCGACCGCCTGGTGCATCGGCCGATGGCGGGCCACGGTACCGGCCCTGCGCCGGGCTGGTGGGTGCTCGACTACAAGAGCGCCGCCCAGCCCGAGCGCCAGCCTGGGCTGATGGCCCAGCTGCAGCGCTACCGCGAGGCGGTGCGCGCGCTGATGCCCGGCGAGCCGGTGCATGCAGCCTTCCTGACCGGCGACGGGCGCATGGTCGTGGTGCCTGCGGATGCCGGTGCGGCGGGTGGGGGCGGCACCTTGGGGCATACTCTCGCCCCCGCAGCACCTGCACCGCCGGTGGCCGCCAAACCCCGCCGGGCGCCGCCCGCGGTGGATGATTCCCCCCAGGGTTCATTGTTCTGACCCCTGCCGTTGTTCCGATTTCCGAAAGCCCCACCACCATGAATGCAAGCACCTCCACCGCCCAGGACGCGGCCGCCCCGGGCCTGGCCTGTGATGTCGCCATCGTGGGCGGCGGCCCGGCCGGCCTGATGGCCGCCGAGGTGCTCGCGCAGGCAGGCGTGGCCGTGCATGTGTTCGATGCCATGCCCTCGGTGGGCCGCAAGTTCCTGCTGGCCGGCAAGGGCGGGCTCAACCTCACGCACTCCGAGCCGCACGAGGCCTTTGCCACCCGCTTTGCCGGCCGCGAAAAGCAGGTCGAGCCGCTGATCACCGCCTTTGGCGGGCCCGCCGTCCGCGCATGGGCCCAGGGCCTGGGTGTGGAGACTTTCGTCGGCACCTCGGGCCGCGTCTTCCCGGCCGACATGAAGGCGGCGCCGCTGCTGCGCGCCTGGCTGCAGCGCCTGCGCAGCCAGGGCGTGCAGTTCCACATGCGCCACCGCTGGCTGGGCTGGGCCGATGCCGGCCAGGGCGGTGCGTTGCGCTTTGCCACGCCAGCCGGCGAGGTGGCCGTGGGCGCGCGCGCCACGCTGCTGGCCCTCGGCGGCGGCAGCTGGGCGCGCCTGGGCTCCGACGGCGCCTGGGTGCCGCTGCTGGAGGCGCGCGGCGTGGCCGTGGCGCCGCTGCGCCCGGCCAACAGCGGTTTCGACGTGGTGCGCGCCGATGCGCCCGCGGGCGAGACGCGGCGCGATTTCCTGCGCGAGCTGATCGGCCGCACGCCTGCGCCCGCCGTGGGCTGGACCCCGCACTTCACCGAGCGCTTTGGCGGCCAGCCGTTCAAGACGGTGGCCATCGGCTTCACCGACAGCCAGGGGCGCAGCTTTCACCGCCGCGGCGAGTTCGTGGCCACCGCCACCGGCGTAGAGGGCAGCCTGGTCTACGCCGTCTCGCAGCTGCTGCGCGACGAGATCGAGGCCCATGGCCACGCCACCTTCCACCTCGACCTGCTGCCTGACCACACGCCCGAGCGCGTGCTGGTGGAAGTGCGCCACCCGCGCGGCTCGCGCTCGTTGTCCAGCCACTTGAAGAGTCGCCTGGGCCTGGACGGCATCAAGGCCGGCATCCTCTACGAGCACCTGGGCAAGGACGGCATAGCCGACCCCGTGGCCCTGGCCCATGCCATCAAGGCCCTGCCCGTGACGGTGGTGGCGGCGCGGCCGCTGGACGAAGCCATCAGCACGGCCGGCGGCGTCACCTTCGAGGCGCTGGACGCCCACCTCATGGCCACGGCCGCGCCAGGTGTGTTCTGCGCGGGCGAGATGCTCGATTGGGAAGCCCCGACCGGCGGCTACCTGCTCACCGCGAGCATGGCCAGCGGCAAGGCGGCGGGCGAGGGCGTGCTGCGCTGGCTGGGGCAGTCCCGCTAGGGTCTTGGTGGCCCCTCAAGCAGTGGCAACAGGTCCTGGTCAGAACCTGGAGCGGTAATACAGCATCGGGCCGCCCTTGCGGGCCCGCAGCACCAGGCGCGAGCCGCTCTGCAATTGCACCCCTACGGCACCGAACTCGGGTGTCAGGCCCCCGGTTTTCGCGGTGGCCCATTGCACTTCCAGGCGCGTGCCGTACGAGGGCTGCTGCGCCTGCCGGATCAGGCCCAGGGCATCGGGGGCCTGCGCTCCCTGCGGCGTGCGCGCCCAGGCGGAGATATCGAGCTGCCGCCCGCTTTCCAGCCGGGACCTCCAGCGCACGCCCAGGTCCAGACTGGCGGGGGCGGCGGCTTCCGCAGCCAGCGGCATGGCGCCCGCCGCGGGCGCGCTCAGGCCCAGGGACAGGCCGAAGCGGGTCGGCGAATCCGGCGTGAGCCAGCGCGTGATGTCCATGTACTGGGTGCTGGGGGGGTTGCCGGCCGCGCCGCCCGCGAGGGCGGGGTTGCGTGCGGTGTAGTCGCCCAGGTCGGGCAATACCGCACTGTTGACCTCATAGGCCGAAGACAGCCGTGCAGACTCTTCCTGCCAGCCGGCCATGGCCTCGTCGCCGAAAGAGGAGGTATCGGCTGGGGCCGCCAG
>NZ_AKJX01000002.1 GCF_000276605.1 Acidovorax sp. CF316 | reverse complement strand
CGGGAATCTTTAGCCAGCACCCATCAGTATCGTCGTAACGCCCTCACTGATATGACGATTTCCCTGACCCGCGGTGCTTCCCTCAATCTGACCAGCATCGGTCGCTCTCTTGCGGGCCATGCCCGCGTTAAGCACAAAATCAAACGCGTTGACCGCCTTATGGGCAATGCCGCCCTCCACCGGGAGGTGCCCGCGCTGTCACGCGACATTATCTGCTGGCTTATCCGGGACATGAAGGAGTGCGTCATTGCCGTGGACTGGAGCGCCTGGCCAACTCAGTCCTTCAGCCTTTTGCGTGCCAGCCTGCTGGCGGACGGGCGTGCCATCCCGCTGCTGAGCCTCATCGCAGAAGGCGATAAGCTGGGAAACCCCGATCTTCAGAACCGCTTTCTGGACGAGCTGGCCGGGTGCATGGGAGACAGGAAAGTGACCATCATCACCGATGCCGGGTTCCGCCGCGAGTGGTTTAACCGCGTTCAGTCGCATGGATGGCACTTCATCGGCCGGCTCAGGGGGAACGGCGTTCTGAAGCTGGCCGGAACGGAAGAGTGGGTAACGCCGGGCCAGCTAAAAGCTGGCACAACGCCGCGCTGTGCCGGTGCGGCCCGG
>NZ_AKJX01000001.1 GCF_000276605.1 Acidovorax sp. CF316 | reverse complement strand
GCAGCCGCCGTTGTGGCTGGTTCGATGCCGCGCTGCTCAAGCGCAGCGCCCAGGTCAACGGCCTGTCGGGCCTGTGCATCACCAAGCTCGACGTGCTCGACGGCCTGACCGAGTTGCTGCTGTGCACCGGTTATGAACTCGACGGCGAAAAGATCGACCTGCTGCCCATGGGCGCGGAAGACATCGCACGCTGCACGCCGATCTACGAAACCCTGCCGGGTTGGACGGAAACCACCGTGGGCGTGACCGAGTACGCCAAGCTGCCCGAGGCAGCACGCCGCTACCTGGAGCGCATTGCCGAAGTCACCGGTGTGCCGGTCGACGTGATCTCCACCAGCCCGGACCGCGACCACACCATCATGATGCGCCACCCCTACGTGGCCGACTGACCTGCCATACCCCCGCCCTGGCCTCGCACCGGCAGGGCGGTGCCGCATGGCGCCATGTGCTGCGCGGCAAACGCATTTTTCGTATTCCCTCTATATAGCGATGAGGGGTTGCCCTGGCGCTGTTGCCGTGTGATCCTCTCATCTACAAGCCATCACCCCCAGGAGCCCCGCCCATGTTGACCGAAGACGGCAAACACCTGTATGTCAGTTATGACGAGTACCACAGCCTGATCGAAAAGCTGGCGCTCAAGGTGCACCAGTCGGACTGGGAGTTCGACACCATCCTGTGCCTGGCACGTGGTGGCCTGCGCCCCGGTGACATCCTGAGCCGTATCTTCGACAAGCCCCTGGCCATCATGTCCACCAGCTCCTACCGCGCCGAAGCTGGCACGGTGCAGGGCCACCTCGACATCGCCCGTTTCATCACTACCCCCAAGGGCGAAATCGCCGGCAAGGTGCTGCTGGTGGACGACCTGGCCGATTCGGGCCACACCCTGCATGCCGTGATCGACATGCTCAGGACCAACTACGCACCCATTACGGAACTGCGCAGCGCCGTCATCTGGACCAAGGGCATGTCGACGTTCACGCCCGACTACTCGGTGGAGTTCCTGCCCACCAACCCCTGGATCCACCAGCCCTTCGAAGGCTATGACAGCCTGAGCCCTGCCAAGCTGCTGGAGAAGTGGCGCGTGTGACGGGCCCTGGCGCCGGACACAGCAAAGAAGAGGAGGGCGCAAGCCCTCCTTTTTCTTGGTGGCTCCCGCGCTGGCTCCTTGGATAGCACCCATGGCCATGCAAATTTTTCGGGTTTTCCCTGCAGCCC